>NZ_JBSGHN010000002.1:517851-844766 GCF_053604425.1 Microbispora sp. NPDC004025 | reverse complement strand
GCCCGCGCGGCCGCCAAACTCGGCGTCAAGACCGTCGTCGGCTTCACCGGCTCCTCCATCTGGCACACCCTGGCCATGTTCCCGCCGGTCCCACCGTCGATGATCGAAGCCGGCTACGCCGACTTCGCCGACCGCTTCAACCCCATCCTCGACGTCTTCGACGAGGTCGGCGTCCGCTTCGCCCACGAGGTACACCCCAGCGAGATCGCCTACGACTACCACACCACCCTGCGAACCCTGGAGGCCATCGGCAACCGCCCGGCCTTCGGCCTCAACTGGGACCCCTCCCACATGGTGTGGCAGGGCCTGGACCCCGCCGGGTTCATCCTCGACTTCGCCGACAAGATCTACCACGTCGACTGCAAGGACGCCCGGGTCGCCACCCGCGACGGCCGCCGCGGCCGCCTGGCCTCCCACCTGGCCTGGGCCGACCCCCGCCGCGGCTGGGACTTCGTGTCCACCGGACGCGGCGACGTCCCCTGGGAGGAGTGCTTCCGCGCACTCAACCACATCGGCTACGACGGCCCCATCTCCATCGAGTGGGAGGACGCGGGCATGGACCGGCTGCACGGCGCACCCGAATCCCTCGCCTACATCCGCTCCCTCAACGCCATCACCCCACCCGAGGCCGCCTTCGACGCCGCCTTCTCCTCCGAGAGCTGACCTCTCTCCCCAGCTCCCGTGAGGCCCCGGGGCCGGGCCGCGCACACGCGCGACCCGGCCCTTCGCCATGTCCTCACCCCCACGCCGCCACCACGTCCGGCCAGGACGGCTCTCCCGCCGCGGAGGCCATGCCCAGGGACTGTCCGACGATAGGCCCGGCGGAAGGCTGCACGGCGTTCCTGCACGGGGTCCTGCGCGGGGTCCTGCACGGGGTCCTGCACGGGGTCCTGCACGGGGTCCTGCGCGGCGGGCCACAGGCCCAAGAGACACGACACAAGGGCCGGGCGCACCATCAGGTGCGCCCGGCCCGTGTTGTTCCCGCTGGGATCGGCTGAGGGGGCTGCGCGGGAGGGTGAGGTGTCACCCTCCCGCTCGGCCGTCACGCCTCCGGCCGACGGTGCTGCAGCTGACGGCGCAGCTCGGCGATCTCCCGCTCCAGGTCGGCGACGTCCGGCGCGCCGGCGTCGGCCGGGGCCTGGCCCGGCATGGCGTGCGGCCGCTGCTGACCGTAGGGCGCGGGACGCACGTACTGCGTCGCGCCGTCGGGCCGCTGCGGGTCGTAGCCCGAGCCAGGCCGCTGCCGGTCGTGGCCGTCCGAGCGCCGGTCGTGGGCGTCCGGACGCTGGTCGTAGCCGCCGGGGCGCGGCGCCTCGTAGCCTCCGGCCGTCCGCGCCGGCCCGTCGGCGGGCGGCAGGCTCTGCGGCTGCCAGCCCTGGGGGAGCACCTGGCCGTTCACCGGCTGCCGGTCGTAACCGCCGCCGACCTGGGCCGGGTAGCCGCCGCCGGAGTTCGGCCCGGGGTAGGGGCCGCCGTACGCGGGCGAGGGCGCCTGGCCCTGCGGGGAGGCGGAGTCCTTCTTGCGCCTGCGCAGGAGGAGCAGCAGCAGGAGGCCGCCGCCGACGAGGATCAGCGCACCGGCGCCGACGGCGATCCACACCCACATCGGCTGCGGGGTCTCGTCCTTGCCCGAGGAGATCGCCTGCTGGGAGTCGGTGATGTACTTCGCGACGTACGGGTGACTCGGGAACAGCGCCTGGACCTCGCGGAACTTCGGCAGCGCGTCCTTGTAGTGCCGCTTGAAGAAGTCGTCGAGCGCCTCGTTGTACTTGGTCGTCGTCAGCGACGCGGAGGGCTTGACGTTCTTCTCGTTCAGCTTCTCCTTGATGATCGAGACCGGGAGCACGAAGCTCTCGTTCTCCGACGCCTCGCCGTTCTCGCTCACGGTGCCGGCGATGAGCATGCCGACGACGTTGCCCGCCCGGCTGAACACGGGACCACCGGAGTTGCCGTGGTAGGAGGGCGCCTGCGTCTGGATGTACGGCACGCCTTCCTGCGTGCTGCGCTTGGCGTTGTACGGCCCTTCGGTGAGCGCGGGGTCGAGCTTCGACTCGACGCTGAACCAGGGCGTGTTGGTCACCAGGCCGGGGAAGCCGCTGATGTAGAGCGTGTCGCCGGTCTGCACGTCGACGTCCTCGCCGAGCGGCACGGTCGGCAGGTTCTGCTGGCCGTTGACCTTGAGCAGGGCGAAGTCCTTGCCCGGGTAGCTCTCACCGACCGAGACCAGCTCGGCCGGGACCTCCTTGGCCGTCTTGTCGACGCCGCCGCCGGGCAGGCTCTGCAGGACCGACAGGCTCTTCTGCAGGCCGCGGATCTCCAGGTGGGTGCTGTTGAAGGTGACGTAGATCTGCTGGACGAGCTCGATCATCTCCTTATCGGCCTCGAAGTTCCGCAGGGCGTTGATCATGTCCTTCGCGTCCTGCTTGTTGAACTTCTCCAGCGCCTGCTGCGCGAAGGTCTGCGACAGCTCCTGGTCGCTCATCTGCACGCAGTGCGCGCCGGTGACCATGTAGCCGTCGGGGGTGACCCACCAGCCCGTGCACATGCCGCCGACCTGGGCCTTGACCGTACGCTCCGGGCCGACGGGCGCGAGGTACCGGTCGACGTCGGACGCCACGCGCTGGAAGAGGAACTTGGCGATGCTCCGCTCATCGGAGGGGATCTTGCCGGCGAGCACGGCCTGCGTGGCCTCGTTGGTCAGCTGGTCCCATGCGGCCTCCTTGGCCTGGCTGCTCGGGACGACGACCTCGCCGGAGTAGGTGATGCTGGTGAGCTGCACGGCCGGGTGGGTGCGAGCGGCCAGCCGGGTGCCGACGGGGATCTCGTCCCCGGGGTCCGCCGAAGCGGGAGCGGCCGTGACAAGCAGGGCGAAAGCCGCGATCGCGGCCATCCCCCCGGTCAGTCTGCCGAAGTATTTCCTGATATTTCCATCCACGGCAGCAAGCGTGATGGAACGGTCTTGTTTCTTGCTTGGAGGTGGCTTGGGACCGGCGGGTACCGCAGTGCAAGTCCTCTTCGCGAGCCGCTCACGTGCGGTGGGACGGAGACGAGCGGCGAGGGCCTTGCGGTGGAGGCCCGCCCCTGAGCGTCCGGCGGCGAGCGGTCTGTGGCGAAGGTGCGGGAAACGACGGCGGCCCCCGCCGGAGCGGGGGCCGCCGGACGGATCCGCGGGTCAGACGCCCATGGACTGGGTGTCGTTGGTCTCCGGGGTCTGCTGGGCCGACACCTCGGTCACCCCGTTCTTGAGGTGGTAGCGGGCGACGGCCTCCTGCAGGACCTCGGCCTTGACCTCGCCGCGCCGTACGAGCTGGGTCAGCACCGCCAGCGTGATCGAGGCCGCGTCCACGTGGAAGTGGCGGCGCAGCGCCGAACGCGTGTCCGACAGGCCGAAGCCGTCGGTCCCGAGCGAGGACCAGTCACCCGGCACCCACTGGGCGATCTGGTCCGGGACGGCGCGCATGTAGTCGCTGACGCCCACGAACGGCCCCGGCACGCCCGACAGCTTGCTGGTCACGTACGGCACGCGCTGCTCGGCGTCGGGGTTGAGCAGGTTGTGCTCCTCGACGGTGAGGGCGTCCCTGCGCAGCTCGCTCCAGGAGGTGGCCGACCAGACCGAGGCCGACACCCCCCAGTCCTCCGCCAGCATCCGCTGTGCCTCCAGCGCCCACGGGCCGGCGACGCCGGACACCAGGATGTTCGCCTTCGGTCCTTCACCCGCCGCCGGAGCGTAGAGGTAGAGACCCTTGAGGATGCCCTCGACGTCCACGTTCTCCGGTTCGGCCGGCTGCGGGTAGGGCTCGTTGTAGACGGTCAGGTAGTAGAAGATGTCTTCGGGGTGCTCCCCGTACATCCGCCGCAGGCCGTCCTTGACGATGTGCGCGATCTCGAACGCCCACGCCGGGTCGTACGACACGGCGGCGGGGTTGGTCGAGGCGATCAGCGGGGTGTGGCCGTCCTCGTGCTGCAGGCCCTCGCCGTTCAGCGTGGTGCGGCCGGCGGTGGCGCCGAGCAGGAAGCCGCGGCCCATCTGGTCGCCCAGCTGCCACATCTGGTCGGCGGTCCGCTGGAACCCGAACATCGAGTAGAAGATGTAGACCGGGATCATGTGCTCGCCGTGCGTGGCGTACGACGTGCCCACCGCGAGGACCGAGCCCATCGAGCCGGCCTCGCTGATGCCCTCGTGCAGGATCTGACCCTCGGTCGACTCCTTGTACGACAGCAGAAGCTCGCGGTCGACCGCCTCGTACGTCTGGCCGTGGGGCGAGTAGATCTTGGCGGTCGGGAACATCGCGTCCACACCGAACGTGCGGGCCTCGTCCGGGATGATCGGCACGAACCTGGCGCCGATCTCCTTGTCGCGCATGAGGTCCTTGAGCAGGCGGACGAACGCCATGGTCGTGGCGACGTTCTGCTTGCCCGAACCCTTGCGCAGGCCGGAGTAGACGGGGTCGCCGGGAAGCTTGAGCGGCTTGGCGCGTACTACCCGCTTGGGCAGGTAGCCGCCGAGCGCCGCCCGGCGCTCCTTCATGTAGGCGATCTCGTCGTTGTCCTCGCCCGGGTGGAAGTAGGGCGGGAGGTCGGCCTCGAGGTCCTTGTCCGGGATGGGCAGGTAGAGCCGGTCGCGGAACTCCTTGAGCTCGGCCTTGCTCATCTTCTTCATCTGGTGGGTGGCGTTGCGCGCCTCGAAGTCCTTGCCGAGCGTCCAGCCCTTGATGGTCTGGGCCAGGATGACGGTCGGCTGGCCGACGTGCTCGCGGGCCGCCTTGAACGCGGCGTACACCTTACGGTAGTCGTGGCCGCCGCGCGACAGCTTGCGGATGTCGTCGTCGGTCATGTGCTCGACCATCTTGCGCAGGCGCGGGTCGCCGCCGAAGAAGTTCTCCCGGATGTAGGCGCCCGACTCTACCGAGTAGGTCTGGAACTGCCCGTCGGGCGTGGTGTTCATCTGGTTGACCAGCACGCCGTCGACGTCGGCCGCCAGCAGCGGGTCCCAGTCACGGCCCCAGACGACCTTGATGACGTTCCAGCCGGCGCCGCGGAAGTACGACTCCAGCTCCTGGATGATCTTGCCGTTGCCGCGCACCGGGCCGTCGAGCCGCTGCAGGTTGCAGTTGATGACGAAGGTGAGGTTGTCGAGCTCCTCACGGGCCGCGACGCCGATCGCGCCGAGCGACTCGGGCTCGTCCATCTCGCCGTCGCCGAGGAAGCACCAGACGTGGCTGCGGCTGGTGTCCTTGATCTTCCGGCTGAGCAGGTAGCGGTTGAACCGGGCCTGGTAGATGGCGCCGATCGGGCCGAGGCCCATCGACACCGTGGGGAACTCCCAGAAGTCCGGCATCAGCCGCGGGTGCGGGTAGGACGGCAGGCCCTTGATCCCGTGGGACAGCTCCTGGCGGAACGCGTCGAGCTGGGGCGCGTCGAGGCGGCCCTCCAGGAAGGCGCGGGCGTAGATGCCGGGGGCCGCGTGCCCCTGGATGAAGATCTGGTCGCCCGACTCCCCGTGGTCCTTGCCGCGGAAGAAGTGGTTGAAGCCCACCTCGTAGAGCGAGGCCGCGGACGCGTAGGTGGCGATGTGGCCGCCGACGTTGGTCCGCGCGTTGGCGCGGGTCACCATGACCGCCGCGTTCCAGCGGATGTAGGCCCGGATGCGGCGCTCGACGTACTCGTCCCCGGGGAACCAGGGTTCGCGCTCCGGGGGGATGGTGTTGATGTAGTCCGTGCTCCGCAGGCCGGGCACGCCGACCTGGTGTTCGCGGGCGCGCTCGAGCAGCCGGAGCATCAGGTAGCGGGCCCGGGTGCGGCCCTCGGTCTTGATGACGTTGTCGAGCGATTCGAGCCATTCGTTGGTCTCGCTCGGATCGACATCAGGCAACTGGCTGGGTAGGCCGTCACTGATGATCGAAAAACGCTGGCGTCCGGAAGCCACTGGGTCTCGCCTTCCGAGATGGACTTTGTCTCGTCGAGTCTGTTACGTCTGTGTTGCCTGCTGCGATGCGGTCAGCGCTTGATCGCGGCGTTGCGGGTCGTCTTCCATCCTGTCTCGTCATACCGGAAAGCGCATCTCTACTCCCCGGTAACCGAACCGTCCGCGCTGGCTGCGGGGTAGGTCTTGGCCTAGACCACCGATGGTAGGACGATTTTTACTCACCATCCATTCCCGGTTGGCGCCGGGGGCACCCCAACAGGCATCGGTACCGCATCGTGCCTGGTCGGAGCCTCCCTACCCGGTCTGGTCCCGGCCTACCCGGCAGGCGTGGCGGATTCGCCGTGACAGGGCGGAGGGCGCCGCGGGGCGGTGCTCCCGCCGTCGTCTCCGGAACCGTCCGCATCGCGCGTCCCCCGTCTCCGGCGGGTTCGCGGGGCCCGGACGCGCGCCGGGCCACACGTCCCCGCCGGGCGCCTCGCGGCCGCGTAACGTTTTGGTATGGGTTGTCCCTCCCTCTGTGGAGAGGAGGGTTTCTCCTCTTTCCAGGTGGCGATAGCCGTACCAGGCTCTGGAGAGAGGGGGGATCGAGATGCACGCAACCGTAGGGGACCGGCTGGTGGTGCACGGCGCGGTAGTGGGCGACCACGAGAAGCACGGTGTCATCGTCGAGGTCCGCGGCCCAGAGGGCGGCCCGCCGTTCCTGGTGAAGTACGAGGACGGGCACGAGGCGCTCGTCTTCCCCGGGCCGGACGCCGTCGTCCTCCCAGCTCAGCGCGAATCGTAATATCGCGGATGTGAAATCGACGGTGATCGAGGTACGGACCGGCGCGCGGGAACGTGTGCACGACATAACGGAGGAGTGCGCCGATTTCGCGCGCGAGTGCGGGGGAGACGGGCTGCTGCACGTCTTCGTCCCGCACGCGACGGCCGGCGTGGCGCTGCTGGAGCTCGGCTCCGGCAGCGACGAGGACCTGCTCGCCGCTCTGGGCGACCTGCTGCCGGCGGACGACCGGTGGCGGCATGCGCACGGCTCCCGTGGGCACGGGAGGTCGCATGTCATGCCCGCCTTCATACCGCCGTACGCCACCGTTCCCGTCCTCGGAGGCAGGCTGGCGCTGGGGACCTGGCAGTCGGTCGCCCTGATCGACCTCAACGTCGACAACCCCGACAGGCGTGTACGTTTGTCGTTTTTGACCGATTAAGAGATAACGGTGCGGGTCAGCCACCGTGGCGACCGTTGACGACTACGGGTCGCAGCGTGTGGACTGTGCCGAAGCATGGCTCTCAACGAGCCAGGACAACCGCAAATATGGGCGGGGTCACCCCAAGCAGGAGGGATGAACGTGAGCGCGACCGCGGGTCAGGCGCAGGACGAGCGCGGCCTGGCCGAACGACTCGGCCTCAAAGCCGGTCAGGTGGTGCAGGAGGTCGGCTGGGACGAGGACTGCGACGAGGCGCTGCGCCAGTCCATCGAGGAGCTGACCGGCAACGAGCTGGTGGACGAGGACTACGACGACGTCGTCGACGTGGTGCTGCTCTGGTGGAGGGACGGCGACGGCGACCTCTTCGACGCCCTTAGCGACGCGATGACCGCACTCGCCGACGGAGGCCAGATCTGGCTGCTGACCCCCAAGGCGGGGCGCGACGGCCACGTGGAGCCCAGCGACATCGGTGAGGACGCGGCGACCGCGGGCCTGTCGCAGACGAGCAGCGTGAGCGCCGCCAGGGACTGGTCGGGCACGAGACTCGTCGCCCCGAAGGCCCGCCGCTGAGAATTGCCCTGCCGTACGGCCCGGGATGCCGTACGGCAGGATGATGGGCGGACACCTGGGGAGGGACTGCTCATGGCGATAGAGGTCGGGCAGCGGGCTCCGGATTTCGCGCTCAAGGACCAGCACGGCGTTCCCGTGCGTCTTTCCGGCCTGCGTGGCAGGACGGTCATGCTCGTCTTCTATCCCCTGTCCTTCAGCCCCGTCTGCCACGGCGAGCTCGCGGCGATCCGCGACGAGCTGGCCGGCTCCCTGCCTCCGCACGTCCAGTTGCTGGCGGTGTCGGTCGACTCGATGTTCAGCCAGCGTGCCTGGGCCGACCAGGAGGGCTTCTCGTTTCCCCTGTTGTCGGATTTCTGGCCCCACGGTGAGGTCGCCCGGGCGTACGGTGTCCTCGACGAGGACAGGGGACTCGCGCTCCGGGGCACGTTCGTCATCGACGGCGAGGGCGTCGTCCGCTGGAAGGTCGTCAAGCCGATCGGCTCCGCACGCGATATCGACGAGTACCGCAAGGCGCTCGCGGAAATCTGATCGTTTCATTGCCCGCCCCCGGGCACTGACATATCCGACTCCGACTCCGACTCGCCCATTGGAGGCCACGATGCCCTGCTACAGGTGCGGGGCCCGGCAGACCGACCCCGTCCGCGGCGCCAGTCCCTGGAAGCGCGCGGTGCGCCACGAGGCGCAGGTCCTCGTCTGCCCGGACTGCCAGCGTGTGCACGACCTCGATCTCGACACGTGCGCCTCGTGCGGCTCGATCGCGCTGATCTGCCGCCTGGGGGAGATCGAGTGCCGTTCCTGCGGGGAGGTGCGGCTCGCCCGCGACGGTGAGCCGCTCGTCACGGCCGGCCCGCCGGGTCCGGCCCGCATGCCCGGCCTCGCCGCGGAGGTGGAGGCGGCCCTCGACAGGGTGCTGGGCCGATCGTGACGTACGTCGTCGCGCTGGACGTGGGGGGCACCTCCATGAAGGGCGGCCTCGTCACCCGCGCCGGCGAGGTCACCGTCCTCGCCGGGCGTCCCACAGCGCGCGAGGACGGTCCGGACGCGGTGGTGGAGGCCGTGCGCGCCTACGTCGGCGAGATCGCCGGCCTCGGCCGCTCCCGGTACGGCACCGAGCCCGCCGGGGTGGGCCTGGCCGTCCCGGGCATCGTCACCGCGTCCACCGCCGTCTACTCGGCCAACATCGGCTGGCGCGACGTGCCCGCCGAGGCGTTCACGCCTCCCGGCGTCCCGGCGCGGCTCGGCCACGACGTCCGTACGGGCGGCCTGGCCGAGAGCGTCTTCGGCGCGGGGCGCGACGTCGCCGACTTCCTCTTCCTGCCCATCGGCACCGGCATCGCGGGCGCGGTGGTGCTCCGCGGCGAGCCGTACGGCGGTGCGCACGGCTGGGGCGGCGAGCTCGGGCACGCGGCCGTCTGGCCAGCGGGGGAGAAGTGCGCCTGCGGGCAGATCGGCTGCCTGGAGACCTACGCCTCCGCCTCGGCCGTGGCCCGGCGCTTCACGGCCCGCTCCGGCCGTACGGCGACGGCGAAGGAGGTCGTGGAGCTCGCGTCCGCGGGAGACCCGGTGGCGGCCGAGGTGTTCGGCGAGGCGATCGAGGCCCTGGCCATCGCCCTCGCGTCGTACGTGCTCGTGCTAGACCCGGCTCTGATCGTGATCGGCGGCGGCCTGGCGGAGGCCGGTCCGGCCCTGTTCGAGCCGCTGCGGGAGCGGCTGGCCGGCCGTCTGGCCTTCCGGGAGCCCCCGCCCCTGCGCCCGGCCGCCCTGGGCCCCCTGGCGGGGATGCTCGGCGCGGCGCTCCTCGGCTGGCAGGCGGCGGGAGAGCACGACGCGGGCGCCGACTGGTCGCTCGATGTGCTGAGAGGCGGGTCGGTGTCGTAAGGTGTAGTCCGGTCCGGGCGGTTAGCTCAGCGGTAGAGCACTCGCCTTACAAGCGAGGGGTCACTGGTTCGAACCCAGTACCGCCCACCTGCAAAAACAAGCCCCGTAGCGATCACGCCACGGGGCTTCGTGCCATTAACGTGCCATTAGCTTTGGATCTTGGCCCTTTTGATCTTGCGATTCATCGCGTCGGCGATGCCCTTGTCCGCCTCCGCCGTGCGGTGCTGGTAGATCATCGCGGCGCGCACGCTGTCATGGCCCATGCGTGCCATCAGGTCGCGAAGGGAAGCGCCGGCACTGGCCGCGATCGTGTTCCCGGTGTGGCGAAGATCGTGGAAATGGAGCCCGGGAACGCCGAGCTTGCGTGTCGTCTCGCTCCACTTGACGGCCCGCCGGAAGTTGCTGCGCCGCAGGATGCCGCCGTTCGCCCCATTAAAGACGAGCGCGGTCGGTTCCGACTCGGTGAACTGGTCGAGGTGCTGACGTAGCGCCGGAATGATCGCCTCTGGAATCGCCACCGTCCGCAGACCGGCACGTGACTTGGGCGGCCCGACGAGGAGTTCGCCCGTGTCCAACTCGACGTGCTGTTGCCGAATACTGACGGTCCCGGCGTTCAGGTCCAGGTCCATCCGCCGCAGCGCCGCGACCTCGCGTACCCCCCGCGTCGACGTCCCCGCGCCGCGCTGCGGCCTGGGGGCCGGTCGCGGCGCGGGCGTCCGCGGGGCCTCGCCGCACGCGCACCGCGCCGTATCGAGCCATCGCGCCGAACGCCGGCACGCCGCCGCTAGCAACCCGCGATTCGATCCAACGCCGCTAACAGTTCAACCGCTGACGAGACCTCGACTCCTTCCGGATCAAGCGACTGGTCGCCCCAGTTGATTCGGGTCACGTCCAGAATGCCGCCTCGGAAAACGGCGACATCGATCTCCACCGGAGGCTGCTCCAAGCGGAGGATGTAGACGGGGTCCATGCCGGGTGCCTCAAACGGTCCTTCCATAGTCAGGGCTGTCCCTGCCGCTTGAAGCACCCCAGTACGATCACGCCGCCATTGCTCCATCGCAGCGATGATCGTCTCGTCATCGCCAAGAGGATGAAGGTCTCCCATGATCCGCCATCCTGACATCGCTCCGCACAACCATGCCTCCGGCGGGGGCCTCGGCTCCGGGATGATCGCGATGAACGCGGGGCAGGTCCGTAGTGGCTGAGGTGGGCCTGATCGTCCCGCCTGCCGCGACCCAGGCAGAGCCCAGCAGCCCGACTCCTCCAGTTCAAGCCCGTCCGTGACCGTTGGCGTCTGATGATCGAGGAAGGGTGGCCGGTTGAGGTACACGCGAGGACGGGCTTGACCTTCCGTCGCCGGCCCGCTGCCGCTTCGCGGTGGGTCGAGGCAGACGGGAAGATCAGGCAGGGGAGAAGTGTGCAGGTCTGCACTTCGCGGTACGCCCCTTGATCGTCGTGCCATTAGCGTGCCATTAGACGGTGGAGAGGTGGCCGACAAGCCATGATCAGGAGAGGCCGCGAGCTGCGGCAAGAGGCGTGATCGCCGTGCCATTAGCGTGCAATTAGGGCAGCTCGGGGACGGCCAGCGGGGGAGCGGCGTCCCAGGTCGGCCCGCAGGTCAGCCTACTGCCGGGAGCGATCATGGCTCCTTACAAGCGAGGGGTCACTGGTTCGAACCCAGTACCGCCCACCTGGTGAAACGGCGTTTTGCCGATCTTGTTTTCGCGGACCGAGTGACTATCTGGGTGACTATGCCTCGAAGAGGCTGTCCATCTTCTCTGCGCCCTGCATGAGCACCGGGCGGATCTGCTTGCGGTAGACGGTCTCGGTGACCACGGTGTTCCGGTGGCCGACGAGGCGGGAGATGTCCTCGATCGGGACGCCGGAGTCGGACAGCAGCGACACGAAGCTGTGCCGCATCTCGCGTGGGGACCATTCCTTGCCGGGGAGATCGGCGTTGTCGAGGATCTTCCGGAAGTCGCGTCGTACGTTGTGAGCGGTGAGCGCCGTGCCGTTCTTGGTACGGAAGACGAGGTCGTACTCGCTGGAGGTCTGCTCGTCGACCAGGGCGTGAAGGGCGTCTACATAGAGGCGGGGCAGCTTGAGGGATCGACGGGACTTGACGGTCTTGGTGTCGCCCTTCTGCCGGACCGAGCGCCAGACGTGGAAACTCCTCGTGGTCCCAGCCGGCCTCGTCAACGGGCAACCACGCCTGCCGCTTCTCGTCGTACGCGACGACGTGTGACCAGGTGAGCGCACGAAGCTCCTCGGTCCGAGCGCCGATCAGCAGCGAGAGCACGATGTACGCTCGCATGCGCGGCGTGGCCTTGGCCGCCTCGTCAAGGATGGCCTGAGCCTGTGCCAGGGTGAGCGCCTTCGACGGGCGGCCCGCGCGCCCTTCGGGATCTCGCAGAGATCGACGACGTTCCGTTTCACCTTGTCGCGGCGCATTGCGCTCTTGACCGCGCGGTTCAGGATGCCGTGGATCAGCTTGAGTGAGCGCGTGCTGAGTTCTCCCTTCTTGCTCGTCAGCCAGGAATCCACGTCCTCCACGGACAGGTCACGCAGCTTGCGCGCGCCGAGCGCCGGGAGGACGTGGGTCTCCGCGAACGTGGTGTACATCCGGACCGTGCTGGGGGACCGGCCGCCCAGACCGTGAGCGAGCCAGTAGGTCACGGCGTCGCTCACGGTGTAGTTGGTCGGTGCGATGGCCAGGCCGTCTTCGTAGTCGCGGATGATCTAGACGCACGATGGCCCACGCCAACAGCCGTCCGATCGAGGTCACTGAGATCAAAGCCCCCGCCAACCGCTACGAGATCGGCTACCACACCGAGCTTGCCGACGACCCCGACTCCGACCTCACGCCGCAGGAGCTCAGCGACAACGGCATTGACCTCGTGATCTAGAACCTGCCGTCTGAGTGGCTCAGAGTTTCTTTACTGGTTCAAGGCGGCCCGCCTGCGGCGGCCTGCTCGCGCGGCGGGCGGCCAGCCGGCCGGGCATGCGGCTCTCCGGCCGGTCCCGGCCGGCGCCGCCCGCGCGCTCCTCAGCCACCGAGACCACGCGCTCCCAGGCGAACGAAAACACCATGGCCAGCAGCTCGATCAGGACGACGCGGCGCGCCGTCACGGGCCAAGGTCTTGTGTTGCCTTCGGCGGGGATCTCCGGCCCCGAGGTGATCATTTCGCGGAAGCCAAGGTTCGTAGATGGCTGGGAAGCCCTGATCACCTCGCCCGCCATCGACCCAGGCAAGCCCAGCAGGCCGACTCCTACGGCTCAAGCCCGGCCGTAACCGATGGCATCCAATGACCGAGGAATCACGACCAGGTTGACGTCCACACGAGGCCGGGCTTGCCCCTCCGTCGCCGGCCCGCTGCCGCTCCGCGGTGGGTCGATGGCGAAGGTATCAGGACAGGGGAAGAGTGTGCAGGGCCGCACACCTGGTGTCGTGACGACAGGAGCTTTATGGTTTATAGACAACACAAGCGTATATGCAACTACCATGATCTAATGAAGAGTGCGTGGCAGCCGAGAGGTGCTGCCCCTCGCACTCAACTGTAAAATGCAGAGAAAATATCAATGAAACAATAGAGGCGCACGAGGGTTCATGACATTGATGTGACTGCCCGAATGGGCATTGGCAGAATGACCTATTCCGTTCCGAGAGAGCGGGTACTAGTTTACTCGGGATCGTTAGCGACGTCGGGGCCGACGGAGGGCTCATGTTCTCAGAGCGTGACTTTCAGGCGGGTGCGATACGCACTTCCTCGAACTCGAAAGCTCCCGCGCCACTTCGATGAGCGCAACGCAGAGCAGGAGGACAGCCGGGAAGTCCGATCGGGATCTCATCGCACCATCCAGCCGAGCATGAAATTACAAAGTTCTGCCGCTAGTGTCACGAGACAGGGTATAGACTGGCGAGTAAGCCGAGATCGAGCTGGAGGATGCCAGATGTTTAGAAACAGAGTCCTTCACTGGCCAATTGAACGACTTTTCACAAAGCATGCACAGAGAGTCCTCGAGTTAGCGGTTGAAGAAGCCGTCAGCACACACGTCGACCGAGTCAGCCCGGAACATGTGTTACTTGGTCTTACCAAGAACAGGGCTGGAGTAGGAGCTTACTGCCTAGGGAAGCTCGGCATTGACCTCGATGGACTAGCCGGCGAGCTCACAGATGATCGAGACGACAGCAAGACGAACACAGCTGCACGACCCGAACTCGATCAGCGAACCGAGAATGTTTTGAATTACGCGCGGCTTGAGGCGCATGCCCTGAAACATCGATATGTCGGCACCGAGCACCTGCTGCTGGGTCTGATTAAAGAAGACCAAGGCAAAGCTGCAAACGCCCTGACGCGCCTCGGGGTAACACACTCAGCTCTACGTAATCAGGTAATAAGCGTATTAAGAGAACCTCCACCTTCGGGCTGGACAAGGCCTTAGAGTTCGGCAGTGTTCCGAAATGCAGGAGAGCGGCCAGGAATTATATATAATTCCTGGCCGCCACTGCGGTGTTTCTTGACTAACAGCCGCAACCGGATACGCACATCCCGTTGCAGCCATACTGATAAAAGAGGCCGCATCCGTCCCAGGTCACCGAACAGCTTGGCAACTGGGAGCAGACCTTATTGCTCTGCGAGGGCCAATAACAGAGGTCGTACTGGGTGGAGCACTCGCACGTTACCAGGACCCCAGAATTGCTTGAGTTCGCTGCCTCAGGGCTCGGCTTATCCGCTGGGCCCAGGACAGCAACCAATGCGATCGCTTCGTCTTGGCCGAATGCTTGGGTCAAATCCTGTAGGAGTCGCTCGTCCTCGGGGTCCGCTTTTTCTCTGACGCGGGTTGTGAACGTGTTCAGCTGAGCCACGCGCGCATCCACCTTAGCTAATGCCGCGTTCTGCTCATTGGTCAGATTCGCATGGGTCATGCGATAATTCGCGATGTGATCAGCCCAGAGCTGCTGCCTGGCTTTCGGGTCCAGTTCTCGGTAGATCGCCCGGCGGTATGTTATGTTGTACGTCGAAAATCTCTCGTAGGTCTTGGGAAGCCGATTTCTGTTCGCCGCAACCCATGCCTCGGCGCGGCCGGCCTCATCTGCTAGAGCCGGTGCTTTACCCGTAAGAACGATCCCTATTGCGATACCTGCGCCCGCGCTAATGCGTAAGAATCGACGCCTCGCCAGTGATTCTTCTCCGTACCTGGCTGCCGGCTCTTCTCCGCGCTTGGCCGCGCGATTTGCTCTCGCAAGGTCACCAAGCGCGGCGCAGAGCCTGATAGCTGCCCGCATACCGAGCCGTACGAAGAGTTGAGCACCCATCGCGAGGCCAGTCCATGCTTGGACCCTGTCTCCCTCCACTCGAATAAGTGTAGGGACCCACGCAGCGTCTTCTCCTAGCGCTTGAGTACGGAATTCACGCACTTCCTGATGTCCCAGCGGTAAGACCTCAAGCTTCTCTCCAGCGGCCCTTTTCGCCGCCTTTGCGATCTCAGCGCACCGACCGCACGAAGCATCGAAGCCCAGTATCAGGCGTGAAGGTGAACTCATTCGTTCCTCCTTTTGCGGGGTGTCGTTTCTCGTGTATTAGGATTAGATGCGCAAGATCTGGGGCAGCTTCCGAAACCCTCGAGCCTGCGCGTTTGACAAGCGTCTCGACTGGGTGCTATGTGTCTTGCAATGTGTCAATTGTGCCCAAAGTAACTAAGAGAGTCAAGAGCCGATTGCATGAAAATTGACTGACTAGTCAACCTCGTTGACATTGGTCACAAACGCGTAACTATCTACCTATTTGTCCGGTTCTGTAACAGCTTCAATGCACTGAGTGTGTGGCAGGCATAACGCTTCGTGGCCTCCATCGCCCATGAGCCGCTCGTCCGGCTCTACATCATTCCCGGCCTTGCGAAAGCACCTCGACAATTCACCGCTGACGATGTATGTACGTGGCTCGAGAATCTGACGTCACTCTGTGCTTGCTGGGATCAGACGAAGGATCGCAAGCGGCGGGAGTCCAACCGGCAGTGCTGCCCCGAGACAGCGCTGTAAGGACGACTGCAACGCGCGACATATAGGCGGAATGATCAAGGGGAAGCCGTCAACTCGGACGGCATATGCCGAGGTGAGAGGCATCGACGATCGGACTTGGCACTCGCTCTCCTAAAGCGGATGCTCGAATATCTGCAGCGCGGCTTCCGGTCCTCGGGTCTGGCGGCCTGCGGTCCGGATTCACTTGGCATCGGATTATGAGGGGGGCCATCGGACGTAGCTGCTGTACAGCACAGTGGCTCACGCGGTCACACCTCGCCGCGCTGAATCTACCGCGCGAGCGACTTCACTCGTCGCGAACGAGGCTCTCGCCCTTCCCTCGTGAACAGAAGGTCCGGGTTCGCTTCCCCCGACGCCTACGCACGTCCAAACTGGCCCTACCGCGCCTCGCCGGAGAGCAGGGCAGCCCAGACATCGCGCGCCTGGCGGAGCGGCCAGCGGTAGGTCTCCTTGATCTCATGTTCGGGCTCGGACTGGAGAGTGCTGCGGATAAAAGCTTGGCCGCCAGCCTGGCACAGTTCGTAAATGGTCGCCCGAAATTCGCAGGTCCAGGCCAGGACGCGGACCTGGCCAACCCCGCAGAAGGGCGGGTGCCAAACCAACTCCATGTGCCCTCGTCGACGCATGTCGACGTGCGGGCTTAGGCACTCGTCCGAAATGCTCATGATGAAGTGCCCGTGAGCAGGGCGGACAGCGGATGATGCTGCCGGAGATCCTTGTAGCGGACGGCGATTCGGCGAGCGGTGGTTACCGGGTCGTCGACTGGACCGAACGCGTAAACCCATCGCTGGGTCCGTAGTGATTTACGGCCCGACTACCAGCGGTAGCACCGGCCATCCGTCCAGACGACTAGCTCGACCCACACAGACACCAGGGCGAGCCCATAACCTTCATAAACATCAGGTTGGATTCCGAGAGCCGTCAATTCGTCGCTCAACCGTTCAGCGGCTCGTGATGGCGTTGTGAGTGTTTTCCCTCGTGCGTCAGTGGGACGGAATCCCGTCATGGCCGGATGCATGTTGCAACGCTATGAGCAGGGACAACATGCCCGGAAGTGCGATTTCGTGTCACTTCCTGATGCCCACAAACGGTAGTGACACGAGCGGTGTCACGATTCAGTAATCGAGCCGCACAAAGTCTGCGAGGTCGCGCATTTCGCTGGTGAGCGTGCGGCGCCTGCCGGTAATTGCCTTGAGGATGTCTCGGGCGTATCGGTGGTTGGCCATCCACTCCGGAGCATCACGTCGAACACCTTGCATGACGTCGAAGGCTTCACCCGCTCTCAGCCGTCGTGGGCGCGGAGGTGGTGGTCAACGCGACACCCGGCACAGCCTCCGTGCCGCTGCTCGCCGAGATAGGCGCCCCGGCCCTGGCGGGGAAGGTGCTGCTCGACGTGTCGGTCGGTTTCACCGAGGACGGCGCGCTCTCCCATCCTGGAGAGAGCCTCGGTGAGGAGATCCAGCGAACGTTTCCGGACACGATGGTCGTCAAGACGCTCTGCACCATCGACGCACGGCTCATGGGTGCGCCTGACTCGTTGGAGGGCCCGAGCACGGTCTTCCTCTCAGGGGATGACGGCGAGGCCAAACGCACGGTCGGCGGGCTCTTGCATGACCTGGGCTGGCCCGCGGAGTCGCTGCTCGATCTGGGAGGCATCACCACGGCTCGGGGCCAGGAGCATTACAGCCTGCTCTTCCTGGGGATCGCCGGCGCCATCGGCTCGTACGGTTTCGGGATACGGGTGGTGGCTCCGTCCCGGGGCTAGGGGGCAGTCTTCAGAGCTTGGATCGTTAGCTCCCGTAGGTGGATTGGCGATATGACCAAGCATGGGCCGGTCCGCGCTGCCAAAAGTCCGCGCGCAACAGCGTATGGGAGCGCCGATATGGCCGGGGCATGGGAAGGGTCTTGCCGAGGGATGGATCGAGGTTGCTCACGGCAGGTACCCAGCTGAGGCTTCATCACCCAGCAGGACGCAGGGCGGCGAAGTGCGATGTGCGGGTCGGGGCCAGCGGCGTTCCGGTGAGCCAGGCGTCGAGCCTAGTGAGGTTCATCGCCGCGGCAATGAGTAGGTGCTGGAGATGGGTCTTGGCGGTCCCGCGGTAGCGGGATCGCAGGCCGAAGCCGGGACCTGCGTGATCTTGCCGCTCATGACGTCGGTGAGCTTCCGTGCCCGTCATGTGCCCGATCCGTGGGGATCTTGCTCGTCCGGCTCGGAAAGACGCTTGCAGGTTTCAGCGGTCGTCGTCGGCGAAGCCCGTGCGGTAGGCGAAGACCACAGCTTGGACGCGGTCGCGTAGGTCCAGTTTGGTGAGGATCCGGGAGACGTAGGTTCGGACGGTCTCGAAGCTGATTACCAGTTCCGCGGCTATCTCGGCGTTGGAGAGGCCACGGGCGATCAGCCGCAGCACCTCGCGTTCGCGGGGAGCCAGGACGGCCAGCGGATCCTCGTCAGGGGTGGGGACGGCCGGGCGGAGGCGGTCGGCGAAGCGACCTATCAGGGTACGGGTCACGGTGGGGGACAGCAGGGACTCTCCGCGGGCGACGGTGCGGACGCCGTTCACCAGATCCAGTAGAGGGGCGTCCTTCAGAAGGAAACCGCTGGCTCCGGCACGCAAGGCTTCGTAAACGTACTTGTCCACGTTGAACGTGGTCACCACCAGTACCTTCGGCGGCGCCACGACACCGGGGCCGGCGACGCGCCTCGTCACCTCGATGCCGTCCATCAGCGGCATGTGGATGTCCATGACCACCACATCGGGCTTCAGGCTGGTGACCGCCTCGACCGCGGCCGGGCCGTCGGCGGCCACGCCGACCACCGCCATGTCCGGCTGCGCGTCGAAGGCCGTCATGTAGCCGGTACGGACGATTTCCTGGTCCTCGCAGATCACGACACGGATGGTCATTCGGTACCGCCTACGGGGATCGACGCGGAGACTCGGAAACCGCCGTCCGGTTGCTCGCCTGCGGCCAGCTCGCCGCCCAGCGCGCCTATCCGGTCGCGCAGTCCGGCCAGGCCGCGGCCGCCGGAGAGGCTGCTTCTCGCGCCGACGGGGACCACGGCGGCGGCGTTCGTCACCTCGATCTCCACGCGGTCGTCCCGGTAGCCGATGCGAATGGTGGTGGGGCGGCCTTCGGCGTACTTGACGGCGTTCGTCAGGCCCTCCTGCACCACCCGGTACACGGCCAGCCCCACGCCGACCGGGAGCGAGGGCTGGTCGCCGTCCTCCACCAGTTCGATCGGCTGGCCGCCGCTTCGACTCTGTTCGACCAGGTCTCGCACGCTGCCCACGACGGGCGTGGCCGACTCTCCGGTCGCCTCCAGCACGTCCAGCAGGTACCGCAGTTCGGCCAGGGCTCGGCGGCCGGCGCCGCCGATCGTGGACAGTGCCGTGACCACGCGCTCCGGCGACGTGGCCACGAACTGCGTGGCGTCGGCCTGCACGACGATGGCGGTGACGTGGTGGGTCACCACGTCGTGCAGCTCCCGCGCGATGCGCGCCCGCTCCGCGGCGGCCGCGGCCTCGGTGGCGAGCCGCCGTCGCTCGGCCTCCTGGAGCCGCTGCCCGCGTACGAAGGCGCCGCCCAGCCAGCACGCGGCGAAAAGCAGGTAGAACACCAGGAAGTCGCTCTGCAGAACCGGTGAGCCGAGCAGGATTATGGCCACGCACAGCACGACGTACGCGGCCGATGCCACGACGGCGATGACGCGCCGGAACCGCTCCTGGTGCGCGCCGACCGAGTAGAGCGCGATGTACACCGTCACGGTGCCGAACTGCATCGGGTAGCCGAGCGTCTCGTAGATCGCGAAAGCCGTGCCGTTGATCACCAGACACGCGGCGGGCCATCGGGTACGCACGGCCAGGGGCACCGTCTGGGCCAGGATCAGGACGATCTGGAACGCGTCGGCCGGGCGTCCTGGCAGGTCGCCGAACTGGACGCTCATGATCGACAAGGCCGGCACGAACGCCAGCCCGGTGGACACGACGGCCAGCCACCGGTCCCACACTCTGGCGTCGTAGACGCGCCACACCTCCCGCAGCCTCCGCAAGCGGTCGCTGACCCAGGTCCCCGACATGGCTGAGAGCCTAGCGATCTCTGATCCTCGAGTTACCGCGCTTGTCCCTCATGTGAGCTACACGGAATGTCTGCAACGCAGTGATTCGGGACAGCGTCCTCCACTCCTAGCTTTCTCATCAGCGGCCGACAAGCACGGTCAACCGCGAAGCAGATCGCGGCACATCGGTAATTCGGAGGACAACACCATGGAGAACACCATCCGCGTACGCGTCGTCGTCGCCGGTGCCCTGACCGCGGTCGCGGCAGCGGGGGCGGGGGCGGTGATCGGCGGGCAGCCGGCCGGCGCCAGGGCCGTGGCGACCGCCGGTGACGTCCAGACTTCGATCAAGTGGGGTGAGTGCCCGAAACTCGCGCCGGGCGCCAAACGGGACCCCAGGCAAACCTGCGGCACGGTCAAGGTGCCTCTGGACTACCGCCGCCCCGGCGGAGAGACCATCACCGTCGCGGTCTCCAGGATCGCCACCGCCAAGCACGGCGAGAAGCGCGGCGACCTGCTGTTCAACCCGGGTGGTCCGGGACTGCAGGGCCTGGACATGCCCGGCCAGATGGCACTCACGCTCCCGAAGGGGGTGCTGGACTCCTACGACCTGATCGGGTTCGACGCGCGCGGCGTCGGCCACAGCACCCCGATGAGCTGCGGTCTTTCCGGCTCCAGCCTTCTCACCATCTTCCCCTACCCCGGCGCCGGCGGCTCGATCGAGGGCAACGTCACCATCGCGCGCGCCGTCGCCCGGCAGTGCGCCACGATCGGTGACAAGCTCCGCTTCTTCAACAGCGCGAACACAGCGCGCGACATGGACCGCATCCGCCAGGCGCTCGGGGCGCGGAAGATCTCCTACTGGGGCCAGTCCTTCGGCACCTACTTCGGCGCGGTCTACGCCTCGCTGTTCCCCCGCAACACCGACCGGATGGTGCTGGAGGGCAACGTCGACCCGAACAAGGCGTGGGCCAAGATGCTGAACACCTGGAACCAGGGCATGAACGACCGGTTCCCGGACGCCGCCCGCGTCGCCGCGGCGGACAACGCCGGCCTCGGGCTGGGCGGCACCGTCGACGAGGTCACCGACACCTTCCTCACGCTGGCCGACCGCCTCGACCGGAAACCGGCCACGATGCCGGGCACACCGGTGGCCATCAGCGGCGCGCTGCTGCGTGGCGTCACGTACCAGATGCTGCTGCACAACGAGACGCTCGCCCCGCTCACCCGATTCTGGAAGGTGGCGTCCGACCTGTCCGCCGGCAAGACCCCGGCGGACGCGGACGTCGCCGTCCTCCGGCAGGTCCTCGCCGACACCCCGGCCACGCCGGGCGTGCCGGCGGACAACCAGGCCACCATGGCCCTGGCCATGATCTGCGGGGACACCACTTGGTCGCGAAAGGTGACCTCCTATGCCAAGGCCACCGCGGCCGCCCGCGCGAAGTACCCGCTGAGCGCGGGCATGCCCGACAACATCAGGGCGTGCGCGTTCTGGTCGCAGAAGCCGATCGAGCCGGTGGTCAAGGTCACCTCGCGCGGTCCGCGTAACATCCTGATCCTGCAGAACCGCCGCGACAACGCCACACCGTGGGCCGCGGGCCGGGGAATGCGCAAGGCCCTGGGCGACCGCGCCGGCTTCCTCGGTGTCGACAACGGCGGCCACTACGTCTACGGCACCGGCTCGACCTGCGCAGACAAGGCCACCGTCGCGTTCCTGAGCAAGGGAACCCTGCCGGCCAAGGACGTCTCCTGCGACGGCCCCCGGCCCTGACCGTCATGCCATCATCTAGGACCTGCCTGCATAGGTGATCTAGATAGAGGATCCCGGGACAGGACATCACTACTGCCGATTTCAAGGCGGCGGCGCACCGCGCCGCCGTCGATTCACATCCAGGTCAACCCCGGCAAACTCCAGCGCGTCGCGTGCCGGTGGGCGGCCGCTGGACCTCATCACCCGCTCCCGGCGAGTCGGTGACCTACATCACATCTCGTCCCTGTCAGGGATCGCGCGCCTGTCCGGTTCAGGAGGTGCAAGCAACCAGATAGGAGCGAGCCATGAAGCACCGCATCGTCGTCCTGGGGGCCGGATACGCCGGAGCCAACACCGCCGGTCGCCTCGCCAAGCGGTTGCACCGCGACGATGTCGAGATCACCCTGGTCAACGGCGACCCGGAGTTCGTCGAACGGGTACGCATGCACCAGCTCGCGAGCGGGCAGGATCTGCGGCCTCGCCCGCTGCGCGACGTCTTCGCGGGCACCGGCGTACAGGTCCGGACCGCGCGGGTCACCGCTGTCGATGTGGACGGCAAGACCGTCGATCTCGGCGGTGAGACCCTCGCCTATGACACCCTCGTGTACGCCCTGGGCAGCGTCATCGCCGATCAGGGCGTCCCTGGTGTCGCGGAGCACGCCTACAACGTCGCCGGCAAGCAGGCTGCTCTCGGACTGCGGGCGCGCCTGAGCGAGGTGAAGCCCGGTGGGACCGTGCTGATCGTGGGCGGCGGTCTGACCGGCATCGAGACGGCCACCGAGATCGCCGAAGCCCACCCGGACCTTGAGGTCGCGATCGCCGCGCACAGCCGCGTCGGCGGCTGGCTCAGCGACAAGGCCCAGCGCCACTTGCGCGGCGCCTTGGACCGGCTCGGGATCACGGTCCACGACCACGCCGACATCACGCGCGTCGAAGCGGACGGCGTGATCACCGGTGCAGGCAGCAAGATCCGGGCCCAGGTGACCGTGTGGACCGCGGGTTTCACCGTGCACCCGATCGCGGCCGCCACCACCCTTGAGGTGTCCGACACGGGCCGGATCGTCGTCGACGCCAGCATGCGGTCGGTCTCGCACCCCGATGTGTACGCCGTCGGCGACGCCGCGCTCGCCGAGGGAGCGGGTGGCAAGCCCCTGCGGATGTCCTGCGCCTCGGCGAACCCGATGGCGTGGCTGGCAGCCGACGTCATCGCCGCGCGCCTGACCGGTCGCAAGGTGCCCACGACCACGATCGGCTACTCCGTGCAGTGCATCAGCCTCGGACGCCGCGATGGGATCATCCAGCGCGTGACCCCTGACGATCAGGTCACGTCCACCGTCTTCACGGGCCGGACCGCCGCCCGCATCAAGGAGATGATCTGCGCTAGCGCGGCCTGGAGCATCTCCCACCCGACCATGATGATGCCGAGCCGCCGCCGCCACCTGGCGGTCACCGGCGCAGTGGAGACCCGGCCCCTCACGCGGTCATGACGAAGAGCGCTGGCGGGCGAGCGTGTTGTCCGTTCGCCCGCCTGCTGCATGCTGACCCGGTGATCACATGGATTCGTAGCGGGTTCGGCCGAGGCGGTGTATGACGCGGAGAACCCTCTCACCTATGGCGTGTTCGGCTTCCTCATCCATATGGTGATTGTCTCCCTCAGGTGCCCAGCAGACCGGCAATCGGTAATTGCTGCCGTCCTTCGGGTTGACGTAAGCCACGCCCACCGTATCGGCCGAGTCGCCCCGCCTTTCGCAGATCGAATAGCTCGCTTCGTTCCAGTTCGCGCTGTGTGTGCAGGGCGTAGGACCGCCGACCTCCAGTCCCTTGGTGCCGGAACAATTCCTGAGGTGATCACTCCAGATGGAGTCGCAGGTCGAGGTCTGCAGAAAGACGCCGGCTTTCAGGTCGTGCAGGCAGTTGAGCCTCATGTTCGACCCGAACGCGCACTCGTTGGGGGAGGACCCTTCATCTGTACACGTGAGGTACTCGTCGAGAAGGCCTGAGCAGCTCACCCGCAGTGCATGACATACGCCGACTACCTCGATGTACGTCGAGCAATCGATGTCATCGCCCCGCGTGTCGCCGCGACAATCGTAGTAGGCGTCCCGCGCCTTCACGCAGTCGAAATCGCCGCCCGGGTCGAAGTTCTCCGGGCAGCGCAGGAACTCTCTCTCGCCTGCCGCGCACACGTCGTCGGACCGCTGCGGAGTTCCCGTCCGGCATGCCACGTAGGAGTCGAACGACGAGGCACAGTCCTGTTCGTCGTGGAAGGTGACTCGCTTCCCGAAGCGGCATTCAATGCGGACGATCAGCGCTTGCTGGCACAGCATGGCCGAGTTCTGTACCGGATGCCGCTTCATACATGATTCATATCCGGGAGCTTTCGAACGGCAATCCAAACCCCTCGGCCCTCGGCCCTTCGGGCAGAGATCGTCGGCCGCGAAACGCGCATCGGGGCCGATCTGGCGATGCCAAGTCGGCTGCGGCCATGGGTTGTCCGACGTGATGGCGGTTGAGGAACAACCGGTCAGGATGGAAACGGCCGTGACCGCGACCAGCACGCCCCATATCCACCGCCTCGCTGCGGCCATGCGGCCTCCCAATGAAATCGCAAGCCCGGCATCGGCCTGCAGACGGGGGCAGAATCGGCTTGCTGTACCGAGTTCCTACGTGTATCACGAGGGTCCAGTTACGGCACCTCGCGTGGGTTTCGGTGGAAGGCCGAGCCCTCTCGGCGGGCGCGTCACCGAGGCAGTGCAGCGGCCGCTCATGTGGCCGGCACATCTCGTGGGGCTTTCACATAGAGGGCCTCGCGGCCGAGTTTCAGGGACTCCACGCCGAGTGTCTCCCTGACTTTCCGCAATTCGTGCGGGCCGTCGAAGGCATCGGCCCGCAATCGGAACCGGCTCACACCGTCGACCTTGAGAGCGCGGAGCCGCCAAGGCCGCTTCGGGGCGTCCTGTTCGATGTGGGCCAGAACGATGACGGCGACGGGGTCCTGCGGTGCCTGGTGTCGGGTGTGTGCGGCCGTGTACGTGGCGAGCCGGAGCTCGCCCTCCGGGGGCAGGCCGAGATCCGATGCCGTGACGAGCGGCGGAGGCTGTGCCTCTGGTGTGGTGATTCCTTCGATCCGTGCTGCGGTGGTGTCCGGGAGTCGCTCCTCGCGGATGATGCGACGTAGTTCATCGCCGAACCAGGGCGCCAGGGCGGAGCCGCCATTGCCGATCCAGGTTTCGACCAGGTGATGGAAGGCTTTCTCGCGGCGGCTGCCTCGGAGGGCGCCTGCGGCCAGGATGTCCGTACCCGCGCCGGCGAGTGCGCTCGCGAGTGACCGGACGGGGATCCGATCGGCGAGGTGGGCGACCCGGACCATGCGGATCTCCAGCATGACGCTGTGCAGGATTCCGGCGGCGACCAGGGCCGCGCCCTGTGGGTATGGCCGCCGTCGCTCGGGTGCGCGGTGCTTTCGTTCCTCACGGGGTGGGGTCCGCTGGTCGGCGGCCCGGCCGGCGGTGGAGAGATGCCAGGACTGGTCATCGGGGTACGCGGTGCCGCTGGTGGCGGATAGCTTTCCGCTTGCGCCGACACCGATGACCATCCCCTCCGCCCCGCTGTGCAGGGCGACGCCCATCCGGTCGTCGGAGTCGAAGCGCACGCCGGTGACATCCTTCAGCCACAGGCTCAACGTGGGCGGTTCTCCCGCCTGCGGACCGGTGTCGTAGCGGCGCGGGGCGGCCAGGACGAGTGACCCGGTCAGTCGTGTGCCGGCACGTTCGAGCAGTAGGGCGCGGACCTCGGCGGCGGCCAGGTCGTAGTCGGTTCCGAGTTCGAGCGCGGCCTCGGCGGTCAGCGACCTAACCCCCGGCATTACGCGCCCCAGAGAATCCCTTATGTGCGGAGGCTCCGCGACCGGAGGCGGCAGGAAGCGCTCCAGCGGATGCCCTGCCGCCTCGGCCTGCTCGACCATCCAGGCCCGCCGCTCCGGCCCGAACCCGGCCATCCAGGCGAGGGCGGCGCGGGCGCGGCGTTCCCGCCCGACGGAGGTGAGGGCGGTCGCGGCATGGAACAGGGGGAGAGTGTTGTTGTCCCACACGTCCGCGACCTGGTGGATCGTTTGCCGGTCGTAGGTCCGTGCGTCCGCCGACGCCTCCGCGATCTGTACGAGCGACCTGTCCAGCAGCAAGCCCAGGGCGCTCAGTGCCGTCCCACTTCTTGTCATTTCGGCGAGATATCACGATCGATGTGCACCACGCAGCTGTACCGGTGAAGGGCCGGCGCGGCCACCGCGTGTGGTCGACGAGCGGAACTCGTCGGGGTACGCCGCGGACGGTTGCTCGACGTCACCGAGCAGAAGCGTCGCTACTGGGTCCCGACCACGAGGTCCTGATCCTCGCCGCCTGCTGACGTCGCGACGCCCCGGCCCCCGAAGGGCCGTGGTGCCGGGCTTCCGGGAGGCGGAAGGGGCCCGTTCGCTCCTCACCATCCCGAAAGGAGGCGAACTCGCGGTAGCGGCCGCAGTGGAAGAGCAGCGGTTCCCCTCCTGACCGCTGGTGGTGCTCCACCTCGCCGACGAAGATGTGGTGGTCGCCGCCGGCGTGGACGGTCACCGTACGGCAGGAGAAGGTGGCCAGGGTCCCGGCGAGCATGGGCAGCCCCGTGGGGGTCGCGAGCACGTCCACGCCGGCGAACTTGTCCGGCGCCGGCGTCGCGAACCGCCGCGACAGTTCGTCCTGGCCGGCGGCCAGGATGTTGACCGCGAAACGCCCCGCGCGCAGGAAGACGGGCGCGCTGGGAGCGCGGTCCGACAGGCACCACAGCACCAGCGGCGGATCGAGCGAGACCGAGCTGAAGGAGTTCACCGTCACCCCTGCCCGCTCCCCGCTCGCGGTCGCGGTGGTGACCACCGCGACCCCGGTGGCGAACTGCCCCAACGCGTCGCGCAGCGATCTCATGACGCGACCCGGGCGAGGTAGGCCTGTGCCTTGTCGGCGTCCATGAACCACTCGGCGTAGTCGGTGGGGTCGTCGAAGCCGTTGACGAAGCGGGAGGCGATCTCCGGCACCTGGCCGGCGGCGCCCAGGAGCGCCAGGTGATGTGGTTCGGCCGGGGCCAGCAGCGCGTTGGTCCAGCGGGTGACGTGCTGGGCCTGTGTCCAGAAGCGATCGAAGGTCTGCCGCATCCAGGCCGCGTCGAACGGCTGCTCGCCGCGCTCCAGGATGGCCTGGAGGTAGGTGGCGGCGCACTTGGCGGCGTTGTTGCTGCCCTGCCCGGTGATCGGGTCGTTGAGCACCACCACGTCGGCGACCCCGAGCACCGGCGCGCCCGACGGCAGGATGGCGACCGGGTGGCGCACGGTGGGGCTGAAGCGTCCGGTCAGCACCCCGTTGGCGTCGGTGAGTTCGATGCCGGAGCAGCGTTCCGCCTCCCAGGGGAAGAAGCTCTCCAGGATCCGGCGGCTGCGCGCCAGGTGCTCGGCGGGTCCGCGCACATCGCCCCAGCAGTCCATCGGCCCGCCCGGCACACCCTCGAACACCATGATCTCGCACGGGCCGCTGTGCGTCAGAGCGGGGAAGACGAAGTACTCGCCGACGCCGGGCAGCAGGTTGAAGCAGACCGCGGAATACTCGGGCCGGGGGGCGAGACCGTTGACGTAGGTGAGCGCCAGTGCCCGCTGCGGGGTGCTGTACGGCGAGCGCGCCGCGTCCCGCTCGAACAGCGAGGAGATCGCTCCCTTCCCCGCGGCGACCAGAACCAGATCGTACTGGGCCGCGTAGGTCTCCAGATCCTCCGGACCGGCGTCGTGGATGACGAGCTTGCCGCCGAGCCGTTCGACCTCGTCCAGCCAGGCCGGCATCTTCACCCGCTGGTCGACCGAGAGGGCGGGAGTTCTCAGCCGGGCCGCCCAGCCGAGAGCCTTGCCGCCCGCGGGGCTCGGGACGGATAACTCGATGCCCTCGATGGGCGGGCAGTCGTCCGCCCACCGGTCCAGGCCGAGCGTGTGCTCGTGCGCCCGGGCGGTGCCGAACATGCACTGGCCCGACATCACCCGGCCGTCGCGAATCGAGTCGGGGGTGCGGTTGGAGACCACTGTGACGTCGTAGCCGTTCTGCAGCAGGCCGATGGCCAGGTGCAGGCCCGCCTGACCGGCACCGACGACGAGGACTCTGCGCATGAGAGTGTTTCCTTTCGCTGAAAGTTGAGCTTTCAGCAGGAAATTACGGCCGAAGCGGCCCGGTGATCCATCCGCTCAGCGCGGGTTCCGTCCATCTGGCGCGGGATTCGCCTCAGCCGCGTCTGAGGGTCTCCGACGGGTGCCGGCCGTACTTCTGGCGATAGAGCGCGGCGAACCGGCCCTGGTGGAGGAAGCCCCAGCGGGCGGCGACGCTCGTGACGGTGTGGCGGGCCGGATCCCCGGCGGCGAGCTCCTCGTGCACCTTGGTCAGCCGTACCTCCCTGAGCTGCGCCATCGGCGTGCGGCCCACGTGGACGCGGAAGCCCTCCTGGAGCGAGCGGCCGCTGACCGCCACGGCCCGCGCGACGTCCTCGGTGGTGATCGGAAGGTGGGCGTGCTGCTCGATGAACTCCAGCGCCCGGCGCACCACCTTGGGCAGCACGGGGGGCCGAGGCGCCGTCAGCCGTTCCCGGTAGTTGGAGGGCTGCATCGTGAGCAGGGAGGTGAGCAGCGCGTTCTCCAGGTGGGCGATGGCCAGCGGCTGCGCGGTGAGCCCGTCGTCGTGCTCGGCCTCGCGGACGATCAGGTCGGCCATCGCCCGCCAGGCGCGCGTCCATCCCGCGGTCAGATCCACGCCCAGGTCGAAGACGACCGGCCGGTCGAGCGGCTCGCCGAGCATCTGCTCCAGCGAGCGCTCGACCGCCGTGCGCTCGAACTTGACGATCAGCTTGGGGGTGCCCGCCGCCCATCGCATGTCGAGATGCTGCGTCGGCGAGGCAAGGCTCGCCGTCGCCGAAGTCGAGACGACCTCCTGGCTCCCGCTGCGGATCAGGCTGCGCCCGGCCAGCGGGATCATCACCAGGAAGAAGGTGCCGAGGTCGCCGGGTTCGATGCGGACGTCGGCCCCGTAGTCGAGGTAGCTGATCCGGACCGAGCCGAGCGGGACGGAGTTGAACCGCGCCGACAGCAGGGACGCCGCGCCGGTCAGGTCCAGCCGATGCGGGCAGAAGACCCTCGCCACCTCGTCACGGACCTCGTCGAGGTCGGTGCTGGCGAAGACGGGTCTGTTGCCGAGCAGCACTTCCATCGATCTCCCCCACTCCGACGACCTGTCAATCGGATAATCGCGTGAGGCTTCTCGGCGTTCCACTGAAAAGCACGCGTTTCCGCGGGGATGTTTCCATCGAGACCTGGCGGCGTACGTTTTCGTGCGCGGTTTTCCGCGGGCGGTGACGGTGGCGCACCAGTATCGGTTCTGGCCCAGATTCCGCGTGTTGATCCGCTTTGCGGCCAGGAGGACGCTTTTGCGTGTGAGGTCGGGATTGGCCCGGTCATATCTGCCGCCGGGGCATCGTGTCGCGCGCAGGCGGCAACGGCCGCCCCGCATCGAAACGTCATCGGCCCCGGTGGTCGCGGGGGCAGAAGGACGTCGACCGCGCTCACGCATACGAGCCTTCGAAAACGCGCCATCATGGCCCTGGAATCGTGAAAGCCGTTGCCGACGCTCCGCTGCCCCCGACGTGCTACCGCCATCCCGCGGGCCGTTTCGTCCCGCGAGCCGGGGAGACGACCGCTGCCGGCGATGAAAAGGACTCCATCTTGGAGTCCGGGGTCTGTCGCGACGGTTCAGTCGAGGATCTCGACGTACCCGTCGGTGCCGTGGACGCGGATCCGCTGCCCGTCCCGGATCAACCGGGTGGCCTGCTCCACCCCCACGACGGCCGGCAGGCCGTACTCCCGTGCGATCACCGCCCCGTGCGTCATGAGGCCGCCGACCTCCGTCACCAGTCCTGCGACGGTGACGAACAGGGGAGTCCAGCTGGGGTCGGTGTAGGCGGTGACCAGGATGTCGCCCGCATCGAGGTCGGCCCGCGCCATGTCCAGCACGACACGGGCACGGCCTTCGACGGTACCGGCAGAGACCGGGAGGCCGGCCAGCGCGCCGGGTGGGGCGTCGTCGCGCCGATACCGGCCGTTGATGACCTCGCCGTCCGAGGTGAGGACCCGGGGCGGCGTGAGCGCCTCGTACGACCGGAACTCCTCCCGCCTTCTCAGGATGAGTCCGGCGTCCACATCGTGGGTGCGCACGACTTCGCGCAACTCCTCGAGCCGGAGGAAGAAGATGTCGTCCTTTTCGCGCAGGATGCCGGACCGGACGAGGCGGTCGGCTTCCCGCAGCAACGCCTGCTTGTAGGCGAAGTAGCGGCTGACCATGCCGTACTTGGGGTACTCCCGGTATCCGGCGAAGGTGCGGACGCGGTCGATCATCCGCTTGGTCTCCGCGGCCTTCCGCTCCCCGTCGGGCAGGGCGCGCAGGCGCGTCAGCAGTTCCTGTTCCTTCTGCCGTGACTCCTGGAGTCCTTGCTCGAAGCGTCGCTTGCCGGCGCCCGGCTCGAAGTTCTTGATGTTGCCGAGGATGGCGGGAACGAGCGTGGCGGGTTCCTCACTCCAGCGCGTCCTGGTGATGTCGATCTCGCCCGCGCAGCGCATGCCGTACTCGTCGAGATAGCCCCGGATGGCGTCACGTGCCTCCCGTCCGCCGGACAGCCCGGCCAGCTCGTCCAGGAAGCCGTCGCCCTCCCGGCCTTCGTCCACCACGCGTTGCAGGAACGCCACGACGTCCGCGTGCGGCCGGATCGCGTCCGCGACGTCGAGGAGCGCCAGTCCCATCTCCGAGGTGACGTTGTGGGGGACGGATTGCGTGAGCACGTCGGCCGCGTTCTTCTCGCCCAGCCACGCCTCGAGGTGGTCATTGAGCCACCATGCCGCCTCCATGCCCGCCATGATCACCTGGGAGCTCTGCGGATCGAACAGGATGCGCTTCAGCTCGGCGATGTCGGCCAGGATGAAATCGAGCAGTGCCGGTCCGGACAGATCCCCGATCTCGCGCCGCAGAGCGGCCACGGACGCCTGACTGCGCCGGATCAGCTTGGTGACGACGGCCGGATCGGTCTCGATCGGGGCGGGTGCGCCACCGGCGGGTGCCGTACCGGCGGGTGCGGCGCCGGAAGCTTCGTCCGGAAGCGAGCGGAGGAAGTCACCGCGGTCGACGACGGTCTGCAGCGCGTCCCGGATCAGCGGGTCGGACCTTCCCAGGGTCCCGATGAGGTGCGCGCGACCCGCGGCCGTCGCCAGGACGGGGGCCACGTCGACGAACAGCCGTCCGCCCGCCTCGTGCATCGGCCGCGGGGTCGTCAGCTGCCACAGGGACAGTCCCAGCGGCTTCATCGCATCGGTCATCATCTGCTGGTGACCGACGGAGACGTAGACGTGGTTGTCCTGGTCGGCGGTCGCGGGGACGGGGAACAGCGTGGTGATCGGCCGGCTCTGGACGATGTGGAACTCGTCGCCGGTCAGGCACCATTCGATGTCCTGGGGCCGGCCGAAGTGCGCTTCGATTCGCCGGCCCAGCCGCACGAGACGCACGACTTGCGCATCCGTCAGAGCCGGCTGCGTCTGCCGCTGCGGCTCGACCGGCACCTCCTGGGTACCACCGCCCGGCGACGCCTCGACGAACCGCGGCTTCGTGGCGACCGCTGTGGTCACGACCTGGTCGTCGCGCACCGTGTAGACGTCTCCGGCGACCAGGCCGGAGACGAACGCCTCGCCGAGCCCCCAACCGGCTTCCACGGTGGCGATCTTCCGGTTCGAGGTCACGGGGTCCGCGGTGAACATGACCCCGGCCGCGTCCGGGAACACCATCCGCTGAACGACCACGGCCATCCGTGTCTTCCGGTGGTCGAAGCCGTTACGACACCGGTAGGTCACCGCCCGTTCGGTGAACAGCGAGGCCCAGCACCTCCGGACGTGCCGGAGGATCGCATCCAGGCCCACGATGTTCAGGTACGAGTCCTGCTGGCCGGCGAAGGACGCGGTCGGCAGGTCCTCGGCCGTCGCGCTGGAACGTACGGCGTAGGAGGCGTGCTCCCCGAGCCGGGCGAGCGCTTCGCCGATCGCCGCCGCGAGATCGCCGGGAACCGCGACGTCTTCGACGGTGCGACGGATGTCCGCGCTCAGGGTTCGGATCGCCGTGCGGTCGTCCGGTTCCACGCGCGACAGCAGGTCAAGCTGAGCGTCGATCGACGGCGCCTCGGCGACGACCCGCTGGAAGGCGTCCGTCGTGACGCAGAAGCCGTCCGGCACGCGGATGCCGTCGATACGGGAGAGCTCGCCCAGGTGCGCACCCTTTCCGCCGACGTCCGCGATATTCGTCCCGTCGATTTCCTCGAAACCCATCACGTAACGCAATTGCCGTGCTCCATCGTTCGTCGGGTCGGTTCGCAACGGGCAAGTATGAAGCACTTTCCGGCGCCTCATGAGATGCGCGAGTCTGATATACAGTGATAAGGGCGGGGGTCTTATGCCCAAGGCCGGATGACCGGCCTCATCAAGGCTGTGACCAGCGGCGACGTGGCGACCCCTCGCAAGCCGCGACGCGGGAGGATGCCGCCGTTCGCCCCGGTGAAGACGAGCGTGGTCGGCTCCGTCGACTGTCCGGCAGCGGCGGCTCGCCGGTCGGGGGCCGCCATCTGCCGGACGGTGGTGTGCCGCGCCCGCGGTCTACGGCGGCGCTAGGGAGTGCGCTGACGAATTCGGTTCGGGGCGGTCGCAGTCGTTATCGCAGTGGGGAGAGGCGGACTATCTCGAGGCCGCAGTGGGCGAGCACCTCGCCCATCTCGCGTATCACAGCACGGTCCTTGTCTTTCTCCTCCTCCGGCAGTCTCTCCCACGGAACCAGGCTCGGGTGGTGCTTGGCCTCGTCGTCCCGTTGCTCGTCCCACGTCCACCCCTGCGCCGTGCGCTCGGCCATCCACCGCTCGTGCTCCCGCTCGGCGAGCGTCTCGAACAGAGGGTCGTCGCCCAGCTCGACCCCGGTGCCGGTGCGGGGCGCCACCGTACAGCCGGCGGCGGCGAGCTTGTTGCCTATGTCCCGCGCTTGGGCTCGGTTGGCCTGCTTGTAGTCCTCGGCGAGGTCCTCCCACGGAACCATCGCCGGGGCACTGCCCATGGCGTTGCCCTTCTTCAGCTCGTGCTGCAGATAGTTGTGATGGATCAGTTGCGCCAGACGCTCGTAGATGTCCTCGTGGATCCGCTCTGCTCTGCCCGCGTCGGCACCGACGACGAATTCGCCCACGCAGACAGGCTGCAGCCGACCTTCGACGTCGTCAAGCAGGCTGCCCGGATCGCCGCCGAGCACGCCGGCGAGACCGCTCAGGCGGTCCAGGCGTACGACGACCGAACGCTCCCCGCCCCGCCACAGGCCGGGCATGGTGAGCGCCGCCCGCACCGCCTCCTCCTCGGCCTCGTGGCACAGGTATACGCGATGGGGAGTGGGCACGGCCGGTGTGTCGAACACCGCGGCGAGGCCGGCGACCGGCCTCAGCTCGCACGTTTCCGCGACGGCCACCCAGCGCCGCCGCAGATCCTTCGCGACGGCCTCGGCGTCGCGATCCACGAGGAACACGACGAGTTTTTCGCCCGCGCGCGCCGACACCTGCCACATCCGTGCCAGCTCGACGACGATCGCCTGCCCGAACGGCCCGAGCCCCACGACGACGACGAGGGGCTCGCCGCCGCGGAACGAGCCGGCCTCCTGCCGGACCAGTTCCCGGGCGGCGAGCTCGTCGATGTTGAAGAAGTCGGCGCCGGTGACCGGCTGACTCAGGTGGCGGGCGCGCAGCGCGAGCGCGTACGTGGGGTCGCTGACGTGCGCGTACACGTTCAGGTCGCCGGCCTTCTTCGTGCGCGCCTGTTGCCGTGCGGTCGCCGCGACCAACACGTTGACGCTGCTGTCGTCGCGGTCGTCGGCGCAGGCGTAGACGAACCTGGCACCGGCGATGCCCGCGTCGCGCAACGATCCGGCGTCCCCGGCGGTGGCGCGCAGCACCAGCCCGTTGCGGCGCAGCCCGTTCTCCATGGCGTCGGCGATCGGCGTCTCACCGACGACGATCGTGTGCCCGGTCACGCGCCGCTGCCGCAGGCGCCGCCACTCGCTCGCGAACACCGCCCGGCCCGCCTCGAACAGGGCGTAGATGGTGGCGGCCGGCGCGAGGAACCGGGCCACCTGCAGCGGCCAGGGAAACGGTCCCGGGTCGTCGAGTGGTGCCGCGCCCAGGACGAAGAGCTGCAGATCGTAGTAGGCGATATCCCAGAAGCTCCGGCCGAGGTCGTAGGACGCGCTGTGCGAATACGACTCCAGGCCCCAGAATCCCAGTATGACGGCGAGGACCACCGTCGCCACGAACCCGATTCGGGCCGCCGATAATGCCCGTTCTCGGACGCTCTTCGCAAATGGCGTCGTCCTCGGCATGCTGCTCCTCATCCCTCGCGCCCGGCCGCGACCCACATTCGGTAAGGGCTGGCCGGGGAATATGGCGCAACTCGATCCTGATCTGTTTTCATGTCGGCCGCCCATGAGGTGGCAAAGGTGTTCAGGGCGGCCTTCGTGCGGTTCACCCAGTGTGCGGGGCTCTTCCCCGTCGGGTCCAGGGTCGTGATCGCAATTCAGGCGTTTCGGACGTGCCCCACTGATAAAACGGCCGGATCTCACCGACGACGCGATCTCCGCTCCCAAACGGGACAGCCGGGCGTTATGAATGCGGGGCAACCAATTGATGAGCTCGCAACCCGCGACGGCAGGACCGCCTCGCTCTACCGCGTCCAGGGGAAGTCGCGTAGCGGACGGAATGGGCCGAGCAGCAGGACGGCGACCGAGAAGAGCTGGCCGACAGTCATCAGCATCAGGGTCTCGCGTACGCCTATCGCATCGCCCAGCATGCCGCCGAGCAGCGCGCCGAGGGGGACGGCGCCGTAGTTGAGCGCCGACGTGCTCGCGGTGATCCTGCCGAACAGTTCGGCCGGGCAGTAGCGCTGGCGGAAGGTGCTGGTCAGGATGTTGGAGGCCACGATGCCCAGGCCGGTGCCGAAGCCCGCGGCGGCGAAGAGCGCCAGGCCCACGCCGCCGCTGCCGATCGGCCCGAGCAGAGCCATCGGCGCGGCGACCGCCTCGCACAGCAGGAATCCCCGTGCCGTGCCGAATCGTGTGGCCACCCTGCCCGCGAGCGCGGCGCCGAACAGGCCGCCGGAGCTCGCCAGCGCCAGCACGAGGCCCACCTGGCCTGCCCCCGCGTGGAGATCCCGGGTGAGGAACACGACCTGAATCGACGCGTAACCCATCAGGGCGATGTTCGACACCGCGCTGAAGACGGTGAGGGCGCGCAGGTACGGGTCGTGCACGACGAAACGCAACCCGTCGCCGATCTCGGCACGCAGTCGCCGCTTCGCCGCCCTCTCCCGGCGGGTCTCGCGCGTGCCCACCGAACGCAGGCACAGCACGGCGATCGCGAAACTGACCGCGTCGGCCAGCACACCGCTGACCGCGCCGAACCATTGCGCGAGCAGCCCTGCCAGCCCGGGACCGGCGATCCGTGCCGCCGATTCGCTGCCCTGGAGCTTGGCGTTGGCATCCAGCAGCCGCCCGCTCTCGACCAGCACGGGCAGGTACGCCCGATAGGCGAGGGTGAAGAACACCCTCGCCATCCCGCCCATCGTGGCCACCACGAGCAGGTGCGTCATCGTCAGCACCCCGAGCCATGCCGCGATCGGCACGTTCGCGAACACCACCATGGAGACGCCGTCGCACAGGAGCATCACCGGCCGTTTGGGCCTCCGGTCCACCCACGCGCCGGCGGGCAGTCCGACCAGCAGCCACGGCAGCCAGGCGGCCGCGGTCAGCAGCCCGACGGCGAGTGGGCTCGCGTGCAGCGAAACCACGGCGACCAGCGGAAGCGCGACACCGGCGACGGAACTGCCGAGCATGCTTGTGGTCTCGCCGATTCACAACAACCGGAAGTCGCGGGTTCTCAGCAGTCCACCCCGCGCGACCGGCGTCGTGGTCACGGCCGGCCCGGCACGGCGCGGGCGGTCAGGAAGACGAGCCTGCGCTCCTGCCCGTCGTCCGGGATCTCCCGGTCGGCCAGCGAGGCGAGCAGGTCGAAGATCTTGTCTTCCAGCTCGGCGAGCTCGGCGACCGACAGCATCGCCCAGTGGTCGGTCGTGAACGCCGCCCGCCGCCACGGCTCCGGGTAGCCGTCGCGCTCGGCGAACCACTGCCGGACGAGGGTGGTCTGCCGCTCCAGGACGAGCGATTCCGCCGCCGCGGCCACGGGGTCGTCGGGGAAGTCCGACGCCGACCAGCTGAGGACGTCCGGAGACCTGCGCCACCAGCGTTCCCGGCGGTCGCGCGCGAGCTCGGGCACCTCCTCGACGAGTTCGCTCGCCGCCAGGACCTTGAGGTGATGGCTGATGTTGCCGACGGCCTGCCCGGTCTTGCCGGCCAGCACCGACGCCGTCGAGGGGCCGTCCACCCGGAGGATGTCGAGCAGCCGCCGGCGCAGCGGATGGGACATGGCGGCGAGGACCTTCGAGTCGCGCACTTCACGCGTCGGACGATCGTTCACGCGCTCACACTAAACACACAAGAGTTGTTGTGCAAGAACTCTTGTATATGGCTGCGCGGCCGAGGCGTGTGGCGTCTCAGCGGGCGGCGCCGGGGCCTCGCGATCTCACTCGTTGTCGCGCAAATGGGGCAGGACCTTGGCACCGAAGGTCTCGATGAACGGCAACAGGTCCTGGCCCACGTGGTGCAGGTAGACGCGGTCGAATCCCAGGGCCGCGTAACCGCGCAGCCAGTCGATGTGCCGGTCGAGGTCGGAGGAGACGTTGACCACGGAGCGCACCTGGTCCACGGTCACGTGCTCGGAGACGACGTCGAAATGCTCCACCAGCTCCAGGTCCCAGCTGACCGGCGGACCGAAGACGTTGCTGCGCCACTGGTCGTGGGCGATCGCCTCCGCCTCTTCCTCCGTCGGCGCCCAGCTCAGGTGAACCTGCAGGCAGACCGGGCCGCGCCCGCCCGCCTCCCGGTACGCCGCGATCATCTTCCGGAGGTGGTCCTGGGGGGCGTTGACCGTGATCAGGCCGTCCGCCCACTCCGCGCACCGGGCCGCCGTACCGGTGCTCACCGCCGCGCCGATGAGCGGGGGCGGTGTCTCGGGACGGGTCCACAGCCGGGCGCGGTCCACGGTCACCAGGCCGTCACGGGTGACGTCCTTGCCGTCGAGCAGGTCGCGGATGACGTCCACGCACTCGAGCAGGCGGGCGTCGCGGATCTCCTTGCGCGGCCACGGTCCGCCGGTGATGTGCTCGTTGCTGTATTCGCCGCTGCCCAGCGCGGCCCAGAACCGGCCGGGGAACATCGCGCCGAGGGTTCCGATCGCCTGGGCGACGATCGCCGGGTGGTAGCGCTGCCCGGGCGCGGTCACGACGCCGAAGGTGAGTCCGGTGGCCTGCAGGGCGGCGCCGAGCCAGGACCAGGCGAAGGCGGACTGGCCCTGCCGCTCGCTCCAGGGGGAGAAGTGGTCGGAGCACATGGCGGTGCCGAAACCGGCGCGCTCGGCGGCGATCATCGCGGTCAGGAGATCGGCGGGCGGGATCTGCTCGTGGGAGGCGTGGATTCCATACTCCGTCATGCGAGACGGGGCTACCCAGCGAAGCGACAGCCAACCCCGGCCCCTGCTCGGTACGGCCGAACCGACGCCGTCTCCGGCGGCGGGCCCGCCGTTTCCCCTTGTCATCGCACGGGGTCATGGGCGTATGGCCAGAACTCCGATGATTTCGCCGCAGACTGGATATGGCCCGATGATCTTCTCTCTTGGGATCGTACGTGCGTCAGAGCCTGAGCAGCGGGTGCTGCCATGGTGATCCCCGCTCCGGTGACGAGGTCGTACGACCGCTGTCACGGGAGCCCGTGAAAGGAGCGACACCCATGTCCCAGAGCACACCGGATGTATTCGAGGCGCACGAGGACGCTTACGCCACGCCGGACGCCGCGCTGAACCTCAACCACAACGAGATCCTCATCGAGGCGCACAAGGCCGCTTACGCCATGCCGGACTTCGCGCTGACCTTCAACCACAACGAGAGCGCCGTGTTCGAGGTCCGCGAGGACGCCTACGGCACGCCGGACGCCGCGCTGACCTACAACCACAACGAGATCCTCGTCGAGGCGTGAGGCCGTGACGGGCCCGGCACACGCGCGTCCGCGTGATGCTCCCGGCCCGTCGTGACGTGGTGTGCGTCCGCCCTGGGGCTCCGGTGAGCCCGGGGGCGGACGCCGGTGACAGCGGAACGCGGGGGACACCCGGGGGCCCGACCACCCCCGGTGTGGCGAGGTGGTTCGGGAGGCGTTGGTGAGTGGCAGGACGGATCCCGGCTCGGCCGCGGGGCGGCCGCCGGCGGAGGAACTGCTGCGGCACGGCGTGCGGCGACGCGGCGAGAACGCCTTCACGGAGGCGGAGCGCGCCCTGCGGGCCGCCGTGGACAAGGCTCGGCGCGACGATCGGGTACGGCGTGACGACGGCCTGAAGGCGGTACGGATCCGCGCCCAAGCCGAGTTGGCGACCCTGTGGCGCATGCGCGGCGACTACCGCAGGGCCGGGCTGCTGTTCGCCTTGACTCTCCCCGCCGCGGAGCGGACCTTCGGCCCTCGATCGGTGGAGGTGGCCGCGCTCTGCAACGAGTGGGGCGTGCTGGGCAAGTACACGGGCCGCTTCCGGCAGGCCGAGGCCCTGTACCGGCGCGCTCTCGAGATCCTGGAGGAGACGCGCGGCCCCGAGCACGAGGACGTGGCCACGGTCTGTCACAACCTGGGCGGGCTCGCCCACGCGCGCGGCGACCACGAGGCAGGGGAGCCGTGGGCCCGGCGTGCGACGCGGGTGCGGGCCCGGCTCCTCGGCGAGCGGCATCCGAGGGTGGCCGCGGACCTCGCCGCCTGGGCCGCGCTCGTGGACGGCTGCGGGCGTCCCGCCGAGGCCGAGGCGCTGCTCCGGAAGGCCCTGGCCGTCAGCGAGGCGGCGTACGGCCCGGAACACCACGACGTCGCCGCCGCGCTGCACAACCTCGCCGCCCTCGCACACCGGCGGGGAGACCTGGACGAGGCGCGGGCCCGCTACACGCGCGCACTGGCCGTCAAGGACGCGGTTCTGGGACCGGGACATCCGGAGTCGGCCATCACCCTGATCAACCTCGGCGCGCTGCACCGCGCCCGCCGCCGGCCCGACCAGGCCGAGGCCTGCTACGGGCGGGCGGTCGAGGCGCTGCGGCGGGCGGCGCCGGACCATCCGCACCTGACGGCGGCCCGCCGCGGTCTGGCGGCCGCCCGCGCCGAACTGCCGCCCGCGGGCGTGGAGCCGCGTCGGCGGACCGCTCCCACCCGAGAAGAGACGCCATCGTGAACGTCCGCTTGTCCGCCTGCGGCGCACTGCTCTGGGACGCCGGCCAGCTGGTCTGGGACGACTACCTCGACCATCGCCAGTTCGCTCTCGCCGACGGGGTCGAGCGGGTGCTGCGCTGGTTCACCGGCTTCCGCCCGCTCGACTCCGTACGGGAGATGGCGGACGATCCCGGCGAGGCCGCCCACTGGCACGAAGTCGCCACCGTCCTGGCGGACAACGACGTCCTGATCTCCGAGAACGGGCCTCGCCATCGGCGCGAACAGGCCATCGAACAGGCCTGGCGGCCGTGGGGGCCCCTGGCCCGCGCCTACCACTTCTCCAGTCGTTCGCACGCGGGCACCGCCATGCGCACCGCCGAGCAGGACAACGAGGAGCTCGAAGCCAAGGTCCTCACCGACCCGCCGCCACCGGCGTTCTGGTCCCTGCCCGCCGTCTCCCGCCACGCGCTGCCCGACGCCGACCCCGGTGTCTGGCGTCATCGCGACCTGATCGACGTGCTGCACCGGCGCCGCAGCCGCCGCTTCTTCGGCGGCACGGCGCTGCCGCTGGACGTCGTGGCCGCCCTGCTCAAGACCGCCGCCGGACCTCTGCCGCGGGCCGACGGCCCCCTGACCCAGGCCGGCGTCACCCTGGATCCCGGCGGCGTGCTGACCGACTCCTGGCAACGGGTGTTCAAGACCAGCCCGTCCGGCGGCGCCCGCCATCCCACCGAGGTCTACCTCTACGCTCGCGATGTCGAAGGCCTCGCCCCGGGCGCCTATCACTACGCCGCGGCCGACCACAGCCTCGAATACCTCGGCCGCCGTCTCGACGACGAGCGGCTCGTGGCCGCGGTCGGCGACCAGGACTGGGTCGCCGGCGCCGGAGCGCTGATCTTCTACACCAGCGTGATCGCCCGCAACCAGTGGAAGTACACCTTCCCCCGTGTCTACAGGGCGCTGCTGATGGACGTCGGTCATCTCAGCCAGACCGTCTACCTGCTGGCCACCGCGGCCGGCCTGCACATCACGTTCACCGCGGCCCTCCGCGACCAGCTCGTCGAAGAGCTCCTCGGGTGCGATCCCACCGGGCATCTGGTCATCGGCACCTCCGTCATCGGCACCGCCCCCGCCCGCTGACCGGTACCCGCCTGTCCGGGACGCCCGGCGGGCGCTGCAACTTTCATGCGAGGCGCCGGTCGCTCCGCCTCGTGGCGGCGTGACCCCGCAGGTCAGCGCGCGGCGCGCTCGCGGAGGCGGCCGCCGGGCGGGCCGCGGCCTGGCGCCGCTCCTGCCGCTCTTGACACCATCCCTGGGTCACGGGGGTGGCCGCCGTCCGCCCGTACGGGCAGTGGCCCCTGCCGGCAGGCAGGAGGGCGCGCGGCGGGGGCGGGCGGGTGCGCGAGGAGAGGGGAGGGCGTCAGGTGACGGCTGCCGTCCAGGAGTCCGGCCACGACCCCGAGCGCGGGGAGCGGACCGGGCCGGATGAGAAGGCCCCCGTCCCGGAACCCCGGCAACCTCCCGAACCCGGAAGAGCTCCCGAATCCGGGGGATCCCCGGAGCCGCTGCGGAAGAGCGCCACGGTCCGGGACGCGCTGCTGCTGTGGGTGGGCACGCGGGCGGGCCTGCTCCTCCTGGCGCTCTACGGCGCACTGATCGTGTCCGGCCAGAGCCACGCCCCGCTGCTGGAGCGGTGGAAACACTGGGACGTCGGCCTGTTCCGGAAGATCGCGGAGTTCGGGTACGACGGCGATCCGAACCTGGAGCCCGACCCCGGGCTGCCGGCCATCTTCCCCGGCATGCCGCTGGCGATGCGCCTGGTGCATCTGGTGGCCGGCGACTGGATCCTGGCCGGCCTGGTCATCTCGTTCGTGGCCGGCGCGGTGGCCGTGGTGGCGCTGGCCCGGCTCGCCGACGCCGAGGGGCCCGCCGGCGCGGGCCGCTGGGCCGTCCTGGCGCTGCTGCTGTGCCCGCCCGCCGTCTTCCTGTTCGCCGGCTACTCCGAGGCGCTGTTCCTCGCCTTCGCGCTGCCCGCCTGGCTGGCGGCCCGCCGCCGCGCCTGGCCGCTGGCCTGTGCCCTGGCCGCCGGGGCGTCCTGCGTACGGATCACCGGCCTGTTCCTGGCCGTCGCGCTGATCGTCGAGTTCGTCGTGAGCCGCATCCGGAGGGACGGCTGGGCGGGCTGGCGGCGGGGAGCCTGGCTGGCGCTGCCGTTCGCGCCGCTCCTCGCGTACGCCGCCTACCAGCACTCCCGTACCGGTGACTGGCTCGCCTGGAACAACGCGCAGCAGACCGGATGGGGCCGGAAACCGGTCTGGCCCTGGGAGGCGTTCCGCACCACCTGGGACTCGACCGGCGGTGACGAAGGGTTCGGGCCGATGTTCCGGCTCGAGATCGCGGCGGCGATCGTCGGGGTGCTGCTGCTCGTCTGGCTGCTCGTCGCCCGCCGCTGGGCCGAGTTCGTCTACGTCGGGCTCCAACTGGGCGCGCTGGTCACCTCCACGTTCTACATGTCGATCCCCAGGTCGGCGCTGCTGTGGTGGCCGCTGTGGGTGCTCATCGGCCGGGCGGGCGCCCGGCACCGATCGGTGATCATCGTCTACGCCACCGTGATCGGGCCGCTCATGGTGGCGATGACGTTCTCGTTCCTCAACAGCTCCTGGACCGGCTGAGCCGCCCGGCCGGGCGGACCGCGGAGGAGGCCCGGGGGCGGGGCGTCAGAGAGCGGCGACGATCTCCTCGACGCGTTGCCTGGCGTCGCCGAAGAGCATGCTGGTGTTGTCGCGGAAGAACAGGGGGTTCTGCACTCCGGCGTACCCGGTGGCCATCGACCGCTTGAAGACGACGACGTTGTCCGCCTCCCACACACGCAGGACGGGCATGCCGGCGATGGGGCTGTCCGGGTCCTCGACGGCCGCGGGGTTGACGGTGTCGTTGGCGCCGATGACGAGGACTACCGACGTGGTGGCGAAGTCGTCGTTGATCTCGTCCATCTCGAGGACGATGTCGTACGGCACCTTGGCCTCGGCGAGCAGCACGTTCATGTGCCCCGGCAGGCGACCGGCGACCGGGTGGATGCCGAACCGCACCTCGACGCCGCGCTCCCGCAGCCTGCGGGTGAGCTCGGCGACGGGGTACTGCGCCTGCGCGACCGCCATGCCGTACCCGGGAGTGATGACGACGGACTTGGCCTCCTTCAGCAGTCCGGCGGTGTCGACGGCGGTGATCTCCTTGTGCTCGCCGTAGTCGCGGTCGCCGCCGGGGCCCGCCTCGATGCCGAACCCCCCGGCGATCACGGAGATGAACGACCGGTTCATCGCCTGGCACATCACGTACGACAGGTAGGCGCCGGACGAGCCGACGAGGGCGCCGGTGACGATCAGCAGGTTGTTGTCGAGCAGGAACCCGGACGCCGCGGCCGCCCAGCCCGAGTAGCTGTTGAGCATCGAGACGACGACGGGCATGTCCCCGCCGCCGATGGAGGCGACCAGGTGCCAGCCGAGCAGCAGCGCCACGACCGTCAGCGCGAGGAGGATCCCGAGGCTGGGGGAGGCGACGAAGACCACGGTCAGGACCGCGAACGCCGCGAGCGCGCCCACGTTCAGGGCGTTCTTGCCCGGCAGCATCATCGGGCGGGAGTCGATCCGGGCCGACAGCTTGAGGAACGCGACGACCGACCCGGTGAAGGTGAGCGCCCCGATGAACACGCCGATGGAGACCTCGGCGTGGTGGATGCCGAGCAGTGAGCCGGGGAGCCGGGTGCCGCCGTTCTCGACCTCGAGGAAGCCGTTCCAGCCGACCATGACGGCGGCGAGGCCGACGAAGCTGTGCAGGATGGCGATGAGTTCCGGCATGGCGGTCATCTCGACGATCCGGGCCCGCCAGAGCCCGACGGCGCCGCCGATCGCCATGGCGGCCGCGAGCAGGATCACCGCGAGCGTGCCGCTGCCGTCGGCGGCGAGGACGACCGTCGCGGCCAGCGCGATGACCATGCCGGAGATGCCCAGGACGACGCCGGAGCGGGCGGTCTCGTGCTTGGACAGGCCGGCGAGGCTGAGGATGAACAGGAGGGCGGCGACGATGTAGGCGGCCTGCGCGGCCGTGGCGAGGGTCACGGTCAGCTCCTCGTGAACATGCCGAGCATGCGACGGGTCACGGCGAAGCCGCCGACGATGTTGACGCTCGCCAGCAGGATGGCGACGAACGACAGGACGGCGACGACCGCGCCGCCCTGCCCGATCTGGAGCAGCGCGCCGACGACGATGATTCCGGAGATGGCGTTGGTGATCGACATCAGCGGCGTGTGCAGCGCGTGGTGCACGTTGCCGATGACGTAGTAGCCGATCACGATCGCCAGGACGAAGACGGTGACGTGCTCGATCAGCGCGTTCGGCGAGAACGCGGTAAGGACGAACAGCGCGGCGGCGACGGCGGCGGTGACCAGATGGCGTCGTCGTCCGGGCGACGGGGCCGGCGGGCTCGCGGCGGGAGCCGGCGGCGTCCCCCGCGCCGGGGCGGGGGCGGCGGGGGCCGCGCTCACCGGCACGGGCGGCGGGGGCCAGGTCTTCTCGCCGTCCCGGACGACGGTCATCGCGCGCTGCACGACGTCGTCGAAGTCCAGCACGAGCCGGCCGTCCTCGCCGGGGGTGATCAGCTTCATCAGGTTGACGACGTTGGTGCCGTAGAGCTGCGAGGCCTGCGCCGGCAGCCGTCCCGCGAGGTCGGTGTAGCCGATGATGGTCACGCCGTTCCCGGTGACGACCGCCTCCCCGGGACGGGTGCCCTCGACGTTCCCGCCCTGTGCGGCGGCCATGTCGACGACGACGCTGCCCGGGCGCATGCGCGCCACGTGCTCGGCTGTGAGCAGCCGGGGGGCGGGACGCCCGGGAATCAGGGCGGTGGTGATGACGATGTCCACGTCGGCGGCCTGCTCGGCGTACATCTCGGCGGCGCGGCGGTCGTAGTCGCGCGAGGTCTGCCTGGCGTACCCGTCCGCGCTCGACTCCTGCGCGACCCCGACGTCCAGGAACTCCGCGCCCAGCGAGCGCACCTGCTCGGCGACCTCGGGACGGGGGTCGGTCGCCCGTACGATCGCGCCCAGGCTGGCCGCCGTGGCGACGGCCGCCAGCCCCGCCACGCCCGCGCCGGCCACCAGGACCTTGGCCGGGGGGACCTTCCCCGCCGCGGTCACCTGACCGGTGAAGAGCCGCCCGAACGCGTGCGCGGCCTCGATGACCGCGCGGTAACCGGCGATGTTCGCCATCGAGCTCAGCACGTCGAGCGCCTGGGCCCGGGAGACGCGCGGCACGGCGTCCATCGCGAGGACGGTGATCGGCCGTCGTGCGAGCGCCTCCACCAGGCCGGCGTTGGCCGCCGGGCCGATCAGCGAGATGAGCGTGGCGCCCTCGCGCAGCGCCGGGATCTCGTCCCCCGCCGGGGCGTTCACCTTGAGCACGACATCGGCGCCCCACGTCTCCTCGCGGTCGCCGATCCGCGCCCCGGCCCGGGCGTACGCGTCGTCGGTGAAGCCCGACCGCCGCCCGGCGCCCGATTCGACGATCACCTCGTAGCCGAGCGAGACCAGCTGCGGGACGGTGGCCGGGGTGGCCGCCACCCGTGTCTCGCCCGGCGCCGATTCGGCGACCACGCCCAGGCGTTGTGCTGAGTGAATCATCACGGTCCTTCCTGTCGGACGGGTCGTCGGGTTGGCCGACCCTGCGGTGGCCGCCGTCCTCCGCTCACTCGTGGGTCGCGGTGGCACGGACGGCACGCCTCGCGCCGCCGTCGAGGCGGCGGTGAAAGGGATGCGATTCGATGCGACTGGCGAGGAAATTGTCCCGACTTCTCGGTCTGCGGATCAAGGCGTGCCCGCCGGCGGTTCGTCGCCCGGTGATGCCTGATCGGCATGAACCGAGCCGCGTACGCGGTTCCGGCGCCGGGCGTCGTGCCCCGGCGTCCCGCGCGTGTCGCGAAGACGGCCCGCTCAGGCGTTTCCCGGCAGTTGCACGTTTCATCCCATTCACCCGCCGCCCCCGGCACGTGTCACCGGAATGCCGGCGCGCGAACAAAGCAGATGCGGCCTGTTATGCCCCCTTGAAAGGATGGCGCGGTGGATCGACAACTGCTCAGCGCCATCGCCCATCGTGACCATCCCATCGCCGCGCCCGTCTCCGAAGCGTCGCTCGATCGGCTGCTGCGCCGCGCGGCGCTGCCGGAGGAGGCCCGCATCCTCGACCTGGGCTGCGGCGAGGGCGAGTGGTCGCTCCGGGCGCTCGAACTCCACCCGTCCGCGCGGGCCGACGGCGTCGACATCTCGCCGCACGCCGTGGCGTCCGCGAACGAGGCGGCCGCGCGGCGAGGGCTGGCCGACCGGCTGACGCTGCACACGACGCCGGCCGACGCCTTCACCGCCGCCCAGCCGTACGACCTGGGGCTGTGTGTGGGTTCGACGCACGCCTTCGGCGGGCTGACGGAGACGATGGAGGCGCTCGCCCGGTTCGTACGGCCCGGCGGCCTAGCGCTCGTGGGCGAGGGGTACTGGGAACGGTCTCCCGCACCCGAGGTCCTCGAAGCGATCGGCGACTACCCGGATCTCGCGGGCACGGTGGAGGCCGCCGAGTCCAAGGGGTGGCTGACCGTCTACGCCCACGTGAGCGACCCGGCTGAGTGGGACGAGTACGAGTGGTCGTGGACCGGAACGCTGGCGCGCTGGGCCGCGGACAACCCCGGCCCCGACGGTGACCAGGCGCTCGCCGTGATGCGGGAGCACCGCGACATGTGGCTCGACGGCTACCGGGGCGCCCTCGGTTTCGTCACCCTGCTCCTGCGGCGTGTGTGAGCGCCGGCCTAAGCCGTCCACGCCGCGGTTCAGGTCCCTCATGTACGGGCCGATCCGCGGCAGCCTGCGATCCGTCTCGTTCCAGTCGTAGACGTCCCATTCCTCGCCCCCCGGTTGCGGTGTGCACGACGGGTCGTGGCCGCGCGCCCGATAGGCCACGTAGAGCCCGTCGGCGTCCGCACCGGTCGCCTGCTCCCATGCGTCGTCGGGCACGAATTCCAGCCACTCGAAATCGGGCCACTCGTCGTTGCTCCACGCCGAGTCGTGCAGTGCTTGGAACCCTTCTGTAGAGAATGGACGGCTCTGCGTACAGTAAGGATGTGCTCATCCATCCCTGGGACTCCGCCGCTGACGAGGAGGCGCTGGCCTTCGTCCGCGCGAACGAGTTCGGCCACCTCGTCGCGTCCGGACGTGACCGTGACGTGCCCGTGGTCGTGCCCACGCAGTTCCTCCTCGCCGACGCGTCCACGATCCTGCTGCACCTCGCCCGGCCGAACCCGGTCTGGTCCGCGATCGAGGAGAACCCGGCCGTGGTCATGTCGGTGGCCGGCGACTGGGCGTACGTCGAGGGGGCGTGGAAGGCACTGCCGGGCACCGGCGAGGATCCCCGACTGGGCGTCCCCACGACGTACTATGCGGCCGTCCAGCTGGTCTGCCACGCCGAGATCGTCGACGACCCCGACGGGAAGCTCGGCATCCTGCGGGCCCAGCTCGCGCGGCTGGACCACGATCTCGCCGACCCCGCCGAGCACCACCGGCGCCTGCCGGGCATCCGCGGCCTGCGGCTGGCGATCCAGAAGGTCAACGGCAAGTTCAAGTACGGCGGGAACGTGGACGAGGCTCACCGCCGGTATGTCGCGGAACGTCTCGCGGAGCGGGGCGGCCCGGGCGACCGCGCCGTGCGAGACCACCTGCTGCGCCGGCTCGGGTGAACGTCCCCTGGGCCTGAGCGGGTCGCGCGGCGGCGAGCGGCGCGACCGTGCGTCTCGCGATGCGCGGCTTGTCGTACCCGGGGTGTAGAAGTGTGACGTGGCTGCTGAGACGACGTGGGCGCAGGTGCTGGCCTGGAGGCTGAGACGGCAGTTCGTCGAGCCCACGAGCGAGGACGACGCGGTGGCGATCGCGCGGCGTCTGTGCGGGGTGCAGGCCCAGGTCGCCTCGTCGGCGGCGCTGGCGGTCGCCGTACGGCACGCGAGCCCGCGCCCCGGAGAGATCGAGGACGCCCTGTGGGGTGACCGCACGCTGGTCAAGACCTGGACGATGCGCGGCACGCTCCACCTCCTTCCCGCCGACGAGTTCCCCGCCTACCGTGCGGCCCTCGGGTCGCTCAGGTTCTGGGAGAAGGCCTCCTGGCAGCGTGGCCACGGAGTGTCCGCCGGGGAGATCGAGGCCGTCGTGGAGGCCGTTCCGCGCGCGTTGTCCGGCCGGGTGCTGACCCGCGAGGAGCTGGTCGAGGCGGTCATCGAGGTGACCGGGGACGGCCACCTCAGACAGGCCCTCACGTCAGGCTGGGGCGCGCTGCTCAAGCCGCTCAGCTTCCTCGGCGAGCTGTGCTACGGCCCGCCGCGGGACGGCAGGGTCACGTTCACCGCACCGGCCGACTGGCTGCCGGACGGGGGAGAGGCGCTCTCGGCGGAGGAAGGGGGAGTGCGGGTGCTCCGCGCCTTCCTCGGCGCCCACGGCCCGGCCACTCCCCGGATGTTCGACGCCTGGCTGTTCCGCGGCGCCACGCCGAAGGCCGTCCTGCGCGGCTGGTTCCGGGATCTGGAGCCCGAGCTGGCGCAGGTCGAGGTGGAGGGCATGCCCGCCGTGCTGCCCGCGGAGCTTCTGGACGACCTGCTGGCCTGCCCGCCGTCCGAGGACGTGCATCTGCTGCCCGGCTTCGACCAGTTCATCCTGGGTGCGCCGCGTGACCTGGAACCGCTCCTGCCGAAGGCCGCGCGGCCCAAGGTGAGCCGGACGGCCGGATGGATCTCGCCCGTGGTCATCCACCGGGGCCGGGTGGCGGGCGTGTGGGAGGCCAAGGAAGGGCGTCCGGTCGTGGAGCTGTTCGAGCCGGTGCCGGAGCGCCTCCTGGCAGCGGAGACCGACCGCGTCGCCACGCTCCTCGATCGGCTCTAGGGGCACGCGTCACCGGTACCCGCCTTGCGGGGTCGGGCGCGCACCTCGTCACCCGTGCCGGCCTTGGGGCCGGCGCACCTCGTCACCCGTGCCGGCCTTGCGGGGCCGGGCGCGCACCTTGTCATCCGTGCCCGCCTCTGCGGGCCGGCGCGCTCTGCCGGCCCGGCCCGTCGCGGGCGTGCGCGGGGTCAGGTCACCTCCTTGCGGAGCACGCGGACCAGGCCGGCGGCCATGGGGAGGATGATCCAGAAGGCCGCCGACGCCGCGAGCCTGGCGCCCTCGCTCCAGGTCATGTCGCCGCTCACCAGGGGAGCGCAGGTGGTGTTGAGGTCGAGCCACTCCGCGAGCCCCGCGCCGACCGAGCCGAGCCGGCCGACGACGGCCCACAGGACCGGCGTCGACAGGCTGATCACGATCGCGGCGGGCGCGTTGAGAAGCAGCGTGCCGAGGGCGAGGCCCTGCGCGGCCACGAGCACGTTCACCCCGGTCCAGCCGAGCAGCCAGATCGGCTCGACTCCCCAATCGGCGGGTATGTTCCTGACCTCGGCCACGACGGCCGTGATCGGCACCGCGACCAGCATGGCGAACAGCGAGAGCGCCACCGCCGCGAGCAGGGGCGGCAGGCACTTGGCGGCGAGGACGCGATGGCGGCGTGGTTCGAGCACGAAGGTGGTCAGCGCGGTGCGATGCGCCCACTCGCCGGTCATGGTGAGGATGGCGAGCACCGGGAGCAGAGTGCCGAGGGCGATGCCGGCGGTGCCCATCAGCGTCTGCGACTTCGGCCCGACGACGACGCCACGCGCGGCGATCGACGCGATCACCAGCCCGAGCATGACCATCGCGATGATCTTGCCGCTGCGGGTGTCGGCGAGCTTGCGCGCCTCGACGACGAGCAGTCGGTGGAACGGGATCGGTGTGGTCGCGGTCATCATGTCGTCCTTGGTGCGGGGGCTCGGCGCTGCCTGCGCGATGTCGTTCGGGTGGTGCGTGGCGCGGCTCATGCGGCCCCCCGGTTCGCACCGGTCGTTCGGGACGTGCCGGCGTCCGGGCTTCGGTCCGCGTGCGCGGTCAGGTCGAGGAAGGTCTCTTCGAGGCCGCGGCCCCGGCTCAGCTCGCCGACCGTGCCCTGGGCGAGCACGCGGCCGCGGCCGATCATCACAATGCGGTCCGCCACCTGCTCCACCTCGTGCAGCAGGTGCGAACTGAGCAGAACGGAGCATCCGGCGTCCGCGAGGTCGCGCAGCAGGCGGCGCATCCAGTGGATGCCCTGGGGGTCGAGGCCGTTGGCGGGCTCGTCCAGGACGAGCACCTCGGGGGCGCCGAGCAGGGCGTGCGCGATGCCGAGCCGCTGCCGCATCCCGAGTGAGTAGCCGCCGACCGCCCGCCGGCTCTCCCGCTCGGTGAGCCCCACCAGGTCGAGCACCTCGCCGACCCGCGTCCGCGGCAGCCCGAGAGTCATCGCGCCGAGCGTCAGGACCTCCCTGCCGGTGCGGCCCGGGTGCTGGGCGCCGGCGTCGAGCAGGGTGCCGACCCGCAGGCCCGGGCAGGCCATCTCGGCGTACGGCCGGCCGAGCACGGTCGCCGAACCGGAGGAGGGGCGGGCGAGCCCCACCAGGATGCGCAGGGCCGTCGACTTCCCGGCGCCGTTGGGCCCGAGGAAGCCGGTGACGCTCCCGGCCCCGACGGTGAAGGTCACGTCGTCGAGCGCCTTCACCTTTCCGTAGATCTTGCTGACGTGGTTGAACTCGATCACGCCGTTCAGTCCACCGCGAGCGCGGGTGACGCCGCATCGGGCCGGGGTCCACCGCGAATCGACGCTCGGCGGTCCCTTCCGCCCGCAAGCGATACCCGAGGCTGTCCACAGGTCGACCCAGGTCGCTAAAACCCGGTCGCGGTGGTCCCTAAGCTGTGGGGCTGTGCACGGCCCACCCGACTACCAGCCGCCCCTGGACAGGCGGGGTGCCGTGCTGCGCTACCTGTGTGCCGCGGTGCCGATGGTTTTTCACGGCACGGTGCTGGCCTGGCTCGTCCTGCACGACGGCGACCGCCTCCCGCAGGCGCTGGCCGACACGGGGCTCGGCCTGATCGGGCTGGTCCTGATCCGGTGGCGGAGGCGGTGGCCGTGGCAGATCGCGCTGGCGACCGCTCTGCTGACCACGTTCTCGGCCACGGCGAGTGGCCCCGCGTATGTCGCGTACGTCTCCCTGGTGACCCATCGCCGATGGAGCCGGACGATCCCGGTCGCGCTCGTGTCCGTGGTGTGCCTGCTGGCCGGTGCCGCATGGGGCGGCGTGGACCAGGCCGCGGTCGTCTCCTCGGTGACGGGGCTGACGATTCTCGGCGGGCTGACCGTGTTCGGCCTCTACCTGCGCGGGCGCCGTGACCTGGAGATGTCCCTGCGGGAGCGGGCGCGGGCCGCCGAGCGTGAGCAGCGTCAGCGGATCGACCAGGCGCGGCTGGCGGAACGGGTGAAGATCGCCCAGGAGATGCACGACGTGCTCGCGCACCGGATCTCCCTGCTGGCGATGCTGGCCGGCGGCCTGGCCTACCGGACGGACCTCGGGCCGGAGCAGACGCGCGAGGCCGCGCTGGCCATCCAGGAGAACGCGCACCAGTCGCTCAACGAGTTGCGCACGGTGCTGCGCACGCTCCGCGACGACGGCGCCGTGGAGGCGCCGCAGCCCGATCTGGCCCATCTGGACGCGTTGTTCGGCGAGGTCCGCGCGGCCGGTCAGCGGGTCGACGTGGACGACGGCATCGACGGCCGGGAGTCGCTGCCCGCGCAGACGGGCCGGCACGCGTACCGGATCGTGCAGGAGGCGCTGACCAACGCGCGCAAGCACGCGCCGGGCGCCCGGGTCACCGCCGAGCTCGGCGGACGGCCGGGGGAGGAGCTGCGGATCCGGGTGACGAACCCCGCCCGCCCCGGCTCGGCCCCCGGTCCGGGGGGAAGGCTGGGCCTGGTGGGCCTGGCGGAGCGGACGAGGATGGCCGGCGGCACCCTCAGCCATACGATCCAGGACGGGCGTTTCATCCTTGATGTCCGATTGCCATGGGAGGCTGTGGATCGTGACCCGGCTGGTGATAGTGGATGACGACGCGATGGTGCGGACCGGGCTGCGTCTCATCCTCGGCGGCGAGCCCGACCTCGACATCGCCGGCGAGGCCGAGGACGGGCTGCGCGCCATGGACGTCATCCGCGACCTGCGCCCCGACGTGGTGCTGCTGGACATCCGGATGCCCAACCAGGACGGGCTGGTCACCACCGAGCTGTTGCGGGCGCGGCCGAGCCCGCCGCGGATCCTCGTGCTCACCACGTTCGACGCCGACGACATGGTGCTGCGGGCCCTGCGGCTCGGCGCCGACGGCTTCCTGCTCAAGGACACCCCGCCGCCGCGGATGATCGAGGCGGTCCGCGCCGTGGCGAAGGGCGAGCCCGTGCTGTCGCCGAGCGTCGCCCGGCAGGTGATCGCCGCGGCGACCGGCGGGTCCGGGCCGGCCCTCCCGCAGGCGCGGGAGGAACTGGCCCGGCTCACCGAGCGGGAGCTGGAAGTCGCGGTCGAGGTGGCGCACGGCAGGTCGAACGCGGAGATCGCCGAGCGTCTCTACATGAGCGTGCCCACCGTGAAGGCGAACATCACCAGGATCTTCGCCAAGCTCGGCACCGACAACCGGGTCCGGGTGGCGATGAAGGTGCGCGACGCCGGTCTCCTGTGAGCGCCGTCCCCGGACACGCCTCGCCATCCCCGGGCGCGCCTCGCCATCCCCGGACGTTTCGTGCCCTCCCCGGACGCGACCGCGCCCGGGAGGGCGGAGGTCAGGCCCCGGGCACCGTCCGGGGTTGCCAGGAGAAGACGGACGGCGTCCTGGGGTCGGCCGTGACCCGCAGCCACTGGCTCGCGGTGGAGCCGAAGGTCTCCAGCCGGGTCAGGTTCGGCACCCCGGCATACCCGGGTTCGACCTCGTAGACGTGCTCGTCACCGTGCACGAGCAGCACCGGCTTGCCGTACGCGCGGGACTGGGCGACGACGCGGGCGCGGATGTCGGCGAAGCCGGAGCTCTGCACGGGCTCGGCCTGCATCATGAGCAGGACGCCGGGCGCGTTGGTGCGGCGTGCCCGCTCGAACGTCGCGTCGATCCAGTCCAGCGCCGCGCTCCTGCGCGCCTCGAACTCCGCCGTCCGCAGGGCGGGACGGTCCCCGCCGGGGAGTTCGGACCAGGGCTGCAGGTCGTTCTCGCTGCCCACGACGTGGACGGTGGAGAACACGACGCGCCCCTTGGTGAACAGCACGTTCTCCCGGTAGTCGCGGTGGCGCCGGTCCGCGGCCTGCGACAGCACCGGCATCGGGTGACGGCCGAGCGTGCGGCCGGCCACCGGGTAGAACACGCGGCGGACCGCGTCGAGGCGCTCGGTGGGCAGGTAGCCGCCCGCGGCGGTGCGGTGGCAGTCGGTCCACTCGTTGTCGCCCGGCGTCAGGACGAATGGGGTGGCGAAGGTGCCGAACAGCGCGGCGAGGTCGGCGAAGCGGGCGTCGTCGCAGGTGCTCGAGCCGTTCTTCACGTCACCCGCGTGCAGCACGAACCGTACGCCGGTGTCGGAGTTGATCGCGTCGACCAGGGCGGGGAATCGGGCACGCTGGTCGTCGCCGTACGGCGTGTCGCCGATGAGGGCGAAGGTCACCGCCGGCCCCTTGCCGGAGCCCGCCGGTGGTTGGGCGGCCGGTGCGGGGGCAGCCGGTGCGGGGGTGGCCAGTGCGGGGGCCGGGATCACGGCGGCGAGCGACGCGGCGAGAGCGGCCGCCGCGAGGAGGGTTTTGCGCATGGAACAGTCTTCGCCGACCCGGACCACGGCGCGATGACGGCGGGCCGGCTCCTGGCGGAATCCTGACCGACAACCGGGAGCCGGGCGGGCGATCAGTCCAGCCAGGCGGCGGGAGAGGGCAGGTGCCGGTCGAGCTCGTCCCACAGACCCGTCGGGATCGGGGTGGCGGCGAGGCGCAGCGTCTCCTCGAGCCGCTCCGGTTCCGAGACGCCGACGATGGTGGACGCGATCCTGGGGTCGCGCAGCGAGAACTGCAGCGCGGCGGCGGCGAGGGGCACACCGTGTGCGTCGCACACCCTCCGCATGGCGCGGACCGCGTCCCGGACGGGCTCGCCGGTGTCCCGGTAGGCGTAGCGGGGCTGGGCGTCGGGTCCCTTGACCAGCATCCCGCCGCCGTACGGCGCGCCGTTGACGAAGGCGACGCCGCGATCGCGGGCCTCGTCGAGCAGCGGGCCGGCCTCGCGGTTCACCAGCGTCCAGCGGTTGTGGCTGATCACGGCGTCGAACACGCCGGTCGCGACGTACCTGCGCAACAGGCCGACCGGGCCGCCCGCGATGCCGATGTGGCCCGCGACGCCGGCGTCCCGCAGCGCGACCAGCGCCTCCACCGCCCCGCCGGGGGCCATGGCCTCCTCGAACGTGATGTGGAACTCGGGGTCGTGCAGGTACAGCAGCGGCACGTGGCCGACGCCGAGCCGTTCCAGGCTCTCCTCGGCCGACCGGCGCACGCGCTCGCCGGAGAAGTCGCCGGTGTCGGCGTCCGCGTCGACCTTGGTGGCGAGGACGAACCCGGCGGGGACGCCGCCGCGGTGGCGGACCACGGCGCCGATGCGCCGTTCGGCGCTGCCGCCGCCGTAGTTGTTCGAGGTGTCGAGGAAGTTGAAGGGCCCGTCGAACACGGCCTCCACGGTGGCCCGCGCGCGTTCCTCGCCGACCGCGTACCCGTACAGTCCCGGCATGCTCGCCAGGGGACTGGTGCCGACGCATATCGGCGTCACCGCCAGGCCGGTACGCCCGAACGGCCGGCGCAGCGCCGGGTCCGGGACCGTCGAATCGTCGCGGGCGTCGAGGGGCATCCGGGTGCGTCCTTCCGTCACGAGCCGTCGGCGGTAGCCGGCGCCAGCCCTGCCACGGCGGCCGCGGCGAGCCGGTGTCCTTCGGCCAGCCGGGCAAGCACCGCGTCGGTCGCGGCGTCGGGCAGGGTCTCCTCGGCATGTGCGGCCCGCCAGGCGTGCAGTCGCCTGGCCCCCTCCGCCCAGGTGACGACCGGCCGGAACGACGGGACGAACCGCCTGATCTTCGTGGTGTCGAACAACGCGGTGTGCTGGAGGTCGCCGACGATCAGGTCGGACCAGAACCAGTCCGGCGCGATGATCGGCAGGAACTCCGCGGGCAGGTGGAGGAGCCGCGCCCGGGTCCCGGCCGTGCGCCCGATCACCTCGTAGATCTCGTTCCAGGTGAGCGCCTCGCCCGAGGTGATGTGGAAGTCCTCGCCGACCGCCTGCCAGGCGCCGAGAAGGCCCACCAGGCCGACGGCGAAGTCGTCCGCGTGTGTCAGCGTCCACAGGCTGGTGCCGTCGCCGGGCACCACGATCTCGTCGCCGCGCACGACCCGGTCCCAGGCCGTCCAGTCGCCGGGCAGCGGCGGATGCGCGTCGTCGTAGGTGTGCGAGGGGCGCACGATCGTGACGGGGAAGTCGCGCTCCTCGTACGCGCGGCGCAGGACGTCCTCGGCGGCGATCTTGTCCCTGGCGTAGCCGAGATAGGGGTTGTGCCGGGTGGTCGACTCCGTGAACGGGGCCCGCCGCACCGGCTTGTGGTAGACGGAGGCGCTGCTGACGTAGACGTACTGGCCGGTGCGGCCGTCGAGCAGGTCCACCCTCGCCGCCGCGTCCTCGGCCGTGTAGCCGAGGAAGTCGACGACGCAGTCGTACGCGCTCCCGGCCAGAGCCCGGCGGAGCGCGTCGCGGTCCCGTACGTCGGCCGTGAGCGTCGTGACCCCGTCGGGCAGCGGCCGGCGCCGGGCGGTGTGGCCCCGATTGAGCACGTGGACGTCGAGCCCCCGGCGCGCCGACTCGGCCACGCAGGCCGAGCTGATCGTCCCGGTGCCGCCGATGTAGAGGACCTTCACACGGACTCCGAATGGTGGGATCGCGGACGAGCCGTGCGGGGCCCGGTCCGCGCGGACTGTCAGTCGCCCAGAAAATTTTCGACTGCTACGCGAAAATTATCAGCTGCGGCAGCAACCTAGAGCGCGGCGTCATCCCACGTCAAGAGCGCCGCCGCCGCCTAGAGCCGCCTCGCCACCACCTGGAAACCGGCTCGGCAGAGATCGGTGGGGTGACCCTCGTACCGGACCGCCATGATCGCGATGCGCGGGTTCCACGAGTTGTAGAGGCCGACCCGTGCCTGCGTCCAGTTGTACACGTCGTGCATCAGGCAGCCTTCCTGGCCGTCCGTGGTCTGGGCGTGGATGTTCAGCTTGACGGTGTCGCCGAATTTCCCGCGGATTTTGACCGTGTTGTTGTTCTTCGCGAAAGCGGTGCGGCACCAGCGGTACGTTTCGGTCTGGCACATCGGACGGTCGGCCACGTTGAAGCTCGTCGAGCTTCCGATGAAAACCGGGTAATCCGGATTCGCGGTGCTGGACCAGTTCTCGGTGCGATCCCAGTTGAGCGGAGCTCTGTCCCACGTGCCGATGTTGCGCACGCGGTACGGGCCGACGACCTCGCCGCCCTCAACGCTCATGGACGCGTTGATCCGTTCCCAGTCCCCGCACTCGGGGCTGGGGTGGGGCCCGATACGGCCGCCGCCGACGATCGGGCCGGTCGGATCGCAGCTGCGGCGTTCGACGAAGGAGAACGAGCGCCAGGTGACCTCCAGTTCGAAATCGGCGTCGGCCGCGGCGGCGGGGGCGGCCGGTGCGATGGCCGCCCCCGCCGCGAGGGCGAGCAGCGTGGACAAGCCGAATCGGGTCCTGCCGGAAATAGTCGCCACTGTTTCAGATCCTTTCGGGGACGCTGTCGGATCTCATGCTTCCAGCGGCGCACCCCGGTGAGGGATATCCAGAAAAAGGCGGATTTTCCATAACTGTGGCCATATTGCATGCCCGGGGAATGGCCGGTTTCGGGTTCAGGTCGCCAGAAGTTCGCGGATTCGCGTGGCGTACGCGCGGGGGTGGGTCGTGTTGCCGTTGTGCCCGCCGGGGAACTCCCTCGCCTCGACCCCGAGAAGCGCCGCGAGCTCCTGTGCGCACCGGTGGTCGAAGACGTGCCGGGGCGTGGTGCGGCCGAAGGCCGGGATGACGTGGACGGCCGTGTCCCCGAGCGCGGCGACGTCCAGCGTGTCGCGGGCGATCGCGGTGAAGTCGTTGCGGATGAAGAAGTCGAAGCCGGCCCGCCGCCGGTCGTCGAGAGGCCGCGGGGTCAGACCGGGTTCGGTGTCCTGCGCGACGGGGTCGATGCCCAGCGTTTCGGCGATCCTGGCGAACGCGTCGGCGAGGCCGCGCGCACGGTAGAGGTCCTGCAGTTCCTCCAGTTCGCGTACGTGACGGACCCGTTCGGCGGCGGGCAGGAGCGAGGGGGCGACCGGCTCGTGCGCGATCAGGGTGCCGAGCTGTTCCGGATGCTCGACGGCCAAGTGCAGCCCGACGACGGCGCCGAAGCTGCATCCGAGCATGTGCGCCGGACGGTCGGTCACGGCGGCGAGCAGGCGGTGGACGTCGTCGACGTGGTCGGCCATGGTCGCGCCCCGGCCGGGGTCGTCGAGGACGCTGCGGGACAGGCCCCGGCGGTCGTAGGTGACGACGGTGTAATCGGCGGCCAGGTGGCGGACCAGGTCGGCGGTCCGGTCCGCGTCCCCCTCCCCGCTCTGCGAGATGAGGAGCACGGGGCCGGCGCCGCGCACCTCGTAGTAGACGGTGGCGCCGGTCGTGCGGAGCGTGCCGTTCACGGGTCGTCCTCTCATTCGGGTGATCCGGACGATAATCCATCAGATTTGATGCATCAAGTCTGATGTAGCCTGGTGCGGTGAACGGAGTCGACCTCTTCCTGCTCGGCAGGACCCTCATGAAGATCGGCGAAGAGGCCATGCCGGTCGAGGACATCGCCACGTCGGGGACGACGCAGGCCGCCAGTGTCCGGACCGTGCTGGTGGTCGTCGCGGACCTGCGCGCGCACCCGGAGACCTCGGTGGGGGAGATCGCGGCGCGGACGGGCCTGCCGCAGAGCGCCGTGTCGGGGGCCGTCGCCCGATTGAAGGAGGCCGGGGCGGTCGTCACGGCCCCCGATCCGGCCGACCGGCGCCGGGTCGTGATCAGGCGGGCGCCCGGGCACTCCGCGCGGGTGGAGGCCGTGCGGGCGGCCGGTGTGGAAGAGCCGCTCGCGGCTGCTCTGGGCACCGACGACCCGGCGCGGGTCGCCGAGGTCGTCGCGGCGCTCGAGTTCCTCGCCCGCCGCCTGGCGCCGGGATCGGTTCCGCGCCGCCCCTGACGCCCGGGAGGCGCCGGGGAGGCGCTGGGAGGCGCGGGGGAAGGCGCAGGGAAGGACCGGCCGGGCGGCGGCTCTACTCGGGTGAGGTCACCAGGCGGACGGCCAGGGCGGCGAAGACGGAGCCGCTGAAGAGGTTCAGGCCGCGGGCGACCCGGCGGCTGCGCCGCAGCAGCGACGCGAGCCGTCCCGACAGGACGCCCACGACGGCGTCGACGCAGAGACCGAGCAGCACCAGGGTGAGGCCGAGAACGATGAGCTGACCGGCGACATGTCCCAGGGCCGGGTTCACGAACTGCGGCAGGAACGCGATGTTGAACAGGATGACCTTGGGGTTGAGCAGGTTCGTGAGCATGCCCTGCCAGAAGGCGCGCAGCCGGCGCGGGTCGGGGCCGGCCGGCGGGCCCTCGTCGCCCTGGAGGGTGCCGCGGTCGCGGAAGGCCTTGACCGCGAGGTACACGAGGTAGGCGGCGCCCGCCCACCGCAGCACGTGGTACAGCACAGGCAGGTGCGCGAACAGCGCCGACAGGCCCGACATCGCGGCCAGGGCGTGCACCAGGGCGCCGCAGGCCACGCCCACGGCGGCCAGGACGCCGGTGGCGGGGCCGCCGCGCCCACCCATGGCCACGATGAACATCATGTCGGGTCCCGGAGCGACGCAGAGGGCCGCCGCCGCGACGACGAAAGCCAGATAGAGGGAGAGATCGATCATGACGCCATCCTCACCGCTCGGGATGCCGGCGCACCTCCGGGATTCGCATGGTGAGACCGCTCACAGGGAGGCGGCGAGGCGGGCGGCGCGCATGATGAGGTGGTCGCGCTCGGGGACGCTGGCCGTACGGCTCGCCGCGGCACGGTAGTCCGCGACGGCGGCCCGGTGGTCGCCGGTCATCTCCAGCAGGTGGGCGCGCGCCGCGTGCAGACGGTGGTGACCGGCCAGCGGGCCGTCCGCCAGCGGTTCGAGCAGGGCCAGCCCCGCGGCGGGGCCGTGCACCATGGCGGCGGCGACGGCGCGGTTGAGGGAGACCATCGGATTGGGCGACATGCGCTCGAGCAGGCCGTACAACGCGAGGATCTGCGGCCAGTCGGTCTCCTCGGCCGTCGCCGCCTCGTCGTGCACGGCGGCGATCGCCGCCTGGATCTGGTACGGCCCGGCGGCGCCTTGGCGCAGAGCGGCGGTGAGCAGCGCGACGCCCTCGGCGATCGCCTCGTGGTCCCACAGGGTCCTGTCCTGTTCGGCGAGGGGAACGGGGACACCGCCCGCGCCGGTCCTGGCGGGCCGCCTGGCGTCGGTCAGCAGCATCAGCGCGAGCAGCCCGGCCGCCTCGCCCTCACCGTGCGGGTGACCTCGCAGCAGGCGGTGCAGCGTCCTGGCCAGCCGGATCGCCTCGCGGGACAGTTCGACGCGGTGCAGGCCCGGGCCGCCGCTGGCGGCGTACCCCTCGTTGAAGATCAGATAGAGCACGTGCAGCACGGCGGCGAGCCGCTCGGCGCGTTCGTCCGGCTCCGGCAGGCGGAACGGCACGCCCGACGCCCTGATGCGCTGCTTGGCCCGGCTGATCCGCTGCGCCATCGTCGCCTCGGGCACCATGAAGGCCCTGCCGATCTCGGCAGTGGCCAGCCCGCCGACGGCGCGCAGGGTCAGGGCGATGGCGGACGCGGGCGTCAGCGCGGGATGGCAGCTCAGGAACAGCATGACGAGCGTGTCGTCCCCGTCCGTCCCGGGCGCCAGGTCGGCGGCGGGGGAGGTCCAGTGGTCGGCGGGCGACCGCGCGGCCACGAGTTCCTCGCGGCGGCGGCGCGCCTGCTCGCCCCGCACCTGCTCGATCATCCGCCGGTGCGCGACCTGGACGAGCCAGCCCTTCGGGTTGTCCGGCACGCCCTCGGCGGGCCACTGGGCGAGGGCGTCGAGCATCGCCTCCTGGACCGCGTCCTCGGCCGCGCCGAAGTCGCCGAACCTCCGGGTGAGCACGCCGACGACCTGCGGCGCCAGCGGGCGCAGCAGGTCGTCGACGGGCGGATGCGCGGCGGTCACAGTTCCTCCGGCGGGCCCGCCATGACCTGCCGCACCTCGATGGGCATGTTGAGCGGCTCGCCGTTCAGGCCGGGCGCGGCCGAGATGTGGCCCGCCAGTTCGTACGCCCGCTCCGGGCCCTCGCAGTCGATGATCCAGTAGCCGACCAGGAACTCCTTGGTCTCGGGGAAGGGGCCGTCGGTGACGACGGGGACGCCGCCCTCTCCGGCCCGCACGATCCGCGCCTGGTCGGGCATCGCCAGCCCCTGCGCGTCGACGAACTCGCCGGCCTCGACGAGCCCGCGGTTGACGTCGCCCATGAACTCGATGTGCGCCTTGACGTCCTCAGGCGACCAGGTGTCGATCGGGGCGATGTCGCTCTGCGGGCCGAACTGCATCAGCAGCATGTATTTCATGTCTCGCTCCTCCTGCCGCCCGCCCCCGGTGGGCGCGCTCACCCCTGGGTAGAAGCCGGCTCCCCGGTTCTCGACATCTTCCACGAAGAAATCTCGAAAATCTTCCGCGGCCGGTGGCGGACGTCAGAGGGGACGTCAGAGAGACGTCAGAGAGACGTCAGAGAGACGTCAGAGAGACATCAGAGAGACACGGCCACTTCGGCGTCTCCGGGCTCGTCCAGGGCGAACGTGGCCGTCCGGCCGCCCGCGGTGACCTCGTACTCGCCGAGGAAGCCGTCGAAGCGGACACGGCCGTCGTCGTCGGTGACCATGGTCGTGGGCGGCAGCCACCACTGGTCCTTGATGAGCGAGCGCAGCGCGTCGTACGACGGCTTGGGGGTGCCGTCGACGCGGACGAAGCCGCCCGGAGCCCCGAGCCAGCCGCCGTCCGACAGGCCCCAGTAGGTCGTCGCCTCCACGGCGGGGTGGGACAGCAGGGTCTTGTAGTGGCGCACGACCTCGTCGGCCTGGCGGGCCTCGCCCTCGGGCGTGCTCGGCCACTCGGGGATCTGGTAGTCGTTCAGGTCGACGATCTCCTCCGGCATGATGTGGCCGGAGACGATGGTCGTCTCGGTGAAGTGGATGGGCAGGCCGTACCGCGCGAAACGGTCGATCGTGGCGAGCGTCTTCTCCTCGCCCCAGTAGCCCTGGTGCATGTGGCTCTGCAGGCCGAGCACGTCGATCTTGATGCCCGCCTCCAGCACGCCCTCGATCAGGCACTCGTACGCCGCGGACATGTCGAAGTCGTTGAGCAGCAGCGTGGCGTGGGGGTTGGCCTCGCGGGCCGCGTCGAACACCATCCGGACCATCGGGATCCGGCCCATCTCCCGGCAGATCCGGGTGATCCCGTTGTCGTACTTGTCGAAGATCGGCATGATCACGACCTCGTTGATGACGTCCCACATGTCGATGACGCCGGCGAAGTCGGTCATGTCCCGCTGGATCCGCTCCACCTGGGCCTTGGCGATCTCGGCGTTCGACAGGTCCATCAGCCAGTCGGCGGTCACGGTGTGCCAGGCGAGCGGGTGCCCCTTGACCGGGACGCCCCGGTCGGCGAACCACCGCGCCGTGGTGAGCAGCCGCTCGGTGTCCGGACGGCCCCGGACCGGCTCGAACTGCCCCCAGTAGAAGGGCAGCGTGGCGAAATTGAACAGGTCGAACCACAGGTCGGCGACCTCCTGGGACCCGGCCGCGGGGGACTCGCCCAGCGACCGCCGCTCGCCGGTGCCCGCCGAGGTCTCACCGTTGGCCAGCGGGATGAAGTCGAACCCGATGCAGCCGAACAGGAACTTGTGCCGGCGCTGCGCGACGACGACCTCCCGGCCGGCGAGCGGCGCTCCGTCCGCGGTCACGGTGAGCGTGGCGCCGGCGGTGCGGTGCTTCCTGATCGACGGGTCGGGATCGAAACCGGAGCGGGACGGCATGAAAGGGCCTCCAGGAGTGCGCGGAGCGGAGGAGACCTCGCCGGGAGCCCCGTCGCTCCGACCGGAGAGGTCCGTGATCTCGAGCACATTAACGCGCACGACGCCCGAAAGGGCACAGACCTCCCCGGCTTCTGCGACCAGCGGCCGAAGCGGCGCGTTCAGCGGACGGCGCGGGTGAAGCGTGCGGCGGGCTCGCCGCGCAGCCGTCCCTCCGGCAGCCGGCGGCCGCACAGGACCAGGACCAGGTCCTGCGCGGCGCCGGTCAGCGGGGTGCCGGTCCCGAGCGACCAGTCCACGTCGTCGGCGCGTAGTTCCACGCCGTCGAGGTCGACGCCGAAATACCTCCGGCTCCGGGGCGACAGCGCGTTGTCGAGCAGGACGCGCAGCCGGTCGTCGGGGATCCGCCGGTCGATCCCCAGCGCCACGGTGATGTCCATGCCGTGGATGACGTCGTGGGACAGCGCGCCCGCGTAGCCGCCCCCCGGAGGCCGCCAGGGATGCTCGGCGTTGTCCCGCAGGCACGCCGTCAGCTCCCGGGGGCCGAGCGCCGCCGCGTCCTCGCGGGCGAGCCGGTCGGCCAGCCGGTCGAAGTTCCCCCGGGCCCGGACGAGACCGGCCAGCACGCTCAGCCCGGAGCGCCGGTACGGCGTCGTCATGTGCGCGACCACCTCCCGCACCCGCCATCCCGCGCACAGCGACGGCGCGTCCCACGACCGCTGCGGCAGCTCGCCCAGCAGGTCCGCGAGTTCCCGGCGTTCCGCCGCTATCCGCCGTCGTACATCCGTATCCATAGGTCGTCGCCTTCCGTTCGTGCCGTACGTGTTCGCCCAACCGACGAACGGGAACGGCCCGTACGGACACCTATTCGAGGGCGGCGAGGCGGCGGGCGAGATAGCGGCGCTCGGCGTCGGTGGCGGCCAGGCCGGCCGCCTCCCGGTAGGCCTCGGCGGCCTCGGCCGTACGGCCCAGGCGGCGCAGCAGGTCGGCGCGGGCGGCGGGCAGCAGGTGGTAGCCGGCCAGGGCGCCGGTCTCCCGCAGTGTCCCCCGCAGGGCGTCGACCAGGGCCAGGCCCGCGGCCGGGCCGTGCGCCATGCCGACCGCCACCGCGCGGTTCAGCTCGACGACGGGCGAGGGGACCAGCCGGGCGAGCCGCCCGTACAGGACGGCGATCTGCGCCCAGTCGGTGTCCTCGGGGCGGGCGGCGGTGGCGTGACAGGCGGCGATGGCGGCCTGCACCTGGTAGGGGCCGGGCCGCCCGCGCCGCAGCGCGCAGTCCAGCAGAGCCACGCCCTCGGCGATCTGACCGGCGTCCCACCGGCCGCGGTCCTGGTCCTCCAGCACCACCAGGTCGCCGGCCTCGTCCAGCCGCGCGGCGCGGCGCGCGTGGTGCAGCAGCATCAGCGCGAGAAGGCCCGCCGCCTCGGGCTCGTCCGGCATCAGCCGCACCAGCACCCGGGCCAGCCGGATCGCCTCGGCCGCGAGGTCGTGCCGCACGAGACCGGCGCCGGCCGTCGCCGAGTAGCCCTCGTTGAACAGCAGGTACAGCACCGCGAGCACCGCCGGGAGGCGCTCCGGCAGCAGATGCGCCGGCGGCACGCGATAGGGGATCGCCGCGTGCCGGATCTTCCGCTTGGCCCGGGCCAGCCGCTTGGCCATCGCCTGCTCGCCGACCAGGAACGCCCGCGCGATCTCGGCCGTGGTGAGCCCGGCGAGGGTGCGCAGGGTCAGCGCCACCCTGGCCTCCAGCGCGAGCGCCGGATGACAGCAGGTGAAGATCAGCCGAAGCCGGTCGTCCGGCACGCCCGGCTCGTCGGCGGCGTCGCCCTCCTCGGCCGCGAGCATGTCCGCCACCTCCCGGAGTTTGGCGGCGCCGGTGGCCTCACGGCGCAGCCGGTCCACGGCCCGGTTGCGCGCCGCCGTGGTCAGCCACGCGCCGGGGCGGCGCGGCACGCCGTCACGCCGCCAGGTGCGCAGGGCCTGGGCGAAGGCGTCCTGCGCGCACTCCTCGGCCAGGTCCCAGTCGCCGGTCCAGCGGATGAGGGTGGCCACGACCTGCCCCCACTCCTCGCGGAAGGCCCGGTCGACGGCGGCCTCGACCGGCGGCGTCACAGATCCGTGAGCGGCCGGATCTCGATCGTGCCGTACGCCGCGGCGGGATGGGCGGCGGCGACCTCGATGGCCTCGTCCAGGTCGGCGCACTCGATCAGGCAGAACCCGCCGAGCTGCTCCTTGGTCTCGGCGAACGGCCCGTCCGACAGCAGCACCTCGCCCTCGCGCACGCGCAACGTGGTGGCGTCACCCGGCGGGCGCAGCCCGGCGCCTCCCCGGAGCACGCCGCGCTCCGCCATCGTCTCGGACCATCCGCCGCACCCGTCGCCGGCGTGCTCCGCCGCCGACTCGTCGCCGCAGATGAGCAGCACGTACTTCATCCGTCCTCCTCGGACCCGTATCCCATCATGTCCGTACGACGAACGGGACGGCCCGGAAAGGACACCTCTGCGGGGAACCGAGCGGCGGAACGGGTCGTTGGCAGCGGTGAACGGTCCGCGACCGAGGGAGTGATAGGTGTTCCGCAAGCTGATGGCCGCGTTCGGGGCCGGGGTCGAGGTCGACACGGTGCTGCGCGACCCGCACGTGCGCCCGGGGGAGACCCTGTACGGCGAGGTCCGCTTCAGGGGCGGGTCGTCCGACCACAGGGTGGACGGGATCACCGTGGACTTCACCGCCGTCGTGGAGGTCGAGCGCGGTGACCAGGAATACCACGCGACCTACAGCTTTCTCCGGGCGCCGGTGTCGGGGCCGTTCGACCTGCGCGCGGGGGAGGCCCGCGCGCTGCCGTTCGCGATCCCGGTGCCGTGGGAGACCCCGGTCAGCGCGGTCGGCGGGCGTCCGCTGCCCGGCATGCGGCTGGGCGTGGCCACCGAGCTGGCACTCGCGGGCGCGCTCGACAAGGGCGACCTCGACCCGCTGTTCGTCAACCCGCTGCCGGCCCAGGACCACCTGCTGGGGGCGCTCGTCCGCATGGGCTTCCACTTCAAGCGGGCCGACCTGGAGCGTGGCACGCTGCGGGGCTCGGCCATGCCGTTCTACCAGGAGATCGAGTATCACGCCGGTCCGGAGTGGCGGCGCCACTTCAACGAGCTGGAGCTGACCTTCATCGCCGGGCCGCACTCGATGGACGTGATCCTTGAGGCGGACAAGCGGGGTGGGTTCCTCACCTCCAGCCACGACGTCTACAACCGCTTCCGCGTCGGGTACGGCGACCACCCAGGCGCGGTGGAGCAGGCGCTGCGCGACGGCCTGGCCGCCATGGCCCGCCGCCGCGGCTGGTTCTGACCTCGATCTGGAAAAGTCCGGACTCGCCCCGAGCCGGGCCACTAAGATGATCACCTCTTCGGGTCCGGAGGTGAAAACAGGTGGTCCCCCGCTCGGCCGTGGCGGTCCTTCCCCTCGTCTGCTGCCTGCTGGCGGTCCCCGCGCCGGCGCGGGCCGAGTCCGGCGTCGGCGTCACGGTGTCCACCTGCCCGCCGTATAACAAGCTCACCCTGGGCTGGGCCGACGCCTGCGGTGGCGACGTGCTCGACGCGCTGTTCACCGGGCTCGTCGAGTACGACCCCCGCACCTCGGGGGCGACGTACGCGGTCGCACGGTCGATCAGCACCAAGGACAACCGCCGGTTCACGGTCAGGCTGCGTGAGGGCTGGACGTTCCACGACGGCACCGAGGTGAAGGCGCACAACTTCGTGGACGCCTGGAACCAGACCGCCGCCGCGGGCAAGTCCGGCACCGCGTTCCTGTTCGAGGAGATCAAGGGATTCGGCTCCCGTGTGATGTCCGGGCTCAGGGTTGTGGACGACCACACGTTCACGATCGAGCTGAAGCGGCCGCTCGGGCCGTTCACGCAGAAACTGGGCCACGTCGCCTTCTCACCGCTGCCCGACTCCGCGCTGAGGAACCCTTCCTCGTTCGAGCGCAAGCCGGTCGGCAACGGGCCGTTCCGGGTGGTGCGGTGGGCGCCCGGCACCGAGACGGTGCTGGAGCGGTACGACGGCTACGCGGGCCGGGTGAAGGCGCGGGTGGGCAAGATCACCTATCGGGCGTACTCGCGCGACGAGGCCGCCTACGCGGACATGCTCGGCGGCCGTCTCGACTTCCTCTCCCAGGTGCCGGCCGTCGCGGCTTCGCGTGTCGCCGAGGACCTCGACGGCAGGGTGATCAAGCCCGTGGTCGGCACCGTCCAGGAGATCGGCATCCCGCTCCGGCTGGGCACGAACGCCGACCTCCGCAAGGCGATCTCGATGGCGATCGACCGTAAGACGATCATCCGCGAGGTCTTCCGCGGCTCGCGGGCGCCGGCCGACTCGTTCGTCCCGCCGACCGCCGACGGCGCGAAGCCGGGCGCCTGCGGCGCGTTCTGCCGCTACGACCCGGCCCGCGCGCGGACGTACCTCGCCCGGGCGAAGGCGAAGGGGTTCCGCACACCGGCGAGCATCCCGCTCTACTACGACGTCGACAGCGGGTCCGCGGACTGGGTGAAGGCGGTCGCCGCGAGCGTCGACGGGGTCTTCAAGGGGGAGGTGAAGATCGTCCCCAAGACGGTGAAGACGTTCGCCGCGTTCCAGCGGGAGACCTCGAAAGGCGCCGTCAAGGGGGCGTTCCGGATGGGCTGGCGCCTCGACTTCCCCCACATCCAGGACGTGCTCGGCCCGCAGTTCGCCTCCGGCGGCGTGTACAACTACGGGCTGTACCGCAACCCGACGTACGACGCGCTGCTGCGCGCGGCCGACCGGGAGGTGTCGCGGGCCAAGGCGATCGGGCTCTACCGCAAGGCCGAGGCGATGCTGGTCCGGGACATGCCGGCGATCCCGCTGTGGTTCTACCGGTACGAGGCCGGCTATTCGCGCAGGATCGCGGCGCCCAGGCTGACGCCGTTCGGCTGGCTCGACCCGGTCTCGGTGCGGCCCGCCTGACCCCTTCCCCGGTCACCGTACGGGGTTGATCTAGCCTGGCGGGCATGGACGAGATCTGGCGGCTGATCGAGTGCTGCCACGCCCCGGTCTACTTCGCGCCGGAGGCGAGGGAGCGTTACGCCGCGGCAGGGCTCAAGGGTTTCTGGATGGGGTATTTCGCCTCCAGGTCGGCCGCGCTCGGCCCGGTCTCCCCGCAGGTCGTCACCGCCGCGTTCTACAACTTCGCCCCGGCGATGGTCGCCCGTGCGATCCCCGACGCCTGGCGGTTCTGCCCGCCGGACAAGGCACTCGAGGCGCGCCTGGAGGTGGCCGGCCGGTGCCTGCGCCGCCTGCTCGGCGGCCTCGCCGACCACGCGGACGTGCGGGAGGCGGCGGACCTGGCGCGGACGGCGGTGGAGGCCTGCCCGGCCGCCGGACGGGTGCTGTTCGCGGCGCACGCCGCCCTGCCGCCGCCCGGCGAGCCGCTCGCCGCGCTGTGGCACGCGCTCACCGCGCTGCGCGAGTTCCGCGGCGACGGGCACGTCGCGGCCCTCGTCACCGCCGGCCTGGACGGCTGCGAGGCCAACGTCGTCGCCTCGGCGCTCGGGCTCGTGCCGCCCGAGCAGCGGGCCTACCGGGGGTGGACCGAGGAGGAGTGGCGGGCCGCGGCCGAGCGGCTGCGCGAGCGCGGCGTGCTCGACCGCGAGGGCGCCATGACCGAGAGGGGCCGCCGGGAGCGCGACGCCGTCGAGGCCCTCACCGAACGCCTGGCGCGGGCGCCGATGGACGCCCTGGGCGAGACCGGCATGGCCCGGCTCACGCGGCTCCTGCGCCCGCTCGCCGCCCGGATCGTCGACGGGGGAGGACTGCCCTTCCCCAACGCCATGGCGATGCCCCGCCCCTGAGCGGCTCGGCGGCGAGTGGGACGATCCGCGCAAGTTGCGATTTGTCCGGAGCTGCGGCCTGCCGACTGCCATGATCGGTGCCCATGAGGAGGGGTCCGCGACCGCGCACGCTGCGTCGCGCCGTCCGGGGCGGAGCGGCGGTCGCGTCCGTCCTGGCCGTGGTGGTGGGCGTGTGGCTGCTGCCCGGAGTCGGGCGCGCGGACGCCGAGGGCCCCATCAGCGCGGTCTGCGCCCTGGTCACCCTGGCGATCACCCTCTGGTTCCTGCCCCTCGGCAGGCCGGGGGCCGGTGTGGCCTCGGCGGAGGCGTCGCTGCGGGCCAGAATGCTGGAGACGGAGACCAGGGCGCGCCAGCAGCTGTTGCGCGACGACAAGGTCATCGACCTCGCGTTCTCCCTGCACCGGGTCCCCTCGCACGGCCTGACCGGCGCAGCGCCGGCAGGCAGCCTCGCGGGCGCGACGGACTACTACCGCGCGCTGTCCCCACGCCGGTTGGTTATCACCGGCGCGCCGGGGGCGGGCAAGACCGTCCTCGCCGTCGAGCTTGTGCTGGGCCTGCTGGCGGATCCCGGTGAGCCGGTGCCGATCCGCCTGCCCGCCGCCTCCTGGGATCACCAGCCGGTGGAGGGCATGCTCGCCGACCACCTCGTCCGGGTCCTGAAACTGCCCGAGGCCGACGCGATGGAGCTGGTCGGAGCCCGGCGGGTGCTGCCGGTGCTGGAGGAGCTGGACGAGATGGACGCCGGCGCGGAGCCGGGTCACGACTCGCGGGCGGGCCTGCTGCTGAGCGCCCTCGATCTCTACCTGAACGGCGCGGCCAAGGCCGGCGTCGTGGTGACCTGCCGCACGGGCCACTACGAGGCGCTGGCCGCCGCGGAGGTGTGGGCAGGGGAGGCCGCGCAGATCGAGATCCTGCCGGTCGCTCCCGGGGAGGCGCTCACCTTCCTGGAACGTCACATCGCCGCTGACGCCGACACCAAGCGGTGGGCGGACGTGCTGGACGCGATCGATTTCGAGCTCGGCCCGCTCGCCCGGGCCCTGTCCACCCCGTGGCGGCTGACCCTGGCCGCGGCTGTCTACAGGAGGCGTCGCCGGACCGGTGAGGCGGGTCAGCCCGACCCGGCCGAGCTGACCCGCCTGCCCACCGAGGAGGCCATCGGCGAGCATCTCGTGTCCAAGCTCATCCCGGCCGTCAGCGCGTACGGGGACTACTCGCCCCGGCAGGTCCACGCCTGGCTGGGGACTCTCGCCGGCTATCTGAACGCCAACGCGGCGGGACGTACGGTGGGCGGGCGTTCCCTGTCCGGCACCGATCTCGTCCTGCACGAGCTGTGGCCGGTCGCCGGTCCGCGCGCCGTGCGCGTCGTCCACGGTGTGCTGCAGGCCGCGACGACCCTGCTGGCCGCCGGCGCGATGGTCACGGCGCTGGTCCGCCTGCCGTTCACGTTCGGCGGCGTCGTCACGCTGATCGTCCTGCTGGGCCTGCCCGTCGCGCTGGTCGGGTCCTGGCGGATCGTCTGGCAGGAGCCGCGGCGCGGGGACCGGGTCCTCATCCCCTACTGGCTCCTGATCACGTTCGGTGTCGTGCCGGTCCTCGTGCTCGCGATCTACCTCGTGCTCTGGCTGGTGGCCGCGTTCGTGGCGTTGTTGTTCACCACGTCGCCTCGCGGGAGCCCGACGGAAGGGCTCGCGGAGCTGCTGGGATACGAAGTCGTCATCGGAGCTTTCGTGGGATTCGTCCTGGTCTATGTGGAAGGCGCCGCCGGGTACGGGTACACCAAGGTCCACGGCCCCCGCGGCGTGATGCGCAACGACCTCGCCAGGGGAGCCGAATACGGCCTGGTGTGCGGGCTCACGTTCGCCATGCCCGCCGGCGCGGTGGAATGGCTGCAGGCCGGGCCAGGGCCGGGGATCGTCCTCGGCCTCGTAACCTGGTTCGCGTTCGCGGCCGCGCTCGTGCTCGGCAGCGGGCCCGGCCCGCGCTACGTGGCCTTCCTGCTGTGTGCCAGGCGGTGGAATCGCCGTCTCGGCGGCAACGGGCTGCCCTGGCGACTCGGGCGGTTCCTCGACTGGTGTCACGCCGCGGGCCTGCTTCGCACGGCGGGGATCGCCTACCAGTTCCGCCATCGTGAACTGCAGGATTACCTGGCCGCGAACCCGGTGCCGAAGAACGCCAGGGGTTAGGCGCCCGCCGCCGGGTGGTACGCCGGGCGGTGGTCGTGCCGGTGGCCGTCCAGGACGGCGTGGTGGTCCACACCGTCGCGGGCCAGCGGGTCGGCGTGCACGATCGCGGCCGTCAGCCGGGGAATCGCGTGGATCAGGTTGTGCTCGGCCTCGGCCGCGACCCTGTGGGCCTCCACCACCGTGACTGTGGGGTCGACGACGACCTCGCACTCGGCCCGGAGCCGGTGGCCGATCCAGCGCAGCCGCACCTGACCCAGGCCGAGCACGCCGGGGGTGCCCCGCAGGGCCGCCTCCGCGCGGTCCACTAGCGCGGGGTCGACGGCGTCCATCAGCCGGCGGTACACCTCCCGCGCCGCCTGCCGCAGCACCGCCAGGATCGCGACCGTGATGAGCAGGCCGACGGCGGGGTCGGCCCAGGTCCAGCCGAGGGCGGCCCCTCCGGCGCCGGCCAGCACGGCCAAGGAGGTGAAAGCGTCGGTGCGGGCGTGCAGCCCGTCCGCGACGAGGGCCGCGGACCCGATCTCCCGCCCGACGCGGACGCGGTGGCGGGCGACCAGTTCGTTCCCGGCGAAGCCCACCAGCGCCGCCGCCGCGACGGCCCCCAGATGGGAGACCTCCTGCGGCTGCAGGAGCCGTCCGACGGCGGCGTACGCCGCGGCGATCGAGGAGGCGGCGATCGTCACGACGATGACCACACCGGCCAGGTCCTCGGCCCGGCCGTACCCGTAGGTGTAGCGGCGGGTGGGCGGGCGGCGGCCGAGCAGGAACGCGATCCCGAGCGGCACGGCGGTAAGGGCGTCGGCCGCGTTGTGGAGGGTGTCGCCCAGCAGCGCGACCGACCCGGACAGGGCCACCACCACCGCCTGGACCAGCGTGGTCGCGCCGAGACCGGCCAGCGACACCCACAGCGCGCGCATCCCCCGGGCGGACGACTCCATCGCCGGGTCGACCTTGTCGGCGGCCTCGTGGGAGTGCGGGCGCAGCAGATGCGCCATCCGCGTCCGGAACGTCCCCGCACCGCCCTCATGCCCGTGCCCGTGACCATGACCGTGACCGTGACCGTGACCGTGATCGGGGCGGGCCTGTTCCTGGCTCATGGCACCCACAATGGCGCGGAAAACCCGCCGCAGCACCTCGACAACAGCGGGGGCGGCGCAGGTGCGAACGTCCCGCACCTGCCCGCGCCCGGAACCCTGCCCGGGAGCGTCCCCGGAACCGTGCCCAGAGCCGTGCCCGGAACTCGTCCCCGGACCGCGTCAGAACCGGACCTGTGCCCAGGCGTCCCGGCGTCAGGTGAGCGCGCCGCCGGCTCGTCCGGTGTCCGCCGCGCCCGCACGGATCTCCCGCAGTAGGGCCTCGCTGCGGCTCACGAGGTGAGGCAGGCCGAGCCGCCGGTGCGCGTCCCGCGCGGCCTCCGCGTGCGACAGTGCGGCGGCGGTGTCGCCGATCCGCTGCAGGAGCCCCGCGACCACGTCGTGCAGCGTCCCCCACGACAGGCACCCGGTGCCCATCGTCATGAGCTGACCGGCGATCGGCCGCAACTCGGCGAGCAGCTCGCCGGGATCGGGCCGGCCGAGCCGGACCGCGACCAGGCCCCACTGCCAGGAGACGAACTGCCACGTCCAGTCGCGGGGCCGCGCCGCGCCCCAGCGGTCGACGAGGCGGTGGGCGAGATCGACGTCGCCGGCCCCCAGCGCGGCGAGGACGGCCGTGGGCCGCGCGAGCAGGTTCGACTCGTCGCCCGCGGCCTCGACCAGCTCCGCGAGCAACGGGCTGGGACGTCCCTGACACCAGTCGGCGAAGAACGCGTAGATCAGCTTGAGGACGTCCGGGCCCCACAGGCTGGTGCGGCGGAAGCTGCCGGTGCCGAGGGCCGCCAGCCGGTCCATCTCCGCCCAGTCGCCCGCCAGCATCGCCCGCCCGGCCGCGGCGTACGCGACCTGCGTCTCGATCTCCGTCATCCGCACGTCGGCGGTGAGCCGCAGGCAGCGGGCCAGCTCCGCGTCGTAGTCGGCGAGCAGCCCCGCCTTCATGAGCTTGGGCATGCGGTGCAGGCGGGCGACGATCTCGGTGGCCCTGGGCAGGCCCGGAATGCTCAGGATCTCCTCGGCCGCCCGGTAGCGTTCCTCCTCGTGCTCGGGCGTCCAGGCCGCGATGACGAAGTTGTTCAGCGTGCGGGCCAGCAGCAGGGGGTCGCCGGTGCGCCGGGCCAGCTCCACGGCCTCCAGCGCGTGGCGGCGGCCCTCCTCGCGCCGTTCGCCGTAGTACAGCTCGACGCCGAGCGTGCCGAGCAGCTCCGCACGGGTGCGCACGGCCTCCGGGCCGAGCCGGGACAGCTGATCCTCCAGCACGGACACCATGCGCCGGTCCACCGTGCCGTACGAGCGCCAGTTCCAGAGGGTCACGCCGCCGAAGACGGTGGCCGCCTCGATGACGGCGTCGTCGTCGCCGATGCCGGTCGCGAGCGTCACGGCCTCGTCCAGCGCGCGGCGCGCGCCTTCCACGTCGCCGGTCACTCGCAGGGCCTTGCCGAGGCCGATCAGCAGGGCGCAGCGGGCCGCCGCGGGCCCGGCGGCGGAGGCCTCGAGGGCCTGCTCCCAGTGCAGGACGGCCTCGTCGTAGGCGAGCCGGGCCGTCGCCTGCCCGGCCGCCTCCACGGCGTACGACACGGCCTTGTCCGCGTAGCCGACCTTGGCGGCCAGCCCGAAATGGTGGGCCAGGGCGGGCAGCCGCGAGCCGGCCTCGCCCCACCGGAGGGTCTCGATGGCCTCGCCCACCCGGCCGTGGAGCTGGGCGCGCTGCCTGCGGCTGAGCCCGGAGTACAAGGCCTCCCGCACGAGGGCGTGCGAGAAGCGGTAGTCCCAGCCGCCGTCCACCTCCAACAGCAACCCGGTCGCGACGGCCGGTTCGAGCAGCATCATCACCCGGGCGCCGCCGACCCCGGTCGCGGTCTCCAGCACGTCGGCGTCCACGTCCCTGCCGATCACGGCGGCCGCCCGCAGCAGGGTCTGGGAGTCCTCCGGCAGCCGTGACACACGCTGGTTGATCACGTCGCGCACGCCGTCGGGCACCGCGAGGGCGAGCACGTCCGTCACGCCCACCCGGTCGCCGGGGTGGGTGCTGGTCAGCAGGCGCAGCAGCTCGCCGAGGAAGAACGGGTTGCCGCCGGTCCTGTCGTGCAGCGCGGAGGCGAGCTCCGCCCCGAGCCCGGTCCGGCCCGCCTCGCGCAGGTAGTCGGCGATCTGCTCGGGGGTGAGCGGGGTGACGGTCATCCGTTCCGTGCCGCGCTGGCGGGTCAGCTCGCCGAGCGCCTCGGTCAGCGCCTGCCTGTCCACCGCCGGCTCCGGCCGTACGGTCGCGAGCACCAGGAGCGGTACGCGGTGCAGGTCGGCGCCGAGGAAGGTGAGCAGCTTCAGCGAGGCGGCGTCGGCCCAGTGCAGGTCCTCCACCACGACCAGGACCGGCGCGGCCGAGGCCCGCCGCGTCAGCGCCCGCGCCACGCTGTCGTGCAGCAGGAAGCGGGCGGTGTCGGGGTCGGCCGTGTCCGTCCGGTCGCCGTCGAGGAGGCGGTGGGCGAGCCGGGCGAGATCGCCGCCCGTCTCCCCGCCCTTGACGGCCGCCATCGCCTGGCCGGTCCCCGCGGCGGCGCCCGTTCCCCGGGCGCCGTCCGTGCGGGGAACCCGTGCCGTGCCCGGGTCGGTGCCCGTTCCCAGGGCGCCGCCCGTTCCCAGGGCGCCGCCCGTTCCCGTGGCGCTGCCCGTGCCCGGAGCGCCGCCCGCGTCGGGGGCCATGGCCGTTCTGGGGGCGTCGTGCGCGTCCAGGGCGTTGAGCGCCTGGATCCAGGGCCAGAACGCGGGCGCGCCGCTGCCCTCGACGCACCTGCTCCAGGCCACCGCGGCCCCGCGCTCGGCGGCCATGCTCGCGGCGGCCTCGGCGAGGCGGGTCTTGCCGATGCCGGACTCCCCGCTCACCAGGAAGACCCCGCCGACGCCCCGGCGTAGGTCGTCGAGCCGCTCGGCGATGCGCCGCAGGTGCGGCTCCCGCCCCACCAGTCCCCGTCCGAGCGGTCCTGCTCCGGCCGCGTCCCCGGCGCTCTCGTCGCCCGCGTTCCCGTACGCCCGGCCGTCCTCCGTGGGTGCCGTGGGTGCCGCGCCTGCCTCTGCGCCTGCCTCTGCGCCTGCCTCTGGGCCCTGCTCCGGCGGCAGGGCGACCACGGGGGCCCACACGCCGGCCGGCGACTCGTCCTGGAGGAGGATGGCCTGCTCCAGCCGCCGCAGCTCGGGACTCGGATCGAGGCCCAGCTCGTCGCCGAGGAGGGCGCGGCAGCGCTGGTAGGCGGCCAGCGCCTCGGCCTGCCTGCGCTCCCGGTAGAGGGCCCGCATGAGCAGCGCCCACAGGCCCTCGCGGTAGGGGTCCTGTTCGAGCAGGCGCTCGACCTCGACCGTCACCTCGGCCGCCCGTCCCAGCGCGAGCCACGCCTCGGCGCGTACGGTCAGCGCGGACAGGCGGATCTCGCTCAGGCGGGCCACGGTGGACCGCGCGAACGGCTCGTCGGCCAGGTCGGCCAGCGGCTCGCCCCGCCACAGCGCCAGCGCCGGGCCAAGGATGCGCTCGGTCTCCTCGGGGCGGCCCGCCGCCAGGGCCGCGCGCGCGGCCTCCGCCGCCCGGCCGAACCGCTCGGCGTCGACCTGGTGCGGCTCGATGTCCAGCAGGTAGCCGGGCTCCCGCGTACGCAGGACCCGGGCGGGGGAGCGCGGGCTGCGCCGGGGTTCGAGCGTCCTGCGCAGATGCGAGATGTACGCCTGGAGCGTTCCCGTGGCGCTCGACGGCGGCTCGTCCCGCCACAGCCGGTCGATGAGCTGGTCGAGGGGCACGACGTGGGGCGCGTTCAGCAGCAGGAGCGTCAGCACGGCACGCTGCTTGCGGGGCCCGAGATCGAGGATCGTCCCCGTGCCGTCGGCCACTTCCAGTGTGCCGAGGAGGCGGAAGTCCAGAGCGGGGCCCTGACGGCCGTCCTGGCCCTGGCGCGGCGCCCCTGAGCGCGCGCCGTCGATGCCCGTGCGCATCACAACTCCCGAACGAGCCAGGCGGCCCAGGGTCGGATTTCTGGCTCATGATACCCATATGTCCGCTCGTTCTCGCGAGGAAAACCGGGGCCGGCTGTGTCCGTGAATCCGGCGCTCCTCAGCAGGGCGCACACGCCCTCGTCGCCCGGGCCGGAGAGGAACCACACGGCGCGTACGCCGTCCGCGCGCAACTCCATGAGCAGGTCGTCGAGCAGGCGGCGGCCCAGCCCCCGGCCGCGGTGCGGGGCGGCCACGGCGAGCGCGTGCAGCAGGGCCCACCGGGGGACGTGCCCCGGCACCCCGGTCTCCGGCGGCGCCGTGGTCTCCCCCTGCGCCGTGGTCTCCCGATGCGCCGTGGTCTCCCGATGCGTCGTGGTTTCGAGGAGCGTGGTCTCGAGCAGCGCGGCGGCGAGCGGGGCGGCGGCGGCCGGGAGGGCGAGGTCGGTCAGCACGTAGAGGCGGCACCGCGCGGCCGGCACCGCGCGCAGAGCCTCTTCGAGGGCCGGGCCGATGACCCGGGCCCCCGGCGCGCCCGGGTGGGCCGGCACCTCGCGCAGCAGCAGTGTGCCGGCATGCGCGGGCCCGGCATGCGCGGACCCGGCATGCGGGTCGCCGGTGGATCGGGGACGCGGGCCGGGCCGGACGCCCGGGCGGGTGACGCACGCCGGATCGCGACGGGGATCGGGCGGGCCCGGATCCCCGTCGTACGGCGGCTGGTGTTCGTCGGACGGCGGCGGCATCGCCCCAGCGTGCGGGGGACGTCTTGGAAGCCACTAGGACATCTCTAGGCGGCCTTTCGGCGTCCGGAGGAACACCTGCCCGATCGGCGCAAGCGAACACCAAGACCCCGATGCGACAACTGTTCCCGTCACAGACGACGACATCCGAAGGACGGACATGCACAGCACCATCGAAGACGCGCTGCGGGGACGGATCGCCGGCCGGGTCCTGGCTCCGGGGCAGAACGGGTTCGAGGAGGAGGCCGCCGGGTTCAATCTCGCCGTGCGCCACCGGCCCGCCGTGGTCGTCGCGGCGCGGGACGCCGGCGACGTGGCCGCCGCCGTACGGCTCGCCGCCGAGCACGGGCTGCCCGTGGCCGTGCAGTCGACCGGCCACGGCGCCGTGCAGGCGGCCGACGGCGCGGTCCTGATCAGCACCCGCGCCATGGGGGAGGTCGTGGTGGACCCCTCCGCCCGCACCGCCACGATCGCGGCGGGCTGCACGTGGGGTGAGGTCGTCGCCGCCGCGGCGCCGTACGGCCTGGCTCCGCTGTGCGGATCGGCGACCGGCGTCGGCGTGGTCGGCTTCACGCTCGGCGGCGGTCTCGGGCCGATCGCGCGGACCTTCGGCTTCGCGGCCGACCACGTGCGGGAGCTCACCGTCGTCACCGGGGACGGCGTGATCCGCACCGCCGACGCCAACCGCGAGCCCGACCTGTTCTGGGCGCTGCGCGGCGGTAAGGCCGGATTCGGCGTGGTCACCTCGATCACGGTCGACCTGCTTCCGCTCACCGGCCTGTACGGCGGCGGCCTGTTCTACGCCGCCGAGGACGCCGGGCGGGTCCTGCACGCCTACCGCACCTGGACCGAGACGCTGCCGGAGACCACCACCACCTCGGTCGCGCTGCTGCGCCTGCCCCCGCTGCCCGAGCTGCCGCCGCAGCTCAGCGGCAAGTTCGTGGTCCACCTGCGGGTCGCCCACGTGGGGGAGGGGCAGGAGGCCGAGGCGCTGCTGGCCCCCATGCGGGCCGTGGCCGAGCCGGTGCTCGACGCCGTCGGGCCGCTGCCGTACGCGGCGATCGACTCCATCCACCGGGACCCGACCCAGCCCATGCCCGTCGCGGAGCGGGGCGCGCTGCTGCGCGAGCTGACCGCCGAGACCGTGGAGGCGCTGCTCGCGGTCGCCGGGCCGGCCGCGCAGGTCCCGCTGGCCGTGGTCGAGCTGCGTCAGCTCGGCGGCGCGCTCGCCCGTCAGCCCAAGGAGCCGAACGCCGTGGGCGGGCGTGACGCCGCCTTCACGCTGCTGGCCATCGGCGCGCCGGTGCCCGAGCTGATGGACACGGCCGTGCCCGCCGCCGTACAGGCCGTGGTCGAGGCCGCCGCGCCCTGGTCCACCGGCGGCGCGCAGATCAACTTCCAGGGCGGCGCCCTGGCCCCCGAGCAGATCTCCCGGGCCTGGCCCGAGGAGACGCTGCGGCGGCTGGTGAAGCTGCGCGAGGTGTACGACCCGGCGAACCTGTTCCGCTTCGGCCACGTCGTCCCTCGCCAGGGCTGAGCATGGTCGTATGAACGACGTTCGTGTGCTCGGTGTCGACGCCTGCAGGGCCGGCTGGATCGGGGTGGTCCCGCCCGCCGGCCCGGGCGAAGTAGGCGCGGCGCGCGCCTACTTCGCGGCCCGGATCGCCGACCTGGTCGCTGCGGCGGACGCGGACGGCGAGATCGCCGTCGTGGCCGTGGACATGCCGATCGGGCTGCCCGATGGTCACCCTGATGGCCACCCCGGTGGTCCGCCGGGCCGGGGCCGCCGCCGGGCGGACGTGCTGGCGCGCGCGGAGCTCGGTCCCCGGTGGCGGTCGGTGTTCATGACCCCGGCGCGCGCCGCGCTGGAGACCGGCGACTACCCCTCTGCCGTGGCGGTCAACCGCCGCCTGACCGGGGAAGGAGTCTCCCGCCAGGCGTTCGGGCTCAAGGAGAAGCTGCTGGAGGTCGAGCGCTGGGTGCGGGAGGCGGACAGACGGGTCGTCGAGATCCACCCCGAGCTGAGCTTCGCCCGGCTCGCGGGGGAGCCCCTGCCGCACCCGAAGACGACGTGGGCGGGCGCCGAGCGCCGGCGCGAACTGCTGGCGGCGGCGGGCGTCGTGCTCGCGGGCGGCCTCGGCCGGGCCGGGGCGGCGGCGGGGGTGGACGACGTGCTCGACGCGGGCGCCGCCGCCTGGACGGCCCTCAGGGTGGCCGCCGGGCTGGCCCGGCCCCTGCCCGATCCCCCCGAAATCTTCTCCGACGGCATCCCCTGCGCCATCTGGGCCTGACGGCGGCCCATGCATGGCCGTCCCGCCGGCCGGCCGTCGTTCGGCCTCGTCGTCGGACAGGCCTGCCGTACGCGGCGCGCAGAGCACGCCGCGTACGGTCAGGATGCCTCAGGCGAGATGCCCGGCGAGCCGGTCGAAGAACTGGAGCCAGCCGGCCTTCGCGGCCTCCGCGTGCGCCTCGTCGGTGTTGTAGCCCTCCTGCGTGAACCTCATTTGCGTACGCCCCCCGAGGTCGGTGAGCGTGACGGTCGCGACCGACGCCACCGCGCCCTCCTGGTTGTCGGGGTCCCCGGTGGTGAACACGAGCCGCTCGGGCTCGGCGATCTCCCGGTAGACGCCGCCGAGAGGAGCCTTCGCGCCCTCCGGTGAGACGAGGCACGCGCTCCACTCGCCGCCGGGCCGCAGGTCCATGGCGATCAGGGAGACCGGAGTGGTGAAGCCGTGCGGGCCGAACCACTGGCTGAAGTGCTCTGGCTCGGTCCACGCCTTGAAGACGGTCTCGCGGGGAGCGTCCAGGACGCGGGTGATGGTGTATTCGAGGTCGGGGGTGTTCGTCATCGTCAGGTCCTTCACGGTCGGGAGTCCGGCGTGTCAGGGGAGGAGTGCTCAGGAGAAGAGCCGGGCGAGCCAGGACTGCCAGGCGCTCTCGGCCCGCTCCTGGCCGGTGTCCTCGGCGAAGATGTGGTGCCCGAGGACCACGACGTTCCCGCGCTTCGGTCCCGAGTGGATGAACCCGTAGAGGCCGTCGGCGGTCCGCACGCCCAGGAAGTCCGGCAGGGCCGCGTAGTCGACGACGCCGTCCTCCGGGGGCAGGCCGTCCACCGCGAGCCGCACGGGGTCGCCCTCGCGGACCGTGCCGGCGAGGCCCAGCTCGTCCTTGATCGCCGCCCACGCCTTCTCGCTCTCCGGCGCGTGGGGGCGGGCGGCGGACACGACCGTGACGGGCCGTCCGCGGAAGTACGTGAGGTACTGGGCGAGCTTGTGCAGGTACAGATCCCAGCCCGTGACCATCGCCTCGTACTCGGTCTCCCAGTCGTCGCCGAGGAAGCCGTGCTGGACCAGGCGCAGGACCGTGCTGCCGCCGTCGCGGCCCTCGACGAGGTACTCCATCGCCATGAAGAGGCCGTCGGGGTTCTCATCGCTGCGGTACGCGAACCGCTTGCCGGGCTCCCAGGCGGTCACGGTGGAGGTCTCGGTGCCGCCGAACATGGTGAACCGGCCACGGCCGCCCTCGCCCGGCTCGATCTCCGTGCGCCCCATGAACCAGGAGTCCACGCCCGGGCCGGTCGCGATGGCCTCCCAGACCTGCTCGGGCGTCGCGTCCAGCTCGATTTCCTTGCTGAGCTCGAATTCGTGGGCCATCAGGCCTCCTCGTCACTGTGGGGGGAAACCGTCCGGGGGACGGCGGGATGGACGGCGAGGACCAGGCGGTGCTCGCGCCCGCCCTCGGCCGATTCGTCGTGATATTTGCTGACGAGCGCGGCCACGGCGGCCGACAGCTCCTCGGCGAACGCGGCCCGGTCGGCGGCCGAGGCGAAGCGCACCTGCGCGTCGACGGCGAACGTCGCGAGCTTCTTGCGCGCCTGGGACGCACCGGTGATGAGCGTGCCGACGTCGCGCACGAGCTGGGCGGCCAGGGCCAGCAGCCAGCGCGCCGACAACCGGTCGGGCGAGCGCGACGGGTCGGGCGCGACCGACGCCAGCGCGGCGGGAGAGATCACGAACGACGCCGCCGTCGCCCGCATGACCCGCTCGTTGACGTTGCCCTTGCGGCGTTCCTCGACCAGCTCCACGAGGCCGTGCCGCTCCAGGGTCTTGAGGTGGTAGTTCACCTTCTGTCTCGGCAGCCCGACTTTGGCCGCCAGCATCGTCGCCGAGTTGGGCTCCGCCAGCTCGGCGAGCAACCGCACCCGGATCGGATCCAGGGAGGCCTCCGCCGCCGCCGGGTCCTCGATCACCGCCACATCCTTCATGTCCCCAGCATGGCTTCCGACGAATATTTTTGTCAAGGCAAAGAGACGTGTCGGTGCTCAAGTCTCAAATCAGCCTTAGTCACTCATTACGCCTATAACGTTGTGCGACTGATCTGTCACGCGATGTAATCACATCGGCGATGGGCCGGACCTACTGGCTCCGAAGGAGTGACAATGACGTTCACCACTATGAACCCCGCATCCATGGCGACCATGCTGGGGTACGGCGCTCAGCAGCAGATCTCGCCCCTCCAGCTCGGTCAGCAGATCCCGGGGGCGCAGCAGCAGCTGTCGCCGCTGGCGATGATCCAGCAGGAGGAGCAGATCCTTCCGCAGGAGCACCTGGTGAGCCCGGTGACCTTCTGGACCAAGGTCGCGCGGTACAGCGTGCGGTACGGCGCTCCCGCGGCCCGCCAGATGCTGGAGGGCGTGCTCTACCAGCACCAGGTCCGTGAGCAGATCCAGCAGCAGCTCCAGCAGCAGGTTCAGCAGCAGGTTCTTCCGCCGCAGGTTCTGCAGGCGCTGCAGGCGATCCAGGCCCAGGCCCAGCAGATCCCGCAGGTCTACGGCCAGCCGTACGCCACCCAGGCGTACGCGCAGCACCCCGGCCAGCAGGCCCAGCACCTCGGCATCCAGCCCGTGATGCCCCAGCACGTCCAGGCGGCGTACGGGCAGCAGGTCCCGCTGACCACGCAGTCGCTGTCGCAGGTCTACGGCCAGGCCTATGGCCAGGCCTACGGCCAGCCGCACCAGCAGGCCGCGCAGCAGGTCCCGGTGCCGGCCGGTGCCGCTCTCTGATCGGAGGAACACCGTGGAGTCGATGGGTCCCGGGATGGGTCCGGTGACGCCCCCGGCCGTGGGAGTCGTGACGGGGCATCCGGCGCCGGTCGCGCCGCTACAGGCGCACTGCGCCGTGACGCTCCAGCGGCTGTACGGCTGGCTGCAGGCGTCACTCCCGCAGGCGCCCCAGGTCGCGGGGATCATCCCGCTGCTGGTGCAGGCGGTACAGCTGTACCGGGCCGGGCGGTACGACGCGTGCCTGGCGCAGATCCAGTTCGCGCTCGGCGTGGTCACCCCCGGACGGCCCACGGTTCCACTGCTGTGACGTGATCACTTCGGTGGCCCGGACCGGCCGGCGGCCGGTCCGGGCCCCCGCCGTCCCGAGAGCGGCGAATGGGATGACAGAGCCTGAACTGCCCGCCGCGCCGTACGGAGCGCGGCCGGCCACACCAGCCTGAGCTGGGGAGAGTCGAGACGTGGTGACCAGTAACGACAAGCCCAAGGACGGAAGCGAGGAGCCGCGCCCGGCGTCCCCGCGGGGGCGGCAGGCGTCCCGCCAGGCGCCGCAGCCGGTGGAGCCCCGGCCGCGGCGCTACATGGTGGCCGCGCTGCCCCAGTCGCATCCGGCGGCGCCGGGAGCGGCCGCGCCGGCTCTCGACGGTGACACGGTGCGCAGGCTGCTGGAGGACGACCCCGAGGTGCGCGTGCTGCGCCGCCTGCGGGGGACGGCGGGGAACCCGGGGGCTCAGGCGCCCGGGTTCCCCGCTGTGGTCGTGGCGGAGATGACCGCCGAGCACGTCGAGGCGCTGCGGCGGCAGTATCCGCAGCTCTACTTCGAGCGGGACCGGCTGCTCACCTACAGCGACGTGCCCCGGCCGCCGCGCAGGCGGCGGCCCGCCCCGGCGGTGGTGCCGCCGGGCGTGGAGAGCACGTTCGCCTTCCTGGTCAGGGACGCCGACGGCACGCCGCTGCCCGGCGCGAGCGTCCTGGTGACCGGGCACGGCTGGCCCGCCCAGACGTCCACCGGGGCCGACGGCCGCGCGATGGTCACGATGGTCGGGGAGACCCCGGAGTCGATCAGCGGGGTGACGGTCCGGCCGCGCTCCGGCTACTGGAGCGTGCACATCGACCGCCCGGCCCTGTCCACGACCCGGGACAACCTGATCGAGCCGACGCGCCTGTCGGATACCTTCGACGGCTTCCCCGGCAAGCAGGTCTTCGGCTGGGGCCAGCAGGCGATGAACCTCGACCGCCTCCCGCCCACGCTGCGCGGGGCGGGGGTCAGGATCGCCGTCGTCGACTCGGGGGCCGACGTGCGGCATCCCGACCTGCGTGAGCGCGTCCGCGCCGGGATCGACCTCGTGGGCGGCGAGCCGGACGGCTGGTCCGTCGACGCCGCCTACCACGGCTCCCACTGCGCGGCCGTCGTCTCCGGCGCGGACGACGGCCGCGGCGTCGTCGGCTTCGCCGTCGAGGCCGAGGTGCACGCGTGCAAGATTTTCCCGGGCGGGCGGTTCAGCGACCTCATCGAGGCGCTCGACTACTGCGTCGAGCAGCGGATCGACGTGGTCAACCTGAGCCTGGCGAGCAGGCACCACTCCCCGCTCGTCGCCGCGAAGATCGAGCAGGCGCGCGAGGCGGGCGTGGCGTGCGTGGTGGCCGCCGGCAACGACGGGGGACCGGTCGGCTTCCCCGGCACCCTGCCCGGCGTGCTGACCGTCGCGGCCGTCGGCAAGGCCGACGCGTTCCCGCCCGGCACCGCGCACGAGGCCGAGATCCGCGGGCCGATGACCGGCGACGGCTACTTCTCGCCGCGCTTCACCTGCCACGGCCCCGAGGTCGACGTGTGCGCCCCGGGCGTGGCCGTCTTGTCGGCGGTGCCGCCGGACGGGTACGCCGCGCTGGACGGCACCTCGATGGCCGCGCCGCACGTCGCAGGCCTGGCGGCGCTGGTGCTCGCGCACCATGGCGACTTCCGGGGTCCCTACATCGGGCGGGACGCGCGGCGGGTCGACCATCTCTTCCACATCATCAGGTCGAGTTGCGTCCCGCTGAACCTCGGCGATCTCCACCGCACCGGCGCGGGCATGCCGAACGCGCTGCGCGCGCTCGCGCCGGCCCTCGCGCAGATCACCCCCGAGCCGGTCGAGGCGGACACGCTGCTCGGGCAGCTGACGGCCGAGATGACCGGCGCGGGACTGCTCGTGCCGGATGCCTGGGGGCCGGGCGGCGACTGCGACTCCGGCCAGGCGGGCCCGGGGGTGCCTGCCGGCATGGCGCCGCGGCCCGGCATGGCGCCGCAGGCGGCGTACAGCGGGGGCACGACGCCCAACGGGCCGGTGCCCGGGGGTCTCGTGCCCGGCGGTCTCGCGCCCGGCGGCTCGCGCGGCCGGGCCGCCGCGGCCGGTGGCGTCCCGGCGGCCGACCGGGGCGACGCCGGCGGCTCCGGGCCGGGGGCCAAGCGAAGGGGAACGCCCGCGCGGCGGCCGTACGCGCCCGGTTCCGGCGGGGGCCGCGCACCTGACGGCGCGGCCGGTGACGTTCCCGCCGGCCCGCGCACGGCGAACGGCACTCCGGTCGCGGGGGCGGGCCAGGCCGCGTACGAGCAGGCGGCGATGGCCTGGCTGAGGGAGGAGATGCGGGCCGCGGGGCTCCTCGGCGAGGACCCGGCCGGCCCGGCGGAATGAGGACGTGCGGCCGGACTCCGGGGGCTCGCCGCGGAGCCCCCGGGATCCGGCTTCACCGGCGGGCCCGTCCCCCGCGCTCCGGCCCCGGCGGGCGCAGGCCGCCGCCGGACCCGGGCCGGGGTCTCAGTACGACTCGTAGGCGGGGCCCGCGAGCTGGGCCACGTCCTCCGCACCGTCCCCGATGAGTTTCGCCCCCAGGTCGGCGAGGGCCCGTCCGGCCGCGAGCTCGTCGCCGATTTCCGGCACGGGCCGGTCGGCAGGGTTGCGGCGGGCTCGGCCGACGCTCTCGTGGCGTCGTCCCGCGGGCGTGTACAGCACGGCGGTCGCGGTGGTGACGTCGTCGTTGTCGTCCTCGTTCACGAAGATCTCGACGGTCCAGCGCTTCGATTCCATGTCGGACCACCTCCAGGACTCCAGCATCCCTCCCGGCCCGACGGCCCCGGCATCGGCCCCGGGAATGAGGACCTGCGGCCCTGGAGCGCCGTCGCCGCGGATGGTGACATGGAAAGGCCAGGTGAGGAAGGCACAGGCCGGGAAGGAGCGCCCATGTCCGGCTCGATCATCGTCGGCACCGACGGCTCGCCCGCCGCGACGGCCGCCGTCCGGTGGGCCGCGGACGACGCCGCCCGCCGCGGCTGCCCGCTGCGCTTCGTCTCCGTCGTGGACCACTGGGCGTACGGCATCCCCAAGTTCCCCGTCTCCGGCGGCGACCCGCTCACCTCCCACGCCGAGCGGGCCCTGTCCGCGGCGGAGGCGGTGGCCCGCGAGCGGCAGCCGGACGTGAAGATCAGTACGGAGATCATCGAGGGCATCCCCGCCAGGGTCCTGCGCGACAAGGCCAGGGAGGCCGTCGAGATCGTGCTCGGCAGCCGGGGACTCGGCGGCTTCGCCGGCATCGTCGTCGGGTCGGTCAGCACCCACGTCGCCGGTCACGCCCCCTGCCCGGTCGTCGTCGTACGGCCCGGGTGGAGCGGGGGCAGGGGGGAGATCGCGGTGGGCGTGGACGACTCGCCCGAATGCGAGCCCGCCCTGGCCTACGCCTTCGAGCAGGCCAGGGCGCACGGCGACGCGCTGCGGGCGGTGCACGCGTGGCAGTTGCCCGCCCACCCGCTCGCGCCCGAGATCACCTACGACGTGGAGGAGGTGCGCGAGGCCCACCGGCGTGTGAGCCGGGAGAAGCTGGCGGACCCGCGCGGGCGGTGTCCCGAGGTGCCGGTGCGCGAGGAGATCGTCTACGGGCACCCGGTCGACGCGCTCGTCCAGGCCTCGCGCGGGGCGGGCCTGCTCGTGGTCGGTTCCCACGGCCGGGGCGCGCTGGGCTCGGCGATGCTCGGCTCGGTCAGCCGGGGAGTGCTGCACCACGCCGAGTGCCCGGTCGCCGTCGTGCGGTCCCCGTCGTCGTCCTGAGCGGGGTCCTCCTGAGCGTCCCGAGCGGTGTCCTCAGGGCGCCGAGCCGTCAGGGCGCGCTCCGGGGACGCGCTGCGGGCCGGGGGACACGACCCGGGCCCGTCCCCGCGGCGTGGACGGGCCCGGCGTGGGCGGCCTCAGCTCTGCGGCCGCCCGGCTCCCGGCTTCTCGATCGGGATTCGCCTGCGCTCCTCCCGCTCCTCGGCGAGCCGCACGCTCACCTCGAGGATCCCCTTGTCATAGGTGGCCTTCACGTCGTTCTCGTCCACGTTCTGCGGCAGCACGATCGACCGGGTGAAGGCTCCGTACCGGAACTCGGTGCGGTGCGCCTGCCGCTCCTCGTGGCGCCGTTCCGCGTGAATGGTCAGCACCCCGTTCGACACGCTGATCTCCACGTCCTTGTCCGGGTCGATCCCGGGCAGTTCGGCGCGCAGCACGTACCGGTCGTCCTTGACGTAGTCCTCAAGCCGCATCTGCTGCCCGGCCATGGGCCGCAGCGCGGCCATCGGCGCCTCCAGCAGGTCGAACAGGTCGGGAACGAGACCTCTGGACTCCCGTCGCATCGGAACGCTCATGCCTGTCACCTCCGTCCGGCAGAACTCATCATGGAAGAAATACCCGGCACGAATCGGACAAATCGCCACAGTGGGGCCACCGCCGCACTCGTGATGCAGGATGGTGATCATGCTGCCTGAACGGATCTATCACGGCACCGGTCCCGGCCCGATCACTCCGGACGGGTGCGCGGTCGACTACTACGCGACGCTCACGCCCGACGGCGAACCCGAGATCGTCCACGCCGCGATACCCGAGGGCGCGGCGATCCTCGAACTCGGCGCGGGGGCGGGCCGGATCACCCACGCCCTTGTCGCGCTCGGCCACGAGGTGGTGGCCGTGGACGAGTCGCGCGAGATGCTCGCGCGCGTCCAGGGGGCGGAGACGGTCCTGTCCCGCATCCAGGATCTGTCCCTGTCCCGGCGGTTCGACGTGGTCCTGTTGATGTCGTACGTGATCGACACCGCCGACGACGACCTGTGCCGGGCGTTCCTGCGGACCTGCCGCCGTCACGTCGCGCCGGACGGGTGCGTGATCCTCCAACGCCAGCTGCCCGAGTGGTACGACACGGTGGGGCCGTGGGAGAGGCGCGGCGACGGACGGGTGGTCCGGATGACGGACGTGAGCCGCCCCGGGCCGGATCTGCTCGACGCGACGATGGAGTACGTCGTGGGGGACCGGCGATGGACGCACACGTTCGTCAGCAGGCGCCGTACCGACGACCGGTTCGGGGAACTGCTGCGCGAGGCCGGGCTCACGATGGAGGGTTTCCTCGGCGGCGATCGCCGATGGGTGCGGGCGGCGCCGGCGTGACGCGGCCCGAGACGAAGGGAGTGCGCGATGAGATTCGTACGCGAAGGCGAGATCAAGGCCACCCGGCCGGGACCGGACAGGTTCACCGACGGCGTGTGGGAGGCGGAGACGCTGAAGGAGGTGGAGCCGGACGGCCTGCGCGCCCAGCGTTTCTCCTATGACCCGCAGGCCCGTTCGGGCTGGCACACCCACGACGGGGAGCAGGCGCTGTACGTGCTGTCGGGACGCGGGGTGGTGACGCGCTGGGGCGAGACCAGGGGCACGCCCATCGGGCCGGGCGACTGGGTCCACGTCCAGCCGGGCGAGAAGCACTGGCACGGTGCCGTCGACGACGACACGCTGGTGCACATCGCCGTCACGGCGAGCGGCAAGACCCACTGGCACGGGCCGGTGACCGACGAGGAGTACCGCGCCGGCCTCGGCTGAGCGCGGTCTCCGCGGTTTCGGTCCGCCCGGCGCGGTGAATACGGCCGGACGTGTTTCGGCGGGCGCCGGCCGGTGAGAACTGCCCGGATGAACACGCGATTCGACTACCCGGAGCCGCCCGTCCCGGCCTTCCTCTTCGATCTCGACGGCACTTTGATCGACAGCGTCTACCAGCACGTCATCGCCTGGCGCACCGCTCTTCGCGGGGTCGGCATCGACCTGTCGGTGTGGCGCGTCCACCGCCGGATCGGCATGAGCGGCGGCCTGCTCGTCAACGCGCTGCTGCGGGAGACCGGCGTCTCGCTGAACGACGAGCAGATCGAGGACCTGCAGCAGGCGCACGCCGAGGCGTATCTGGAGCAGATCGACTCGGTGCGCCCGCTGCCGGGCGCGGTCGAGCTGCTGCGGCGGCTGACCGACAACGACGTCCGCTGGGCGATCGCGACCAGCAGCCGGGCCGACACCGCCCGGCACGCGCTGGACTTGCTCGAACTGCCGACCGATGTGCCGCTCGTCCACCGCGACCAGGTGCGCCGGGCCAAACCCGACCCGGACCTGTTCCTCGCGGGCGCCGCGCTGCTGGACGTCGAGCCGAGGTTCACCCTGGCCGTCGGCGACAGCGTGTGGGACATGCTGGCCGCCCGGCGCGCGGACGCGCTGGGCGTCGGGCTGCTGTCCGGCGGCTACGGCAGGGACGAGCTGGAGCGCGCCGGCGCCTTCCGCGTGTACGCCGACCCCGCCGAGTTGCTCACGCGGCTCGACGAGCTCGGCGTGCGCATCCGCTCCTGAAGGGCCGCAGGCCGGGGACGACGGCAGCGGTCGGTTCCCGAGGCGGTTCACCCCGTGACGATGACGAGGCCGGCCCGGGAGCGCACGTCGTGGCGGGCGTAGTACCGCTCCTCCTGCTCGGCCCAGCGCCGCCAGTGGGGTGCGTACACCTCGCCGTCGCGGGCGAGCGCCCGCGCCCGCCGGACCTCCTCGGCGGCCTCCAGCCACACCAGCCCGCTCAGGTACGGCCCCGCCTCGCGGGCGCCGCAGCCCACGCCCTCGATGACGACGGTGTCCGCCCCGGGGAGCTCGTGCCATTCGGCGTAACGGCCCCGAGCCCAGTCGTAGCGCCGCCAGCGTGCCCGGTCCCCGCGGCCCAGCGGACGCAGCACCCACTCCAGCAGGGCGTCCACCCCGGCCTGCAGGCCGTCCCAGCCGTCGTACAGGTCGTCCATGCGGACGACCGGCGCGGTGAGCGCCGCGGCCACGGCGGCGGCCAGCGTCGACTTGCCCGCGCCCGAGCGGCCCTCGACGGCCAGGACGCGGGTGCCGGCCGCGCGGGCGGGCCGCGTGCGCAGCCAGCGGGCGACCGCCGCGGGATCGGGGGTCACGCGCGCAGGCCCTGACGGAGCACCGGCATGCCGACTTCCATCACCCCTGACGAGGGCTGATCCCCGCCATGGACAGGCCGAGGAGTCGTTGCGCGTCGGCGTCGGAGTCCGGGTGGTGTTCCATGGCCAGGGCGATGCCGGTGATCAGAGCGAGCAGGTCGCCGATGGTCACGCCAGGTGCCAGCGCGCCGTCGTCGGCGGCGCGGCGCACCAGCGGGGCGCCCGCCTCGGTGAGCTGCGCCGAGCAGCAGTGCTCGTGCGCCGCGCCGGGGCCGGCCGCCCGGTCGCGGGCCAGCGCGGTGGCCAGCCCCCGGATGGTCGCGGCGTCCGCGAGGACGGCGCTCAGCCATTCCAGCAGCGCGGCCCGGGTGTCGGCCCTGCCGGTCAGCTCGCCGGCGTGGGCGCACAGGGCCTCGACCCGTTCGCGGAAGACCGCCTCCAGCAGCGACTGGCGATCGGGAAAGTGCCGGCGCACGGTGGCCGATCCGACTCCCGCGGTGCGGGCGATCTGCTCCAGGGACGCGTCGGGGCCCTCCGCGGCGATCGCCTCCTTGGCCACGGCGAGCAGGCGCGCGTAGTTGCGCCGGGCGTCCGCACGCTGGACGGGCATGGTGTCACCTCATCGATTGCTAAATGGCGGGGCCCGCCGTATTGTACCGACGCATAAACGGCGGGCCCCGCCGTTTCTTGCGCTCGCCCCGGGAGGGCCTCATGGCAATCGATTCCGCACCCGTTCTGGTCACCGGCGCCACCGGACAACAGGGGGGCGCCACCGCCCGTGCCCTGCTGGCGAACGGCGTGCCCGTCCGGGCGCTGGTCCGCGACCCCGCGACCGAACGGTCGAGGGCGATCGAAGCGCTCGGCGCCGAGTTGGTCACCGGCGACCTCCTCGACCGTGACTCCGTGATCAGGGCCGCGCGAGGAGCCCGGGCCGTCTTCTCGGTGCAGATGCCGGCGTTGCGGGAAGGCGCCTTCGACTTCGAGGGCGAGCTGGTCCAGGCCGTCAACCTGGTCGAAGGCGCGCTGGCCGCGGGCGTGTCGCAGTTCGTGCACACGTCCGTCACCGGCGCGGGGCGGCACACCGAGGCCCCCGGCTGGGCCGAGGGCCGCTGGGCGTCGCTGGCGCCCGCCCTCGCCGCCAAGGCCGCCGCCCAGGAACGCGTGCGTGAGGCGGGCTTCACCCACTGGACGATCATCAAGCCTGGCTTCTTCATGGAGAACTTCCTCCCGTCCGCGGCGTACCTGCTGCCCCGCGGCGTCGAGGGGGGCATCGCGACCGTGCTGAAGCCCGGCACCCGGCTCTCCCTCGTCGCGGTCCGCGACATCGGCGCCGCGGCCGCGGCGGCCTTCGCCGCACCGGAGCGGTTCCACGGCGTCGAGCTGGAACTGGCCAGTGACCACCGGTCGATGAGTGAGATCGCCGCCGTCCTCTCCCGGGCGCTGGGCACCGAGCTGACCGCACCCGACATGACCGTGGAGGAGGCGGTCGCCGCGGGGATGCCGGGCTATGGCGCCGCCGCCCACGAATTCATCGACGTGGCCGGTCAGCCCGCCCGCCCGGAGTACGCGCGGGCCCTCGGCATCCCGCTCACCACCTTCGAGGACTGGGCGCACGAGCACCTGCGGGCCGTGGCCTGACGCTCACCGGGACGGGCGGGGGGCGGTCACGCAGCGGCCCGGAGGGGCCGTCAAGGTCCCTCCGGGCCGCTCGTGGAAGCCCTTGCCCGCCCTCGCTACACGCCGGCGCGGGTGGGGCGGCGGATGTCGCTGCTCTGCTCCTGCCACTCGGGGGTCTCCTGCCCCTTCTCCTGGGCCATCTCCTCCATTCGCAGGGCGATCCCCATCGCGAAGAAGGTCGGCGCCCACTCGCCGACGAACAACGCCCAGCGGTCGGCGCGTTCGATGCCGGCCGCCTCGTACTTGTTCGAGACGACCCATGAGGCGATCGACATGCCGATTGACCCCAGAGCGGCGCTGTACATGTGATTGGAGCGCAGTCCCATCTTGTGGAGTGTCCTGATCATGCGTGTCCCCCTTGTGGTGATTTGCCCCGATTCGGGGCGTACCCGGCCTGTCCTTCCGTAACCCGGCTCGGCTCATGACGCCGTGCGATACTCGCGACCGCGCATGAGGTGAGGGCGGCTGGGTAGCCGTGCAGCCGGACCAGGAGGAATGACATGGAAGTTCTGGGCATCGACATCGGCGGCTCGGGGATCAAGGGCGCCACGGTGGACACGGCCGCCGGCGTGCTCACCCGGGAGCGCCTGCGCATCCCGACGCCGCGGCCCGCCGTGCCGGGGGCCGTCGCCCAGGCCGTACGCGAGATCGCGAAGCACTTCTCCTGGACCGGCCCGATGGGCGTCACCTTCCCCGGAGTGGTCCTCGACGGGGTCATCAGGACGGCGGCCAACGTGGACAGGTCGTGGATCGGAGTGAAAGGCGCCGACCTGTTCGGCGAGCAGGCGGTCGTGCTCAACGACGCGGACGCGGCCGGCGTCGCCGAGATGACCTTCGGCGCGGGCCGCGACCGGCGCGGGGTCGTGCTCATGCTGACCTTCGGCACCGGCATCGGCAGCGCGCTCTTCGTGGACGGCGCGCTCGTGCCCAACACCGAGTTCGGCCACGTCGAGATCCGCGGCAAGGAGGCCGAGCACCGCGCCTCCGACCGGGTGCGCGAGGAGGAGGACCTGGGCTGGGAGAAGTGGGCCGGGCGTGTGGAGGAGTACCTCCGGCACATGCGGGACCTGCTGTCGCCCACCTTGATCCTGGTCGGTGGGGGCGTGAGCAAGAAGGCGGGCAGGTTCCTGCCGTACGTCGACCTCGGGGACACCCCGGTGATGCCCGCCGTGCTCCGGAACGAGGCCGGGATCATCGGCGCCGCGATGGCGGCCGCGGGGGCCGCGCGCGTCTCCTGAGCGATAGATCTCCCTTATTCCTACCTGGACAGCGGGTAATTTCGCTGCCATGATGATCCCATGAACCCCTCGGGGAGGTTGACCCAGCGCCGGCACATCGACCTGCTGCGCGTCTGCGCCGCCGCCTGTTGACGACCGCGGTCACCGCCGTCCGGTACGCCACGAGGCAAGGAGAGGGCATGTCCCACCAGAACGTGATCGACTTTGTGGAGCGCAGGCGCGAGCAGGGCCATGAGCCCCCCGATCTCGGGCAGGGATCCGTGCTCGGCGTGCTGCCGGTGCCGGAGACCGGCGCCGTGCTGATGATCGTGGGCTACCTGGTGCCCGCAGGGGGCTCGGCGGTCGCGCCGGAGGCGGCGGTCGCGCGGGAGCGTACGGCCCCGCCGCCCAGGCGGGCGGTCCTCGCCGAGGAGGAGGAGCTGGTCCTGGACCGGGCCGCGCGGGTGGTCCGGGCCGGCGGCGAGGAGATCGAGCTCACCTTCCGGGAGTTCGAGCTGCTCGACTACCTCAGCTCGGCGCCCGGCCGGGTCTACAACCGCCGCCAGCTCATGGCGGCCGTCTGGGACAGGTACGACGACGAGGGCGGCCGTACCGTCGACGTGCACGTTCTGCGGTTGCGCCGCAAGCTGGGCCGGCACGCGGGCCGCATCGTCACGGTCCGCAACGTGGGATACAAGTACCAGCCGCCGCGCCGCCCCTGACCCGCCCCGGAAGGGCCGCCGGAAAAACGGCTGGCAGATCGGCGGGGGGCGTTGCCTATCCTTGAGCATGGAATGAACACGCTCGCCGATCTCCAGGCCCGCCTTCCCGACCTGATGCTGCGCGACCGGCGCAGGCTGCGCCGCCGTCTCGACGGCATGCGCCGGGTCCGCGACCGCGCCGCCCGCCAGTCCGTCGTCGAGGAGATCGCGGGGGACGTGGAGGCCGCGGAACGCCGCGTGGCCGCGCGCCGCGCGGCCGTCCCCGCCCTCCGATACCCTCCCGAGCTGCCGGTCAGCCGGCACAAGGACGACCTGCTCGCGGCCATCAGGGACCACCAGGTCGTAATCGTGGCCGGCGAGACCGGCTCGGGGAAGACCACCCAGATCCCCAAGATCTGCCTGGAGCTCGGCCGGGGGGTCCACGGGCTCATCGGCCACACCCAGCCGCGCCGCATCGCCGCCCGCACGGTCGCCGAGCGCATCGCCGAGGAGCTGTCGATCGAGCTGGGGGAGGCGGTCGGCTACAAGGTCCGCTTCACCGACCACTCCAGCGACGGGACCCTGGTCAAGCTCATGACCGACGGCATCCTGCTCGCCGAGATGCAGACCGACCCGCTCCTGCTGCAGTACGACACGCTGATCATCGACGAGGCGCACGAGCGCAGCCTCAACATCGACTTCATCCTCGGCTATCTCAAGCAGCTCCTCCCCAAACGGCCCGACCTCAAGGTCGTCATCACCTCGGCGACCATCGACCCCGAGCGGTTCGCCCGGCACTTCGCCGGACCCGGCGGGGAGCCGGCGCCCGTGATCGAGGTGTCCGGGCGCACCTACCCGGTCGAGGTGCGCTACCGCCCGGTCGACGAGGACGACGACCAGACCCAGGCCATCGTCGACGCCGTCGACGAGCTGTGCGCCGAGGGGCCGGGCGACATCCTGGTCTTCCTCAGCGGCGAGCGGGAGATCCGCGACACCGCCGACGCGCTCAAGGGCCGTCCCGAGGAGGTCCTGCCGCTGTACGCGCGGCTGTCGGCCGCCGAGCAGCACCGGGTCTTCCAGTCCCACCGGGGCCGGCGGATCGTGCTGGCCACCAACGTCGCCGAGACCTCGCTGACCGTGCCGGGCATCAAGTACGTGGTCGACCCGGGCACGGCGCGGATCTCCCGCTACAGCCACCGGCTGAAGGTCCAGCGGCTGCCGATCGAGCCGATCTCCCAGGCGTCGGCCAACCAGCGCAAGGGCCGCTGCGGCCGTACGTCGGACGGCGTGTGCATCCGGCTCTACTCCGAGGAGGACTTCCTCTCCCGGCCGGAGTTCACCGACCCGGAGATCCTCCGTACGAACCTGGCGAGCGTCATCCTGCAGATGACCTCGCTCGGCCTGGGGGACATCGCGGCGTTCCCGTTCGTGGAGCCGCCGGACGGCCGCCAGGTCAGGGACGGCGTCAACCTGCTGATCGAGCTGGGCGCCCTCGCGGACAAGGGCGCGGCCCGGGAGGCCGGGAAGGGGACGCAGCTCACGCCGCTCGGCCGCAAGCTGGCCCAGCTCCCGGTGGACCCCCGCCTCGCCCGGATGGTGCTCGAAGCCGACAAGAACGGCTGCGCCCGCGAGGTGATGATCATCGCTGCCGCGCTGTCGATCCAGGACCCGCGCGAGCGGCCGGCCGACAAACAGCAGGCGGCCGACGAGAAGCACCGCCGCTTCGCCGACAAGGAGTCCGACTTCCTGACCTACCTCAACCTCTGGAACTACCTGCGCGACAAGCAGAAGGAGCTGTCGTCCAGCGCGTTCCGGCGGCTGTGCAAGGCGGAGTTCCTCAACTACCTGCGCGTGCGGGAATGGCAGGACATCGACAGCCAGCTCCGCCAGGTGGCCAGGACGCTGAACGTCGTGCCGAACAGCGCGCCCGCCGATCCCCAGCGCGTGCACCAGTCGCTGCTGGCCGGCCTGCTGTCGCACATCGGCGTCAAGGACGTCGTCGACAAGCGCAGGCAGGAGGGCCGCCGGCCGATCACGGAGTACATCGGCGCCCGCAACGCCCGCTTCGCGATCTTCCCCGGATCGGCCCTGGCCAAGTCGCAGCCGCAGTGGGTGATGTCGGCCGAGCTGGTCGAGACCTCCCGGCTGTGGGCCCGGGTCAACGCCAAGATCGAGCCGGACTGGATCGAGCCCCTCGCGCAGCACCTGGTCAAGCGCACCTACAGCGAGCCGCACTGGGAGAAGGACCAGGCCGCCGTGGTCGCGCTGGAGAAGGTCACATTGTACGGCGTGCCGATCGTGACCGAGCGGAAGGTCAACTACGGCCGCATCGACCCCGAGCTGAGCCGGGAGCTGTTCATCCGGCACGCGCTGGTCGACGGCGACTGGCGCACCCACCACAAGTTCTTCCACGAGAACCGCAAGCTGCTGGAGGAGGTCGAGCGGCTGGAGGAGAAGGCCCGCCGCCGCGACATCCTCGTGGACGACGAGACGCTGTTCGACTTCTACGACCGGCGGATCCCGGCCGACGTGGTCTCCGGCAGGCACTTCGACAGCTGGTGGAAGAAGACGTCGCGGGACGAGCCCGACCTGCTGACGTTCTCGCCGGAGATGCTGGTCAACGACAGCGCCGGGGTCAGCGCCGGGGACTACCCGGACGCCTGGCGGCAGAACGGCCAGCGGATGCGGCTGACCTACCGCTTCGAGCCCGGCGCGGTGGAGACGGGCGAGGCGGACGGCGTGACCGTCCACATCCCGCTGGCCGTGCTCAACCAGGTCGACCCGACCGGGTTCGACTGGCAGATCCCCGGCCTGCGCGAGGACCTCGTCACCGCGCTCATCCGGTCGCTGCCGAAGAACCTGCGCCGCAACTTCGTGCCCGCCCCCAACTACGCCAAGGCCGTGCTGGAACGCGTACGGCCCGGCGGCGAGCCGCTCCTCGAGGCGCTGGAGCGCGAGCTGCGGGTGCTGACCGGGGTGGAGGTGCCGCGCGACGCGTGGGCCCTCGACCAGCTCCCCGCCCATCTGCGGATCACCTACCGGGTGATCGACGACCGCAAGCGGACGGTGGACGAGGACAAGGACCTGGAGGCGCTCAAGCGGCGGCTCGCGCCCAAGCTGCGCGCCACCTTGTCGAAGGCCGCCGACGACCTCGAACGCGACGGCCTGCACGGGTGGACGATCGGCACGCTGCCGAAGGTGTTCGAGCAGGGCAGGCTGCGCGCCTACCCGGCCCTGGTGGACAAGGGCACGAGCGTCGCCGTGCGGATGTTCGAGACCGAGCGGGAGCGCGACCGGGCCATGTGGGCGGGCACCAGGAGGCTGGTGCTGCTCAACGTGGTCAACCCGGCCAAGGCCATCCTGCGCACCCTGACCACCGCGCAGAAGCTCGCTCTCAGCCGCAGCCCGCACGGCGGGGCCGCCGCCCTGTTCGACGACTGCATGGCGTGCGCCGCCGACAAGCTCATGGCCCAGGCGGGCGGGCCCGTCTGGGACGAGGCCGGGTTCGAGCGGCTGCGCGACCATGTGCGCGCCTCGCTGTTCGAGACGACCGAGGAGGTCGTCTCCCGGGTGGAGCGCGTCCTGGCGGCCTGGCACGCGGCGCAGAACCGGCTCGGCGCGCTGGGCGGCGGCGCGGCCGACCTCAAGGCCGACATCGCCGACCAGCTCGACGGGCTGGTGCACGACGGGTTCGTCACCGAGACGGGCTACGACCGGCTGCCCGACGTGCAGCGCTACCTGCGTGCCGTCGAGCGCCGCCTCGACAAGCTCCCCGACGATCCCCGTCGGGACCGTGAGTGGATGCACCGCGTGCACGACGTCGAGGACGAGTACCGCGACCTGCTCGACCGGTTGAAGCCCGAAGAGCGCGACGCCAAGGCCGTACGGGACATCCGGTGGATGATCGAGGAACTGCGGGTGAGCTTCTTCGCCCAGCAGCTGGGCACCCCCACACCGGTCTCGGAGAAACGCATCCGCAAGGCCATGGAGCAGGCCGAGTCAGCCGCCCGGGCCGGGTGACCCGGCTCAGCGGCCGAGCGCGGCGCCGATCAGCGCGCGCGGGTCGGCCGCCCCGGCGAGCACGCCCGACGGCAGGAGGTCGATCAGGTGGGCGTGGCCGAAGTTGGAGCCGTACTCCATCGTCTCGACGGTGTGGCCGCGCTCGCGCAGGCCGTCCGCCCACGGCGCGCCCTCCTCGACCTCCACCTGTGGGACGGACCGCCAGGTGTCGAAGCCGGTGCCGCCGGTGCCGAGCTCCCAGCGCGGCGCGCCGATCACCTCGCCGGGCGTCTGGCCGTGCGCGAGCAGACGGGTGACCAGCTGCAGCAGGATCTGCGGCTGCGCGTCGCCGCCCATCGTGCCGAGGACGGTGCGCAGCGTCCCGTCCGGCCGGGTGACCAGCGCCGGGCACAGCGTGTGGGGCGGCCGGCGGCGCGGGCCGTACTCCGCGGGGTGGCCGGGTGCGAGCGAGAAGCCGATGCCGCGGTTGTGCAGGTTGATCCCGGTGGTGGGCTCGAAGAGCAGGCTGCCGAAGCCCGACGCGTTCGACTGGATGAGCGAGACGCCCATGCCGTCGCCGTCGACCACGCACAGGTACGTCGTGTCGCCCGGCCCGGCGGGAACGTCGGGCAACGGGGAGCGCCGTCCGGGGTCGACCAGCGCGCTGCGGGCGGCGGCCGTGCCGAGCGGCGCCACGGCCTCCTCGTGCAGGACGTCGAGCCGGTCGTGCCCGGCCGCCCTGGCCGACTCCACCAGCAGATGCGCCCAGTGCGGGTCGGCCGGGTCGGCGGGCGGGCCGAGCTCCGCGAGGATCTCCAGGGCCAGCAGAAGCAGGTAGCCCTGGGAGTTCGGCGGAACGGTCCAGACGCGGTGCCCGAACACCTCGGCGCTCAGCGGCTCCACCCAGTCGGCGTTGGGCCGGGCCAGGTCCTCCTCGGTGTACTCGCCGCCGCCCAGTTTCAGCAGTCCATCGCCGAACTCGCCCTGGTAGAACCCCGCCCGGCCGCCCTCCCCGAGCGCGGTGAGGGCTCTGGCGACGCCGGGCCTGCGGATCACGTCCCCGGGGCGGCGGGCGGCCGCGAAGTCCCCGGCCCCGGGCAGGGTGCCGACGAAGTCCGCGACGGGCCCGAGCAGCGGGGAGGCGGGGAAACCCTCGGTCGCGAGGCGGATCGCGGGGGCCAGCAGATCGGCCAGCGGCAGGCGGGCATAGCGCTCGTGCAGCGCGAGCCACCCGTCGGCGCAGCCGGGCACCGGGACCGAACGGATGTCGTACAGGTGGGGCATCCGGTCGAGACCCTCCGCCCGCAGCCGGGCGGGGTCGGCGCCCGAGCCCGCCCGCCCCGAGGCGTTGAGCGCGCTCACGGCACCGTCGTCGCCTCCGTCGTGGACGAGGGCGAAGAGGTCGCCGCCGAGACCGCACATGTGCGGGGCGGTGACCGCCAGCACGGCGTTGGCGGCGATGGCCGCGTCCACCGCGTTGCCGCCCCTGTCGAGGGTGGCGACGCCCGCCGCGGAGGCCAGATGATCGACAGTGCACACCATGCCGTTCAGGGCATACCGAGTCTCGCTCACGTCCGGGGATGTTACGGCACCTCGTAGAGTGGCTGCCGTAATCAGGACGGATGGGGAGGACGTTCATGGTCCGGGCGCTCGTGTTCGACGTGGGGGAGACGCTCATCGACGAGACCCGGATCTGGTCCCGGTGGGCCGACCGGCTGGGCGTGCCGCGCCTGACCTTCATGGGCGTCCTCGGCGGCATGGCCGCACTCGACCTCGGGCACGGAGAGGCGTTCGAACTGGTCAGGCCGGGGATCGACCTCGACGCCGAGATCGAGGCGTGGCGGCGCGAGGACCCGGACGGGCTGCGCGAGAACTTCGACGCCGACGACCTCTACCCGGACGTGCGGCCCGCCCTCACGGCCCTGCGGGAGGCCGGATACGACCTGGTCGTCGCGGGCAACCAGCCGCCGCAGGCGTACGACGCGCTGGTCGCGATGGAACTGCCGGTCGACGGGATCCACACTTCGGCCGGCTGGGGCGTGGAGAAGCCCGACCCGGCGTTCTTCGCCAAGGTCGCGGCGGTCTGCGGCCATGAGCCCGGGCAGATCCTGTACGTGGGCGACCGGCTCGACAACGACGTCCTGCCCGCCGCGCGCGCCGGGATGCGGACCGCCCTGCTGCGCCGGGGGCCGTGGGGCTACCTCCACGCCGCCCGCCCGGACGCCGCCCGGGCCGATCTCGTCGCCGACGGCCTCGCCGACCTCGTCCGCCTGGTCCCCGCGCTCACCTGATCAGGGGCGCAGCCGGCGGGCGAGGAGCTCGCGCAGCGCGCCGGTCTCCTCCCCGAGGCGGTTGAGCGACGCGAGGAACTCCCCGGGCGCGTCGAGCAGGCCGAGCATCCGGGCGGAGACCGCCTCGCGGGCGGCCCGGCCCGCCTCGACGGCGGCCCTGCCGTGCGGCGTCAGCTCGATCATCCGTGCCCGCTGGTCGCCGGGGTCGGTCCGGCGTGCCACGTAGCCGATGCGCTCCATCTCCGCCGCCACCTTGGAGGCGCCCTGCGGGGTCATGCCGAGCAGCCCGGCCAGGTCGGAGACCCGTATGGGACCGGCGAGAAGGTGCTGGAAGACGTATCCGTGCACGGTGCGCACCTGGTCGTGCCCGGCGGCGGCCATCAGGGCGCGCACCTCGGCGTCGCAGGCCGCGGACAGAGCCGTGAACAGCAGGGTCAGGTCGCTTGACACCACGTTCCGATGCTCCGATACTCAACCATGGTTTCGCAACTAAGGTTGAACAATTTGGAGGATGTCCATGCGGTGTGATCCGGCCTTCGCGGCCGTCGCCGACGCGTTCCGGGAGACGGACGGAGGAGCGGGAGGCGGCGCCGCCCTCGCCGTGTACGCGGGCGGGCGCCTGGTCGTGGACCTCTGGCAGGGCACGGCCGATGCCGACGGCGTACGGCCCTGGGAGCGGGACACGGTCGTCAACGTCTTCTCCGCGTCCAAGGGAATGCTGGCGACGCTCGCGCACCTGTACGTCCAGCGCGGGCTGCTCGATCTGGACGCCCCGGTGGCCCGTTACTGGCCGGAGTTCGCCACCTCCACCACCATCGCCGACCTGCTCGCGCACCGGGCCGGGCTGCCCGCCGTACGCCGGGAGCTGCCGCCGGGCTCCCTGTTCGACTGGGACGCGATGACCGCAGCACTGGCGGCCGAGAGTCCGTGGTGGACGCCGGGGGAGCGGCACGGCTACCACGCGGTCACCTTCGGCTGGCTCGTCGGGGAGGTGCTGCGCCGTGTGGGCGGGCGGCCGATCCGCGACCTGGTCCGCGACGAGCTGGGCGTCCCCGGCCTGTGGATCGGCCTGCCCCGCTCGGAGGCGGGCCGTGCGGCCTACCTCGCCCCGCCGCAGGCGGGGGACGATCCGCCGGCGGCGTTGACGGCAGCACTGTCCGAGCCCGGCTCGATCACGATGATGGCCTTCGCGAACCCCGCAGAGCAGCTCACACCCGGTCTGGCCAACACGGCGCGCTGGCGGGCCGCCGAGATCCCCGCGTCCAACGGGCACGCAACCGCCAGAGCCCTCGCCACCCTGTACGGCCGGCTCGTGTCGTGCCGGAGGCGCGCCGCCGGGGGCACGGGCGGGATCCTCGGCCCGGACGTGCTGGGTCGGGCCGTCGCGCCCCGCAGCGAGGGACACGACAAGGTCCTGCTGGCGCGGACCAGGTTCGCGCTGGGCTACATGCTCCCTTGCGAAATCCGGCCGTTCGCGCCGAACCCGCGCGCCTTCGGGCACAGCGGCTCGGGCGGGGCGCTCGCCTTCGCCGACCCGGACGCGGGGGTGGCCTTCGCCTACACGCCGAGCCGTCTCGTCGTCAGCGCGGCGGGACCCGACCCGAGGTGGGAGCCCATGGTCGCGGCGCTGTACGCCTGCCTGTGAGACGTCCGGCGCCGCGACGGGGGATGTCTCAGCCCTGCTGCTTCTTCCGCTTGACGGCGGTGACGAGCTCGTCCTTGGTCATCCCGGAAGCGCCGTCGATCCCCAGCTCCTTGGCCTGGTGCAACAGCTCGTCCTTGGTCCGCGAGCGCAGCTTGAGCGGGGCGGCCAGCACCTCGGCCTTCCGCTTGCTGAAGGCCTTGCCGAGCCGGACCCGCTCCTCGAAGGGGACGGCCTTCTCCAGGACCGGGAGGATGTCGTTCTCCTCCTCCTCGACGTGGTGCGTCACCGCCCCGATGAGCTCCTGCAGAAGCGTGTCGAACTCGGGGCCGTCCGGGTCGGCCTCCAGGAGCTGGGAGAACATCTCCTCGGCCTCGTGGTGCTCCTCCGCGCCGTGGTGGACCTCCTCCTTCTCCTCGGGCCGCCGCTTGGCGAGCACGGGGTAGACCTCGTCCTCCTCGCCCTCGCTGTGCGCGACGAACTTCGCCGCCAGCTCCGCGAGCAGGGCCGGGCGGTTCTCCGGCATCTTCTGGAGCCGCTCGAACAGCGACTCCACGTCGCGGTGATCTTCCTTGATCAGGCTGATGACGTCGGTTGCCATGGGTTCCTCCTGTGCGTGGACGCGCTCGCACTACCCGGCGCCGGGGGGATCACACCGGTCCTGTCCAGGGAGTACCGGCTCTCGTCCTCGAGCCCTTCAACCGGCTCACACGTGCGGGACGCCATCCTCGGCGCCGTGAACCGCGAATCGGAGACGGGCCGCGCGCGTGTCGGCCCATGGGAGTTCGCCTGGCATCCGGCGTGGTGGCTCGCCCTGACATGCCTGGCGGTGGCGGTGCTGCTCCCCTGCCAGAACTCTCTCGACCAGCGCCAGACCCAGCTTGTCCTTCTCGGACTGCCGGCGATCCCCCTCGCGGCCGGGGCCGCGAGGGCTCCCGGGAGGCGCTGAGCCCGAGACGATTTCAGGAGTCCCTGGTGAGAGTCCCCTCGTAGGCGAACAGCCCGAGGTCGTCGGTGTGGCGGTAGGCGAGACCGTCGCCCTCGCGCGTGAGCACGACGTCGCCCGGGACGCACTCCTGGGCGTCTTCCAGCCGGAACGTGAGCGCGGAGCCGGAGCCGCCGGTCAGCCGCAACGTGCCCTCACACGAGTTCGCCGGCTCCTTCCACCTGCCGGACTTCTCGCCGCGCTTCAGCTCGATCTCGATGTCGTACTCACTCGTGAGGAGGCCCGCGGTGGGCGCGATGTGACCCTGCCACTTGCCCGCGAACGCCTGCGGGATGGTCTTCGGGCCGGAGGCGGTCGAAGGGTAGGTCCCGTCCGTGCCGCCGGACGGGGCGTCCGTGGCCGCGGCGCCGGTCGGCGTCGGGTCCGCGGCGTACGTGCTCCGCGCGGGGGCGCTCGCCGTAGGCGCCGGGGACGGGCCGGCCGACAGCGCGGCCAGGCGCGGGACCAGCAGCGCCGCGGTGATCCCGAGGGCCGCCACTACCGCGCCGGCCCCGGCCAGGACGCGGGCGCGGGATCTCCCGCGGCCGCCTCCGGGAACGGTCTCCTCTCCACCCCGGCCCGCCGACGGCGACGTCACCGGCGACAGGGACGGGCCGTGCGGCGGCGCGGGCGCGGCGGGCGGACCGACGTGCGCGCTCGCGCCCGCAGGCGCCGGCCCGGGCGGGACGCCGTACGCGCTCGCGCCGGCAGGCAGCGGCCCGGGCGCGGTGCCGACCAGTTCGAGCAGCAGGTCGCGGGCGGCCGGGCGGGCGGCGGGGTCCTTGGCGAGGCAGCGGCCGACCAGCGCGCGCAGGGGCGGGGGCAGCGGTGTCAGGTCCGGGAAGGTCGTCATGATCCGGTGCAGCACGGCGGCGACGTTGTCGGCGCCGAACGCCGCCCGGCCGGTCGCGGCGAAGACGATCGTCGCCCCCCACGCGAACACGTCGGAGGCGGGTGTGGCCGGATGACCCGCGATGTGCTCGGGCGCCAGGTAGGCCGGGGTGCCCACCGGGCCCGCGGTGATCGTCTCGCTCTCGCCCTGGCGGGCGATGCCGAAGTCGACCACGCGGGGACCGTCCGGCCCCAGCAGCACGTTGCCCGGTTTGAAGTCGCGGTGCACGATGCCCGCGCCGTGGATCGCCGCCAGCGCGGTCGCCGTTCCCACCGCGAGCCGTTCCAGCTCGCCTCCGCGCAGCGGCCCCGACGCGCTCACCCGCTGCTGGAGCGAGGGGCCGTCGACGAACTCGCTCACGACGTACGGCTCGCGCCCGTCCACCATCGCCGTGATCACCCGGGCGGTGCAGAAGGGAGCGACGCCGCGCAGGGCGTCGAGTTCACGCGACAGCCGGGCCCGGACGACGGGATCAAGCCCGGTCTTGAGCACCTTCACCGCGACCGGTGCGCCGTCGGGCGCGTGGCCCAGGTAGACGACGCCTTGGCCGCCCTCGCCGAGCCGTCCGCTGATACGGAACCCGCCGAGCGTTCGCGGGTCGTCTGGCTCAAGGGGGGCGACCATGGGTCACACCGTAGCGATCCCGCGGCCGGTCCGAAATTAGAGGAGGCGCAGGTTCACCGCGTCGGCGAGCGCACGCCGCCCGGCGTCGCTCAGGTGCAGATGATCACCCGAGTCGTACGACAGGGCCAGCTGCTCGGGGAACTCGGGGTCGCGCACGGCCCGGTCGAAGTCGAGGACCCCGTCGAACGCCTTGCTCGTGCGGATCCAGGCGTTCAGCCGCTGCCTGACCTCCTCGCGCTCCGGAGTCCAGGTGCTCCAGCCGTAGAAGGGGGTGAGCGTGGCGCCCAGCACCTTGACCTTGCGGGCGTGCGCCTCGCGGATCAGCCGCTTGTACCCGTACACGATCGGCTTGATCGAGGTGTACTCGCCCCGGGCGATGTCGTTGATCCCCTCGTAGACCACCACCGTGCGCACCCCCGGCTGGGACAGCGCGTCGCGGTAGAACCGGGTGACGCCGCTCGGGCCGACGTTGGGCCGCAGCAGCCGGTTTCCGGAGATGCCGGCGTTGAGCACCCCCAGCCGCCGCGACGGCGCCTCATGGGCCAGCCGCTGCCGCAGATAATCGGTCCACCGGCGGTTGGCGTCGACGGCCTGGCCGGCGCCGTCGGTGATCGAGTCGCCGAACGCGACCACGGAACCGACGGTGGCCGCGCCCGCCTCCACCGCGAGGCGGTCGAGGAAGTACCACTGCGTGCTGGTGTAGGTGAAGCCCTCACCGCTCTCCTCGGCCGCGTGGTCACCCGGGTCGGACAGATACGTGGTGCTGTAGGCGCGTTCGTGCCCGGTGACCCCGTTGACCGTGCCGGGGAGGTGGAGGCTGACGACGACGGCGGAGCCGCCGGCGACGCGGCCCGGGATCGGGTCGCTCCAGACGGCCTGGCGCGGCGCCACCTTCACCGAGGCGCGCCCGCGGAAGGTCACCGGCCGGTTGGTGCCTGTGAGGATCTCCGCGCCGTACGCCTGGACGCCCACGTGGACGTTCGCGAACGTCACCGGGGCCGCGCCGAAGAGGTTGGACAGGCGCAGGCGCATGCCGCTGCCGCCGATGCTGGCGCGCACGACCATCCGCACGGTCTGTCCGCCGAGTGCCGCCGGGACCCGGTCGGTCGAGGTGGTCCACGCGCCGACCAGGCGCCGCCGTACGGGCGCCTCGCCGCCCGGCCCCGGCGCGGCCTTCCGGTGCCCGCCGGCCGCCGCGGGCTTCGGCGCGGCGGAGGACGCGGGGTGCCGCAGGGCGGTCGCGGACGTGGAGGACTCCGCCTGGACGGGCGCCGTGGCAAGCGCCATGGTCGTGCCGCTGACGGCGAGGGCGAGAGCGGCCATGGTCAACCGGTGAGCCGGCCGTGCCATCCGGGTCCTCCATGTGGGGTGTCGCTGCCTGGTGCGGGGTCCGTGGCGGCGGCGCTCCCGATCGTCGCACCGGATCCGATGATCGAGAAGCGCCCGCGACGCCATACATTACGGCTCTTTGCCGCGCACTGGGTGTGAACTTGACCGTCAAGTGACATCGGCCGGGGTGCTCTGGTCATGTTCTCGCACCATGCCGGTTCCATGCACATGATCCCTACGTTGGCCGTGTCGCAGCACTTCGGCTCCCGTGAGGGGCCGCCGGAAGAGAGAAGGCCATGTGATGATCGGAACTGTTCGGTCGCTCGCCGACCGACTGCTGGAGCGCCTGGTGCCCGCCACGCAGGCTGGGGCGGCGCCGTGCACCGAGTACTGGACGGTGGAGCCGTGCTACACCAACAGCAGCCTCCCCTACGCCACGTCGAGCAGCATGAAGAAGTTCAGGAAGTGCGGTAGCACGGTGACCCTGCTGGAGACCCGGCCGTGTGGCACGTCGGTCTGCGGTGGATACAACCAGTACGGAGACTTCACTCCCTGGTACCCGTGCCCGTGCGTGCCCGGACCGTACAACACCTGCCCCTGATCGGGTCCGCCCCGGTCGATTCCGTCCGGGGCCGGTTCCCGTCGGGCAGACCGGGTCACAGGGTGTTCCGCAGGGTGACCGCCGCAGACCTGTCCGTCTCCTGGTCCGGTCGGTGCGTGCCGGACGCCTCCGGGCGCGCGCCGTACTGATCGGTTGAGGAGCCGGCCGGATGACCTGACGGTCCGGGGCTGACCGGGTTCGGGAGCCTTCCGACGCGCAGAGGGCGCCGTGACCGTTGAAACGGTCACGGCGCCTTCCTCGTTTCCCGCGCATTCCGTCGATCTCCGTGATCGAGGGGGCGGGGTCCGGGATCCCGGCGTTTCGGTAGCAGCCGCCGGACACGAGGGGTGACTGTCCCCTATGCGATCGGTCATGGTCTCGGGCCATGCCGTTTCCATGCGCGAGGTTTCTAGATTGACCGAAAAGTCGCGGCACCTATTAGGGGTTTTCATGGAGTATGTCCTGGTCTGCTGCCGTCTTCTGATCGGCGCGGTCTTCGTGGCGTCGGCGGTGAGCAAGGTGCGCAGCCGCAGCGCGTACACCTCCTTCCGCATCGCCGCCGGGGAACTGACGCCCAAGGCGCCGCTGATCCCGCGGGCACTCGTGCCGCCCGCGGTCATCGCCGGTGAGCTCACCGCGGCCCTCCTGCTCGCCGTTCCGGCGACGGTCGGCGTCGGGTTCGTGATCGCGATGGTGCTGCTGGCCGCGTTCACGGCCGCCATCACGATGGCGGTGCGCTCTCGGCGGCGGGTGGCCTGCAACTGCTTCGGCACCTCGTCCACGCCGGTGGGACCGGCTCAGCTCATCCGGAACGGCGTGCTGCTGGCCGCCTCGTCGACCGGGGCGGTACTCGCCTTCAGCACCACCTCGCTGACCCTGGAGCCGATCGGTGTCTTCACGGCGACGGTCGCCGGCCTGCTGGGAGCCGGCCTGGTGCTGCTCACCGAGGACATCGCCGAACTGTTCCAGCCGTTCGCCTGATCCGTCGCCGAGAGCGGCGACATGACCGTTGAATCTGGGGGTTGTCGTGTTGAACATCGTGGCGGTGCTCGTCGTCGTCGTCGGCGTGCTGTGCGTCCTTAACACCGTCCTCACCCTGGGCATGGCCCGGCGGTTGAGGACCCAGAACGAGCTGTTGGCGAACCCCTCCGGGTTCATGCAGGGAAATCACTTCCCGCCGGTGATGCGGGTGGCGGGGGAGCGGACGAGCGCGTTCAGCACCACCACCGTGGACGGCGCGCCGGTCGATGAGACGTTCTTCGATGAGACCTCCACGCTGGTGGCGGCGTTCTCGATCGGCTGCTCCGCGTGTGAGGATCGGTTTCCCGAGTTCCTCCGGTTCGCCGAGGCCTTCCCCGGAGGGCGGGAGCGCGTCCTGGCCCTGGTGATCGGCGCCGAAGGCACCGAGGAGAAGGCCGAGTTGCTGAAGCCGGTCGCCACCGTGGTGGTGGAGGACACCTACGGCGGTCCGCTCTGCACGTCGCTGGGGGCCAAGGCATACCCGGCGCTGGGAATCATCGAGCCCGGCGGTGTGGTGCGCGCCTCGGGCACGCTGATCCAGGACGTGGCGATCGCCCTGGAAAAGGTCTGATCGATGCGCGGAATCGTCGAAGCGCTGCGGCTGACCTGGCGCGCCAGCCCGTGGTTCACCATGGTGTTCGTCGCGCTCACCCTGCTGACCGCGCCGATGCCGGTGGTGACGGCGTGGCTGACCAAACTGGTGCTGGACGACATCATCGCCGGAGCCGGGCCCGGCGCGGTGCTCGGCAAAGCCGTCGGACTCGCCGCCGCCGGCCTGGTGACCGGTCTGATCCCGAATCTCACCCAGTACGCCTCCCGCGAGACCGAACGCCGCGTCGGACTCCTGGCCCAGGAACGCCTGTTCACGGCGACCGAGCGGTTCGTGGGGATGGCCAGGTTCGAGGACCCGGTCTTCCTCAACCGGATCCAGATGGCCATGCAGCACGGAGGCACCACCCCCGGCGTGCTGGTCTCGGCCATCCTCTCGACGGTCAGCTCCGTCGTCACCGGCCTGGGCTTCCTCGGCTCGCTGCTGGTCATCTCCCCCTGGATGCCGGTGGTGATCCTGGCCTCGGCCGTCCCGGTGCTGGCCACCGAGTTGTGGCTGGCCCGCAGCCGGGCGAACCTGTCGTGGCGGTTGAGCCCGATCGAACGCCGGGAGATGTTCTTCCGCGACCTGCTCACCAGCACCCAGGCCGCCAAGGAGATCCGGCTGTTCGGCATCGGCGCCTACCTGCGCGAGCGCATGACGACCCAGCGGCGCAGGTCCAACGTCGAGAACCGGCGGATGGACCTGCGCCAGATCAGCGCCCAGGCGCTGATCGGCCTGCTCGGCACCGCGGTGGCGAGCGGGACGCTGTTCTGGTCGGTGCTGGCCGCAGCCGGCGGCGACATCAGCATCGGTGACATCTCTTTACTGGTGGCCTCGGTCGGCGGCGTGCAGAGCGCGGCCACGTCGCTGGTGCACACCATCGCCGGTTTCCACCAGCAGTTGATCCTGTTCGACCACTACCTCCAGGTCGTCGCCGCCGGGCCCGACCTGCCCGTCGCCTCCCCGCCCACGGCCATCACTCCGCTGGAGCAGGGCATCGTCTTCAAGGACGTGTGGTTCCGCTACTCTCCCGACCACCCCTGGGTGCTGCGCGGCCTGAACCTCACCATCCCGAACGGACGGACCGTGGGGCTGATCGGCCGCAACGGCGCGGGCAAGAGCACCCTGATCAAGCTGCTGTGCCGGATGTACGATCCCGAGCGCGGCGCCGTACTGTGGAACGGCGTGGACCTGCGCGACCTCGATCCCGCCGAGCTGCGCGCCCGCATCGGCGCGGTTTTCCAGGACTACATGGAGTACGACCTGACCGCCGCGGAGAACATCGGCCTGGGCGACCTGGCGTACGTGACCGACCGCGACCGCATCGCCGCCGCCGCCGAGCGGTCCGGGGCGCACACGTTCGTCGAGCGGCTGCCCCGCTCCTACGACACCCTGCTGTCCCGGCTGTTCTTCCAAGGGGACGACGTCAACGGCGCCGACGACGGTGCCGGCGTGGTCCTGTCCGGAGGCCAGTGGCAACGGCTGGCGCTGGCCCGCGCGCACCTGCGGTCCGGGCGCGACCTGATGATCCTGGACGAGCCCAGCTCCGGTCTGGACGCCGAGGCCGAGTACGAGATCCACCACAAGCTGCGGCAGTTCCGGACGGGCCGCACCAACGTGCTCATCTCGCACCGGCTCAACACGGTGCGCGACGCCGACATGCTGGTCGTGCTCGACGAGGGGGTCGTGGCCGAGCGAGGCACCCACGAGGAGCTGATGGCGTTGCGCGGCGTCTACGCGAGCCTGTTCTCCATGCAGGCCGAGGGTTACCTGGACGCCCTTCCCGAGCGGGCCTCGCGGTGACCGGTCCGCTCCTCCTGGTCCTCGTGCCGCTCGCGGCCGTCGCCGCCGCGACGGTCTGGGCGCGCAGGACCCTGCTGGCGGCGGACGTCCTGGGCTCCAGCATGCACCCCACCTACCGGCCCGGCGACAAGGTGCTGGTGCGGCGCGTGCCCGGCAACCGGGTGCGCCCGGGGGACATCGTGGTGGCCGACATCGCGGTCGTCCCGGACGACGGACCGGCGCTCCCACCGGGGGAGATCGCCCGGCAGCCGGGGGAGACCGTCTGGGAGGAGCACCGCGAACCGCGGCTCCGCCTGGCCGACATGGGCGGCCGGTCCGCGTGGCCCCCGGGCGCCGAGGACACCGTCAGCCGGATCGTCAAGCGGGTCGCCGCCGTCCCCGGGGATCCGGTCCCCGACGCGGTGCCCCGGCGGGCGGGGGAGACCCTGGTCCCGGCGGGGTGCCTGGTCCTCCTCGGCGACAACCCCGATGAAAGCGTGGACTCCCGCCATTTCGGCTATGTTCCGGCGAACAGCATGGTCGGGAAGGTGATCCGTCCCCTCTCCGGGGCGATCGGGCGCTGAGCCGCCGCCGGGCACTTCCCCGGGTCGGCGGCGTCCGCCGGTCGGCACCAGGAGCAACGGGATCGATACGACAGCGGGTGCGTGGCTTCACCCTGCACTCATCTTTCCGTCATAGAGGGACGGATAGGCTCGGCACGATGAATGCAAACGAGCGTTGGATTGTTCTGCGAGGCGCCGCTAACGTACGCGACCTCGGGGGCCTGCCGACCGAGGACGGCGGGACCACGGTGTCCGGCCGGATCCTGCGGTCCGACAACCTGCAGGGCCTGACCGAGGATGACGTCGCGCTGCTCGTAAGCGACCTCAAGCTGCGGCACGTGGTCGACCTGCGGTCGGAGACCGAGGTGCGCCTGGAGGGGCCCGGACCGCTGACCCTGCTGCCGGAGGTGGGCATCCACCACCACAGCCTGTTCGCGGAGGGCGGGCGCCTCACCGACGTCGAGGCCGACACCGTCGACGACAGGGCGCTGCCCTGGCAGGGGGAGCGCGACGAGAAGGACCTGGCCGAGCTCCGTGTGACCGGCTACTACTACGGCTACCTGCGCGATCGGCCCGACTCCGTGGTGTCGGCCCTGCGGGTGCTCGCCCGCGACGACGGCATGGCCGTGGTGCACTGCGCGGCGGGCAAGGACCGCACCGGCGTGGTCTGCGCCCTGGCGCTCGCCGTGGCGGGCGTGACGCGGGAGGCGATCATCGAGGACTACGTCGCCACCGGCGAACGACTGGAGGGCATCCTCGCCCGGCTGCGCGCCAGCCGCACCTACCGTGCGGACCTCGACGCTAAGCCGGCCGACAGCCACCTTCCACGGCCCGAGTACATGGACCAGTTCCTGACGACGCTGGACGCCCGGTTCGGCGGCGCCCTCGGCTGGCTGCACACCCACGGCTGGACCGACGCCGACACCGAGGCCCTGCGCGGCCGCCTCCGCGACTGACGTCGTTGACGTGGACGGGCCCCGGGGGTCTCCACCGCCCCGGGGGTTCCGCGGTGACAGCGGCCGGCGGCCCCGGAATCCTCGGTGGTTACCCCGTGCGCTCGGGGAGGGCCACCACCTGGCCGCGGGTGGCCGACAGGACCGCGGCCTCGAGGACGGCGATGGTCTCGGCGGCGTCGTCCGGCTCGACCGGGGGCGCCGCGCCGTCCCGCAGACAGGCCACGACGCCCTCGTAGAACCGCTGGTACGCCCCGGGTTCGGTGCGGACCGGGCGGGCGTCGCCCTCCACCCCGAGCGTGCCCCAGCGCTCGGAGGGCTCGGCGCCCCAGCCCGACTCCTCGCCGGAACCCCCGCCCGGGCGCCCGCCCGCGCGCAGGCGCTCCTCCTGCGGGTCCAGCCCCCACTTGACGTACGACGCGCGGGAGCCGAGCACCCGGAACCTCGGGCCGAGGTTCGCGGCGACCGCGCTCATCCACAGGTGGGACCGGGTCCCGTTCCGGTGGGTCAGCGCGACGAACGCGTCGTCGTCGTTGCGCACCCCGGTCCGCCTGACGTCGGTCTCCGCGTACACGTGGGAGACCGGCCCGAACAGCCGCAGCGCCTGATCCACCAGATGACTGCCGAGGTCGTAGAGGGTGCCGCCGATCTCCTCGGGGCCGCCCGACTCGCGCCAGCCGCCCTTGGGCACCGGCCGCCACCGCTCGAACCGCGACTCGAACCGGTGGACCTCGCCCAGCTCGGGCAGCAACCGGCGCAGCGTCAGGAAGTCGCCGTCCCAGCGCCTGTTCTGGAAGACCGTCAGCATCAGCCCGCGGTCGCGCGCGAGCCGTACGAGGTCGCGGGCCTCGGCGGCGGTGCCGGCCAGCGGCTTGTCGACGACCACGGGGAGTCCGGCCTTGAGCGCCTCGGCCGCCAGGGGCACGTGGGTGCGGTTCGGCGTCGCGATCGCCACGAGATCGCAGCGGTCCCACAGGGCCTCCGCGGCCGGGACGACGTCCACGCCGGGATAGCCGGCGCGGACGAGCTCGGCTCTCGCCGGGTCGCGGGTGACGACGGCGGTCAGGCGCAGTCCCGGCGTGGCGGCGATCAACGGCGCGTGGAAGAAGGATCCGGCCGGACCGAAACCGGCCAGCCCGACACGGATGGCGGGGGCGTCGGAGAGCGACATGGAGGGAGGGTGGTCCTTTTCGTGCGGATTATTGCTCAGGCGTCGATCGGGCACTCGAGCGACGATCGGGCACTCAGGCGTCGATCGGGAAGGGCGCCGCAGTCGCGGTTTCCCGGCGCTCAGCCGTCGCGGTCGTCCCGCTCGGCGAGGAACGCCTCGAACTGGGCGGCGAGCTCGTCACCGGTGGGCATCTGCGTCTCCTCGGCCAGCAGGCTCTCCCGCTCGGCGCCCGACTGGAACGCGTCGTACTGCTGCTCCAGGCCGCGGATCGCGCCGGCCAGCTCCTCGGACGCCGCGATCTGCTCCTCGATCTCGACGTTGGTCTTGTCGGCCGCGTCCCTGAGGGTGTCCATGGGGAACACCAGTCCGGTGCCCCGGGTGACGGCCTCCAGCGCGGTCACCGCGGCCTGCGGATACTCCGCCTGGGCGAGGTAGTGGGGCACGTGGATCGCGTAGCCGAGCGCGTCGTGGCCCTTGGCCCCGAGCCGGAACTCGATGAGCGCGGCGAGGCTCCCCGGCACGCGGACCTTGCCGAAGGGGCTGGTCTGCCCGTGGACGAGGTCGGGACGCGTGGCGTGGGCCGTCAGGCCGAGGGGCCTGGTGTGCGGGACGCCCATCGGGATCCCGTGCACGGTCACCAGCCTGCCGGCGTTGAGCCGGGTCACCAGCATGCCGACGGCCTCGGTGAACAGCTCCCACTCCCGGTCCGGCTCCGGGCCGCTCATGATGAGGAACGGCGTGCCGGTGACGTCCTTGGTCAGGTAGACGGCCAGCTCGGGAGTGTCGTAGTCACTCCAGTGATCGGTGTCGAAGGTCATCGGCGGGCGGCGTGACCGGTAGTCGATCAGCCGGTCCACGTCGAAGGTCGCGATGACCCGGTGCTCCAGTTCGGCGAGGAGGTGCCCCAGGGCCAGCCGCCCGGCGGAGCCGGCGTCGACGAACCCCTCGAAGTGGTAGAGCAGCACCGGATCGGTCAGCTCGGGCAGGTCCCCGTCGAGCCGATAGAGATCCGTGGGGTCGGACACGTGTCCCAGCCTTTCTCACGAAGTCTTTACCTACTGAACCTACGGGACCCCCGGTCGATTCCGTGCTCGGCACCTTGCTCAGCACCGCGTTCGGCACCGTGCTCGCTACAGGGGGCGGTAGCGGCGACCTTACCGTTGGACTATGGGGAACATGGAGCCGGACCCGGAGCTGGAGGAGTTCGCCACCAGGCTTTTCGACCTCGCGAGGTCGGGTCGGACCGAGGCGCTGTGCGCCTACGTCGACGCGGGCGTGCCGGTGAACCTGCGCAACCAGAAGGGCGACACCCTGCTGATGCTGGCGGCCTATCACGGGCACGCCGCCACGGTGCGCGCCCTGGGCGAGCGGGGCGCGGACCCGGACCTCGCCAACGACCGCGGGCAGACGCCGCTCGCCGGGGCGGTGTTCAAGAAGGAGCCCGAGGTGGTGCGGGCGTTGCTGGAGCTGGGTGCCGACCGCTACGCCGGGACCCCGTCGGCCGTCGACGCCGCACGCATGTTCGGGGACGCGGAGATCGTCACGCTCCTGGAGGGCTGAACTCGCCGAGCCGACCCGGCTGACTGGTGTGTCCGTAATTGGGGGAGGTCTGGCGTCGTTCAACCACTAGGACCATGCTTGTCGGATGGCTACTGCGAAAGCGGATTCCCTCAACGGGCGCCCCCTCCGCCTTCCCTCCCTCACCTGCCCCTTCCCGAGTGCGGTGAATCCGCACGTCGACGAGGTGAACCGGGACACGCTGGCCTGGCTGGCCGCCTCCGGCATGATCGCCGATGACGACCAGCTCGAGCGTTTCCGGCTCGCCCACTACGGATGGCTCGGCGCCCGGACCTACCCGTACGCCTCCCGGGAGCTGTGCCAGCTCGTCACCGACTGGTGCGTGTGGCTGTTCGCGTTCGACGACGCCTACTGCGAGTCGGACCGGCGGGCGGCCGAGATCGCCCGGGCCCTGCCTCAGCTCTACGGCGTCGTCGAGGAGCACGCGGAACCGGTCGACAACGTCTTCGCCCGGGCGCTCCTCGACATCAGGACCAGGATCGCCGCCCACGCCACCGCCGACCAGCTCGACCGCTGGTGCGCGATGACCAAGGACTACCTGTTCGCGCAGGTGTGGGAGGCCGCCAACCGGGAGGACGACGTCGTCCCCACGATCGACGACTACATCTTCATGCGCCGCAGGACCGGCGCGATGCTGACCGTCTTCGCCCTGATCGACGTGGCCGCCGAGGTCCGCCTCACCGTGGACGAGTGGCGTCACCCGGTCGTGCACGAGATGACCGAGCACGCCAACGACGTGGTCGTCTGGGACAACGACCTCATCTCGTACGCCAAGGAGCGGAGTGAGGCGAACATCCGCAACAACCTCGTCAGCGTGCTCGTCGGGCACACCGGCTGCACGGTCCAGGAGGCGATGGACCGCATCGGCGCGATGCGCGACGAGGCGGTGGCCGCGATGGCGGCGCTCACCCCCGCGACCGAGGCGCTCGGCTCGCCCGCGGTCGACGCGTACGTGAACGGCCTGAAGTACTGGATCAGCGGCAGCGTGGACTACTCGCTGACCAGCTCACGGTACGTCGGCGCGTGGCAGTGATCTCCGCCGGTTCTCTGCCGTGATCTCTGCCGGTGCTCCGGGGCCCGGTCAGTCGAGGTCGAAGCCGTCGAGGTCGTCCAGCGCGTACTCGACGAGGTCGCCCAGGCTGTACCGGGTCCCGACGGTGTACGCCTCCTCGTAGGCGGCGTCGCCGATCAGCTTCTTGCACTCCTTGACGCACTGCTCGTGCTCGGTCGTGAAGAACGGCGACCCGAACTGCGGCAGCCCGAAGGTCCGCCAGTTGGCCTGTGCCGCCCCGAGAAGGACCGCGGTCCGCTCCGGGTCGCCGGCCTCCAGGCTCAGCGTGGCGAGGTTGTCCACGCACAGGACGATGCCGAGCACGTCGTGGAAGTGCCTCTTGATGCGCAGCGACTCCTTGCAGGCCACCAGCGCCTCGTCGCGCCGGCCGGTGGCCCGGTGGACCAGCGAGGAGACGTACCAGGCGTAAGAGCGCAGCCACAGCTCACCGCGTTCCTGGCAGACCTGCAGGCAGTCGACCAGCAGCGTCTCCGCCTCCGTGAAATCGCCCTGCGCGAGCAGCACCATGGACAGCTCGACGATCGCCGGCAGCAGGCCCGGGTTCAGCTCACGGCCGCCGCGGTGGAACTCGATCGCGACGCCGAGCAGCGCGGTGGCCTTCTTCGCGTCGCCCTGCAGCATGGCCGCGGTGCCCTGCATCTTGGTCGCGAGCAGCACCGCGCCCGAGTCGCCGACGCGTACCGCGTCGGTGCTGCACTGCTCGGCCGCGGCGAGCGCGCCCGCCATGTCGCCCTGGGCGCTGCGGATGTAGGCCAGCACCCACAGGGCCTTGCAGCGCTCCTTGCTCGGCGAGGGGCTGGCCTTGAGCGCGCGGTCCAGGTAGACCACGCCCTCGCGGGCGAAACCGCAGGCGACCCACAGGAACCACAGGGCCGACAGCAGTTCGAGGCCGACGCGCTCCTCGCCCGGGGTCGACAGGCAGTAGTCGAGCGCGACGCGGATGTTGTCGTGCTCCTGGCGCATCCGGGTGTACCAGTGGACCTGGCGCGGGCCCGACCACGAGTGCTCGCTGCGCTCGGCGAGCTGGAGGTAGTAGTCGCGGTGACGGCGCCGCAGGTCCTGCGTCTCGCCGAGCTTGTCCAGCCACTCGCCGCCGTACTGCCGCAGCGTGTCGATCAGCCGATAGCGCTGGCCGGCCGGAGTGGGGAAGCTCAGCAGGACCGACTTGTCGACCAGGCCGCCGATCACGTCGAGGATCCGCTCGGAGGGCAGGGCGTCGCCGGCGCAGACATGGCGGGCCCCGTCCAGCTCGAAGTCGCCGGCGAACACCGACAGCCGCGCCCACAGCAGCCGCTCGGCCGGCTCGCACAGCTCGTGGCTCCAGCCGATCGCCGCGCGGAGCGTCTGGTGCCGCGGCAGCGCCGTACGGCTGGCCCCGGCGAGCAGGCTGAACCGGTCGGCGAGCAGGGCGAGGATCTGCTCGACCGACAGCGTGCGCAGGCGGACGGCGGCCAGCTCGATGGCCAGGGGGATCCCGTCGAGGCGGCGGCACAGCTCGGCGACGGCCGTGACGTTGTCCTCGTCCACCACGAAGTCGGGCACGACGGCGGAGGCCCGCGTGCCGAACAGTTCGACGGCCTCGTTGGTGAACGGGCTCTCCGAGGGGTTGTCGCCGGGCACCGACAGCGGTGGCACGGCGGCCGTGTACTCGCCCGGCGCGTTCAGCGACCGCCGGCTCGTCGCGAGGATGCGCAGGTGCGGCGCCGTGTCGAGCAGGTCCTGCGTGAGCCGGGCGCACGCGTCGACCAGGTGCTCGCAGGTGTCCAGGATGAGCAGGAGCTCCCGGTCGGCGAGCCACTCGGTGAGGGTGTCGGAGCCCTCGCGCGGCGACTGGTCGGCGATGCCGAGCGCGGCGGTGATCGTGTGGTACACCATCGCCGGGTCCTGCAGCCGGGCCAGGTCGACGTACCAGACGCCGTCCCGGAACTGCCGCCGCACCTGGTGGGCGAGACGCAGCGCCGTGCGGGATTTGCCGACCCCGCCGATGCCCGTGACGGTGACCAGCCGGTGCTCCTGCAGTTTCTGCCTGAGCGACGCGAGCAGTCGCGTCCGCCCGACGAAGCTGGTCAGCTCCACGGGCAGGTTGCCCTCTTGCCGCCATCCTGCTGGCGTTGCCATGCCGCCTCACGGGGGGTTCGTCCGGCGTGCTCCCTGCTCCCGCATCGTACCTTTGGGTGTGGTTGGCTGTCTGGTGGTACGGGCGTGACCTTTGCCCGGCGGCGAGACGGGGCGAATCTCCCCTTCCGGGAAGGGGGACCGGCGCGCCGCCCCCGGCGGCCGCACCGGCTCCACGGGACGCGGCGATGCCAGTAGCATTGGGCGCGTGAGTGCGCAGCATCCGGATGACATGCGTCCGGTGGACCTCTTCGACGAGGGGCTGCCGGTGCTGCCTGACCAGACGAGCGACGACACCGACCTGGGGTGGGGCGAATGGCGCTCCGACTCCAATGTCTCCCGCCTGCTCGAGGAACGCCCCCCTCACTGGGAATAGGTCGCGACCACCCGGCTCACGCGGCCTGCGCGCAGCAGCCCCGGTGCGCGGGGAGACTCCGGCCGTCGGGCAGCAGTTCGCCGGTGTCCTCGAACACCACGACGCCGTTGCAGAGCAGTCCCCATCCCTGCTCGGGATGGAAGGCCACCAGACGGGCCGCGTCGTGATCGCGAGCGTACGCCGACGGGCACGGCGGGTCGTGCGGGCACATGCGGGTCACCTCGATCCTCGTGGCACGGGAACTGTCAGCTCAGCAGGCGACGGCCGCGTCGCGGGCGGCCGGTTCCCGGGCGGACCGCTCCGGCCGGGCGCCCCGGCGCGGCACCCGGCGCACCAGGCGGCCGAGTGCGGCGTTCACGCTGAGCGGGCGTTCGAGCATCGCGGCATGTCCGGTGCCGGGGAGGACGGCGAACTCGGCCGACGGCAGTGCCGCGGCGATCGCCGCGCTGTGCGGGGCGGGGGTGACCAGGTCGTCCCCGCCGACCATGATCAGTGTGGGCACCGCGCGCAGGACGGCGAGCGCCGCGAACTCGTCGTGGGCCATCAGGGCGGGGTAGAAGTCCCGCACCACCCCGACCGAGGCGGAGCTGATGATCCGGGTGGCGGCGAGGCGCACATCGGCGGGAACCGCCGACGCGAAGGAGTAGTGCAGCACCATCGCGCGGAGGAGAGCGTCGACGATGTGACGCCCGCGGCCGGCGGCCGCGCCACGGTGGAGACCGCAGAAGCCGAACAGGCCTCCCCACAGGCCGCCGGAACCGCCCGCGCACAGCAGCCGGAGCGCCGTGGGAACGAAGGGCCGCAGGAGGCTCGCGCCGTACGCCGGCAGCCCGAAGGTGAGCCCGGCGAGGCCGCCCGCCGCGGTCGACAGCAGCGCCACCCCGGCGATCCGGCGGCCGAACAGCTCCGGGTGCCGCCGGGCCAGCGCCATGATCGCCATGCCGCCCATCGAGTGCCCGACCAGAATCACCTGTCCCGGGGGGACGACCTCCTCCAGGACCAGCCGGAGGTCCTCGCCGAGCCTGCGCATGGTGGCGGTCCCGGGGAGGCATCGGCCCGAGCGGCCGTGCCCGCGCTGGTCGTACAGGACGACCCCGGCCCGGCTGACGAAGGCCCTCCGCTGGTTCTCCCAGCAGTCGAGGCTGAGGGACAGGCCGTGGCAGAACACCAGTGTGAGGCCTGTGCCGACGGGGCCGTCCACGACGACGTGCAGTTCCTGGCCGTCGTCGGCGATGAGGATGGAGGAGGTGCCGGCAGCCTTCCGCGGACGCGGATCCGTCAGATCGGCGCGAGAGCTCGTGGCGGTGCCGGAGACGGTCTCCCAGGCCGGAGCGAGGTACCGGGCGCCGGCGCGCCCTCCTGCCGGTGGATCCTGGCGAAGACTGCCGGGCATCTCGTCTCCTCTCCCTCCCAGGGCGGGCTCCACGCCCCCTTGCTCTACCAGGATCCCGGGCGCGACGGCGCGCGTCTGCGCGGGCAGCCGCCATCTCAGCCGGCGGGTTCCACGCCCCGCACATGCCCGCTAGCTGCAATGACGGAGCGGCCCCCGGTTGCGATGCTGGGTCCGTGCCCCTGAGATGCCTCATCGTCGACGACAGCGATCACTTCAAGGAAGCGGCGCGGCTGCTGCTGGAGGCGGACGGGCTCGCGGTCGTCGGCACGGCCTCGGGGAGCGCGGAGGCGTTGCGCCGCCTGGAGGAGTCGCGGCCCGACGTGGTGCTGGTCGACATCGATCTCGGCGTGGAGAGCGGGTTCGACCTGGCCCGGCTGGTGGTGCGGGTGACCGATCCGCCGCACGTGATCCTGATCTCGGCCTACGAGGAGAGCGACTTCTCCGAGATGATCGCGGCGAGCCCGGCCGCGGCCTTCCTGCCGAAGCCGGCGCTCTCGGGCAGGGCGATCGCCGAGATCGTGGCCGCAGGCCCGCGCTGAGCGCCCGCGCCGGCCGCGCGTGGCGGATGCGTGCCGCCTCAGCGGGCGTCGAGATAGGCCAGTACCGCGAGCACGCGACGGTGGTCGTCCTCCGATTCGGGCAGCCGCAGCCTGGACATGATGCTGCGCACGTGCTTTTCGACCGTGCCCTCGGTGATCCAGAGTTTGTGCGCGATCCCGGAGTTCGACCGGCCCTCGGCCATCAGCGCGAGCACCTCCCGCTCGCGTTCGGTGAGGTGCTCCAGCGGGTCGTGCCGGTGACGCGCCGAGAACAGCTCGGTGACGAGGCTGGGATCGACCACGGACCCGCCGTGCGCGATCCGCTCCAGCGCCTCGACGAGGTCGGCCACGCTGGTCACCCGGCGTTTCAGCAGGTAGCCGATCCCGTGACCGGTGGCGAGCAGTTCCAGCGCCTCCTCCACCTCCACGTGCGCCGACAGCAGGAGAACGCCCGTCTCCGGGAACTCGGCGCGGATCGCCGACGCGGCCTCGACGCCCTCGGCGTCGTACGTGGGAGGCATCCGTATGTCCACGACGGCGAGATCCGGACGATGCCGGCGGACCAGGGCGAGCAGCTCGTCCGCGGCGCCCGCCTGACCGGCGATCTCGAACCCCTCCTGCCGCAGCAGGCTCGCCAGTCCTTCGCGCAGCAGGACGTCGTCGTCGGCGATCACCACTCGCATCCGGGCCTCGTCCACCAGTCACGCCGCCCTTTCGCTTCGGTCGCGCGCCTCGCCCCTCACGCGTGGGCGGCGGCCCCGGGTGAGGGGCGGTGAGGCATGCCGCCGGCCGCCCGTGTGGCGCGGAGGCCACCGGCTCCGTATGGTCGGCGTCCCGTGGATCCTCCGAGGGGCCGTGGTCCGGACGCGGGTGTCCGGGGCGTTCGTGGCGTAGCCTGGAGATATGCGCATGCGGCTGTTGCCGCTGCTACCCGCGAGGCGCCCGCCATGGCCGCTGGGCATCCTCGTCAGCGCCCTGTGCGTAGTGGCGGAGACCCTGCTGACCTTGTGGCTGAGACACGTGGCGCCCGGCAGCCCTTTCGGCGTAGTCTACCTGCTCGGCGTTCTGGCGGTCTCGTACGGCTGGGGGCCGGTCCTCGGGGTGGCCACGGCGCTGGCGAGCGGTCTCGCCTACGACTTCTTTCAGGTGCCTCCTTTTCACAGGGTGACGCCGCTCAACGACCTGTCCTGGGCGCGCATCCTGGTTTTCCTGGTCGTCGCACTGCTGGTGAGCGCCGCCGCGTCGTTGCTGCGATCCCTCGTGATCGAGGCGGAGGAACGCCTCGGGGAAGCGGATCTCGGCGCCGCCGTGGCACGGGCCCTGCTCGGCGCCGCGCACCTGAGCTCGGCGCTGCCCACCGTGACGCGACGCCTGGCCGAGGGACTGGGACTGCCCGGGCTGTCGATCGAGGCCGGGGAGGTGGCCGGCGACGGGGACCACATCGCCCTGCCGCTCGGGAAGGACGGCGAGCGGCTCGGCACCCTCGTCGTGCCCGCCGGGGTCGACGAGTCCGTGACCCGCCGTCTCAGGCGCCACGTCGTGCCCTCCCTGGAGGCGCTGCTGCTCGCCGCGGCCGAGCGCGAGAGAGTCGGGCGGGCGCTGGAGGCGAGCCGCGACGAGCTGTGCCGGGTCGTCACGGAGCAGGCCGCCCTGCGGCGCGTCGCGACGCTCGTCGCCCGCGGGCTCTCGTCGGTCGGGGTCTTCGACGCCGTGACCGAGGAGATGGGCCGCATGCTGAACGCGGACTACGCGCTCATCGAGCGATACTCACCCGACGGCACGATGATCCTGGTCAGCTCCTGGAGCGAACGCCGCTCGGACCCGAGGCCGGACAGGGACGCGGCGCGGCCGATGCGCGAGGGCAGCATCTCCGACCTGGTGCTCCGGACCGGGCGGCCGTGCCGTCTGGAGGCCGGTCACGGGTCGCCTCCAGGGCTCGCGGCGTGGGCCCCGGACCCGGGCATCTCCTGCGCCCTGGGCGCGCCGATCACCGTCGAGGGCCGTCTGTGGGGCGTGATGGTCGCGCTCTCCCGCACAAGCTTCGCCGCCGTCAACGGCGTCGAGAGGCGCATGACGAACTTCACCGAGCTGCTCGCGACGGCGATCTCCAACGCCCAGGCCCGCGACGATCTCGCCGCCTCCCGGGCCCGCGTCGTCGTGGCCTCCGACGAGGTCAGGCACCGCATCGAACGCGATCTGCACGACGGCGTCCAGCAGCGTCTCGTCTCGCTCGGGCTGGAGCTGCGCAGCGCGCGGGCCGCCGTGCCGCCGGACCTCACGGAGGTGAGATGGCGGCTGTCCCGCACGGCCGACGACCTCAACGTCGTCCTCGACGACCTGCGGGAGCTGTCCCGCGGCATCCACCCCGCCGTCCTGTCCAAGGGAGGCCTGGGACCCGCACTGAAGATGCTGGCCCGCCGCTCCGCCGTGCCCGTGGAACTGCGGATACGGACCGACCGGCGCCTGCCCGAGCGCGTCGAGGTCGCGGCCTACTACGTCGTGTCCGAGGCGCTGACCAACGTCGCCAAGCACGCCGGGGCCGGCGTGGTGCGGGTCGAGGCCGGGACGGACGACGGGTGCCTGCGCATATCGGTCCAGGACGACGGAATCGGCGGCGCCGACTGCCGGCGAGGGTCGGGTCTCATCGGCCTGCGGGACCGCGTCGAGGCGCTCGGCGGCAGGATGGAGCTCGACAGCCCTGTCGGCGGCGGCACGAGGCTGACGGCCGTCATCCCCGTGCCGGCCCGGGCCGAGGCGGCCTGACCCTGATCCTGACCCCGGGGCTCGCTCAGGCGATCAGCGCCTGCTCGGCGAGGGGAAGGCGGAGGAGGAAACGTGCCCCGCCCGCCGCCGAGTCGGTGACCCCGACGCTTCCGCCGTACGACTCGGCGATGTCGTGCACGATCGCGAGGCCGAGCCCGGTGCCCCCGTGGACGCGGCTGCGGGCGCCGTCCGCCCTGGTGAACCACCCGAAGACCCGCTCGCGGTCGGCCGGCGCGACGCCGTCGCCGTCGTCGTCGACGCTCAGCTCGGCGAACTCGCCGTCCCGGTGCGTCTCCACGAGCACCAGGTCGATCGCGTGGCACTGCGCGTTGTCCAGGAGGTTGCGGACCAGGCGGCGGACCTCGTGGTCGGCCGCGCCGACCGGCAGGTTCGCGGCGAGCCGTGTCGTGATGCACGGCCGCGGGCGGCGGCCGGCGACCTCGGCCAGAACCACCTCGGCGAGATCCGTCCCGACCGGCGCGCCCGGCGGACCACTCCCGATCCTCGCGAGGACGAGCAGATCGGCGACGATCGCCTGGAGGCGGTCGAGATCCTCCAGCGAGTCGCGGAGCAGCTCCTGCAGCACCGTCTTGTCGGGGTGCAGCCGGGCCTCCTCCAACTGCAGCCGCAGTGCCGCTATCGGCGTGAGCAGCTCGTGCGAGGCGTCGGAGGCGAACCGGCGCTGCGTTTGGAGCAGGTGATCGAGGCGGACGCGGTGGGCCTTCAGCTGCCGCAGCGCGCCGGCCAGGGCCCGGGAGAGCCACTCGGCGTCGACACCCGGCTCCCGCCCGGCCTCCTCAACCGGCCCTCGGTCCTGGGGAAGGGCGGGCCGGTGGAGGACGTGCGGCGCGTCCGCCGGCGCTCCGGGCGGAAGGATCTCCGCGACGCCGGGCGCGGCGTGCTCCTCGGCGGGAGGGAGACCCTGCCGCTCGGGCGACGTCACCGGAGCGGCCACCAGGGAGAGGGGATGGGCGGGCCCCATGCCCGCCCCGTTCCCGGGGATGCCTGACATGCCTTCACCTCCGCCCGGCCGAGGCCGCGTCGCGCCGTGGAGCAGATCGTGGACCGGGCCGGAGCGGCCCCGGTCACCGTGTGCGGGCCGGAGGCCGGTGTCGACGTCTCGGCTTCGCGCACCGGCATACATCACTGTCGCCCGGCCGCGCCGGCCCCGTCTGCGCCGCCAGCCTCCATTCCGCCACCATGCCACCGGATATCCGGCCTACCGGTTAACCGGCACGGCGGGCGCCGCCCACGGCCGTACGGACGGTCAGGACACGACGTCCCGGCGCCGGAAACGGCGGAAGGCCAGGGCGACGAGGATCACCGAGTAGGTCACGGAGACCGCGACGCCCTTCACCATGCCGCTGTAGTCGGGCTCGGGCGCGAGCGCGTCGAGCCACGCGGTGTTCCAGAAGGTGGGCAGGAACTCGCGCAGCGAGCCCAGCGCCTCGACCGCCTGCAGGATGGTGCTGACGATCACCAGGCCGACCGCCCCGCCGACCGCGCCGAGCGGGGAGTCGGTGCCGACCGACAACAGGAAGGCGACCGAGGCCACCACCAGCTGGCTGACCAGGGCGTACCCGATCACGACGGCGAACTTGGGCAGCACGTCGGCGGCGGGGATCACCTCGCCGGTCCCCGGCACGGTGATGTCGTTCCATCCGAAGGCCAGCGTGCCGGCGAGCAGGGCCATCAGCGGGAGCACGGTCACCGCGGCGGCCGAGTACGCCAGCGCCACCACCAGCTTCTGGCGCAGCAGCCGGTCGCGGGGCACCGGCGCCGCGAGCAGGTAGCGCAGCGACGACCAGTTCGCCTCGCTCGCCACCGTGTCGCCGCAGAACAGGGCCACGGCGACGACCAGCAGGAAGTTGGCCGACACCGACAGGGCGAACGCCGCGAAGTTGAGCCCGCCCGCCGTGGCGAGGTCCGACAGCCGCAGGCTGCTCTGGCCCCGCCCCGCCGGCCCGAACTGGAACGCCACCACCAGGACCCACGGCAGGGCGAGGAGCACGGCGAACATCCCCATGGTCCGGCGCCGCCGCAACTGCCGCACGAACTCCACCCGGAGCGGCAGCGTGCGCCCCGGCGCGTAGCCGGGCGCCCGGCCTCCCGCCTCGCCCCCGCGCGTGTCCGGTCCGTCCTGGGCGACCGGCGCGGCGCGCCCACCGGCGGGAACGTCTCCGGTCAGGTCCGGGGCCGGTCGATTCGGGCTCAACGGCTCTCTCCGATCAGGTCGAGGAACACGTCCTCCAGGCGTGGCCCGCCGCCGTTGACGGCCGTCGCGGTGCCGAGCAGGTCGCCGACCGGCCCGGCCGACACCAGCCGCCCGCGGTGCATGACGACGACGTGGCTGCAGGTCTGCTCGACCTCGGCGAGCAGGTGGCTGGAGACGATGACGGTGCGCCCCCGCTCGGCGTACGCCCTGAGCACCCGGCGCATCTCGGCGATCTGCGGCGGGTCGAGGCCGTTCGTCGGCTCGTCCAGCACGAGCAGGTCGGGGAGGCCGAGCATGGCCTGCGCGATGGCCAGGCGCTGGCGCATGCCCTGGGAATAGGTGCGCACCGCGCGCTCCAGGGCCGCGCCGAGCCCGGCGATCTCCAGCGCCTCCTCCATGTGGGCGTCCTGCGGTGGTCGTCCCGTCGCCTGCCAGTACAGCTCCAGGTTGGCCCGGCCGGACAGGTGCGGCAGGAAACCGGGCCCCTCGACGAACGAACCCAGTCGCGACAGGACCGGAGCGCCCGGGCGCACGCGGTGGCCGAAGATCCGGATCTCGCCCTCGTCGGGGTGGATGAGGCCCATGAGCATGCGCATCGTGGTGGTCTTGCCCGCGCCGTTCGGCCCGAGCAGGCCGAGCACCTGGCCCTTCTCCACGCGGAACGACAGGCTGTCGACCGCCTTCTCGCCGTTGCGGTAGCGCTTGCCCAGCCCGCTGATCACCAGGGGCACCTCGGCCGACTCCGCGTCGGGGACGTCGCCCGCGTGCGTGCCGCGCCTGGTCCTGCCGGTCAGCAGGAGCACGGCGGCGACCACGATCGCGGCGAGCGGCAGGGCCCACGTCCACCACGCCGGGCCGGTGGCGGGCGTCCGCAGCGCCGCGTCCCCGGGCAGCTCCAGCGCGGGGGCGTCCAGCGCGACCCGGTAGACCGCGGGGGCGGCGGGCGTCGCGTACCCGAGGTCGGTGGTGGACACCACCAGCCGCATCCTGTGCCCGGCGTCGAAACGCCGGTCGATGGCCGGAAGCGTCACGGTGACCGGCGTGCCCGCCTCGCTCGCGGTGACCCGCAGCGGTGCGACCAGGCTCGACGGGAGCACCGGCAGCGATCCTCCGGAGACGTCGTAGAGCTTGGCGAACAGCGTGGCCTCGCCCGTGCCGTACACCTTGATCGTGACGGTCGGGCTGCCGGTGACCTGCGTGGGCCTGGCCAGCGGGGCGGACTCGAAGACGGCCGCCTGGCCGGGCATGTCCAGTGCGATCGACGCGCCGCCGTTGCCGCCGAGCAGTCCGCCGAGGCCGGGGACGGCCGAGATCGACGCGGGCGACCCGCCCGCCGGGTTGGCGATCGTCTGCTGGGGGCCGTCAAGGGCGACGGTGGTCCGTTCCGCGCCCGTCAGGCCCGGGTAGCGGTCCCCGGTCGCGTGCAGGAGCACGGGCCGGCGCGTGCCCGGGTCGCGCCCGCCGTCCCTGGTCACGGTGAACGCCGCGGAGCCGCCGTCGCCTGCGGGGGAGCCCGTCCCCTTCAGATAGCGGTCGAACCAGCCGGTCGTACGGCCGGACAGCCAGTCGGCCTCGCCGTCGCCGCCGTCGTGGCCGCCGTTGAACCAGGCGACCTCGACCGGAGCGCCGGTGGCGGCGATCGCGCGGGCGTTGGCGTCGGCGTGCGAGAGCGGGAACAGCGAGTCGCGCTGGCCCTGGAGCAGCAGCGTCGGCACCCTGATCCTGCCGGGCACCGAGACCGGGCTCGACCGCCGCAGGAGGTCGACCGCCTCCTGGGTGGCCCGGCCGGTCTCGGCCACCTTCTGGTACATCTCGCAGATCTGCGGCAGGAACCGCCCGCACCGCACCTGGTCGGGCCCGGGCGCCGCCGCGGCCGCCTGCCCGGACCCCTGCCCGGCCTCCCTGCCCCCGGATCCGCCGGGCGGCTGCGCGGCCGCGCCGGCGAGGCCGGCGAGACCGCCCGCGCCGGAGCCGCCGCCCGGGGCCAGCCGGTCGGCCGCGGAGGTGAAGAAGATACCGGCCCACATCTTCTTGAACACGCCGTTCACCGGCCCCTTGCCGGAGGCGTCGGGGAAGAGCGCGTCGGCGAGGTCGTGCCAGGTGATCTGGGGGACGATCGCGTCGACCCGGCTGTCGTAGGCCGCGGTCATGAGCGCGATCGCGCCGCCGTAGGAGCCGCCGGCGATCCCGACGCGCGGGTCGCCCGGGCCGTCGAGACGCACCTCGGGCCGCCCGGCCAGCCAGTCGATCAGCCCCCGCACGTCCTTGACCTCGTAGTCGGGGGAGTTGAGCGCGATCTGCCCGGTCGAGCGGCCGAACCCGCGCGCCGACCAGGTGAGCACGGCGTAGCCCTGCCCCGCGAGCCGCCCCGCCTGCTCACGCACGCTCTCCTTGCTGCCGCCGAAGCCGTGGGCGAGCAGCACGGCGGGAGCCCTGCCGCCGGAGGCCGGGGGATAGAAGGTGGCGTCGAGGTCGACGCGCTGGTCGTCCGCCGGTCCGTCCATGACGGGGATGACCAGGTCACGACCCTTCACCACGGGGTCGGAGGGCCACAGAGCCCACGTCACGCCCGCGGCCATCAGGATGACCAGCGAGACCACGATCGCGAGGGCACGCCGCCCACCCGGAAAAGCCATGTCGAGATGCTACTCGTCACTCCTGAGAGACAGCTGAGGAGCCCGCCGCGCCTGTGGACGACCGTGCCTCGCCGTCCATACCCGATCACCGGTACGAATCGTGATGATGGATCGGGGTAATCCCTGATTGCGCCCCACCATGGGGAGCGGCATCATTTCGCGCGTGAATGGAACGCCGCTCAAGCAAGTCCCCGCTCGCGCGATCGAGTGGGCCCTTCCCTACTGGACGAGAGGGGAGGCGGGCAGGCGGACGCCGGAGGACCTCTTCCGGGTGCTCTACCTGGGCTGGCTCGCGGCGTTCGTCCTCAAGGTGCTCGGGTCGAGCTGGGACGTGTCGTGGCACTTCAAGTGGCTGCGCGACGACCTGGCCCCGCCGCACCTGCTCAACACGGCCGGCACGGTGATCGCCGTGGCGCTGACCATCGTCCACTGGTACACCGGCTACGGGGTGGACCGCACGGCCTCCCGCCTGATCGTCTGGGGCACCGGGGTCTTCCTCATCGCGATCCCGCTCGACCTGATCAACCACCGGGTCAACGGCATCGACATCACCGCCTGGAGCCCGTCCCACGCGCTGCTGTACATCGGCACCGCGCTGATGCTCGCCGGGGTGATCCGCGGCTGGTACATCGGCTCGGGCCGCTACGCGGCGATCTCGGGCAGGCGGCGCGTGCTCGTGCTGGGCGGCCTGTTCGCGTTCTTCCTGGAGAACGCGCACTTCCCCGAGCTGCAGCAGGAGTACGGCGTGCTGGAGCTGGCCTCCTGGGACCGGGGGCAGCCGTACGCCGAGCCGACGTTGCTCAACTTCGCGGCCGACCAGATGGGGCAGGCCGTGGACCGCGCCATGGTCCTCCAGTTCTCGCTGCCGGTGCCGGACGTCGTCTACGCCGTGTACGCGGGCGTGGTGGGCATCGGAATCCTGGTCTTCGCCCGCGTCATGATCGGCCGGCGCTTCACCGCCACCGCCGTCGCCGCGTCGTACGTGGCCTACCGATGCCTGATCTGGCCGCTGCTCGTCGGCGGCGGGTTCCCCCCGTCGACCATCCCGTTCTTCTTCCTGCTCGCGGGCCTCTGCGTCGACCTGGCCTTCCTGGTCCCGGTCAGGCTGCTGCGGCCGCTCGCGGGCGCGGTGCTCGCCACCGCGGGCGTGTACGGCGGGCTGCTGGCGCAGGACCGGATGCTGGAGGCCCCGCCGTACGCGCCGGAGTTCTGGCCGGCGGCGCTCGCCGCGCTGGCCGTCGTGTGGTACGCGCTGGAGTGGTTCGCCGGCCGCCAGGGCCTGACGGCCGCCGCGGCGGAGGACAGGATCGCTCAGGAGGGGCGGGCCGGGGAGAGGGAGATCGCGGCCGAGCCGGACGCGCCGCTCGATGCCGCGTCGACGGCGGTGCCGGAGGCGGTGTCGGGGGCGGCGCCCGAGTCGGTGTCCGCGCCCGCCGCCGGGTCCGCGCCCACGGCCTGACGGCTGCCCGCTGTGCCGGACCCGGCCGCTTGACGGCCGCCGGGTCCGCGCTGGCGGGTTCTGCCGGGCCTGATGCCAAGGGGCCGCTCCCTCGCGGGGCGGCCCCTTTTTCGGCGTCCTGGTGTCCGTGTTCTGAAAGTGAGTCGCGGCAGGTGCCCGGCCTTGGCGCGCGCCGGATAGGTCCGGGCGCCGGGGCAGCACCGGCCGGGCAGCACCGGCCGGGCAGGGCCGCTGGTCAGGCAGGGCCGTGGGTCAGGCCACGGGAGCCTTGGTCAGTGCGACCGCGACGCCGTACGCGAGGCCCATCACGGTCAGCTCCAGGGCCGCCCAGGCGGCGAACGCCGCCGGGGCCTGACGCGTGACCGCGGGCAGCAGCCGCCAGCGGATGTTGGCCCCCAGCATCGCGATCACTGCGGTGAACACCGTCTTGGCGACCACGAGCCGGCCGTAGCCCGTGGTGAACAGTGACGCGGGGAAGCTCTCGCCGGGCGTGAGCAGAAGCTCCACCAGGCCGTTGAAGAGCCCGGACAGCCCCACGACGATCAGCGCGTACGTCGCCAGCCGGGAGAACCGGGGCAACGTGCGGGCGAGCAGGTCGCGGTGGCGGGGCAACAGGACGGCGAGCGCGACCAGGCCGCCCACCCAGGCGCAGGCGCCGATGACGTGCAACTCCATCGAGACCATGCTGAGGTCGTGCCAGTACCAGTTCGAGGCGTGACCGGTGACCGGGAGCGGCAGCAGCCCGAACCCGGCGACGAGCACCCGCAACTCGGCCGGGACCTTCTCACCGAACCGCACCGCGAGCATCCCCACGGCGGCGCTGGCCAGGGCGCACGACGCGCTCACGATCATGCCCTGCCCGGCGCCGATGCCGTCGACGTACGTCGCCACGTCGGGAAGGCTGCCCGGAGTGATCTCGGCCGCGCTGAGGACGGCCGACGTCAGCGCCGCCGCACACCAGACCAGCGAGAACAGCACGGCCCAGTGCCGGGCCCTGACGGCGACCGGCTCGGTCCTGTCCGGGTCGTCGAAGCCGAGGAGTTTGGGGAGCAGGCTGAGCCCGACGGTCGCGGTGGCGGCCAGGTCGAGCACGAGGCGGACGACCGGCAGGCCGTACTGCACGATCGTGCCCGGCATGGGGAGCCCCGGCACGGACCCGGGCACCGTGAGCCATGTCGCGATCACGACCGCGAGGACGCCGCCGGCGGTCAGCCCGGCCGCCGGGACCCGGGCACGGGCCCGCTCCGCTCCGGGCTCGGACCGGCGTGCCGGGACGCGGCGCTCCGAGGTCGCGGTCATGCCGTGCCACCCGTCGCCGTGCCGCTTGTCTTCGTGCCGCCCGCCGTGCCGGCAGGAGAGGCCGCCCGAGTCGGCCCCGCCGCCGTGTCCGCCGCCGTGTCCGCTGCCGTGTCCGCCGCCGGGGGAGCCGAGGGAGCCGGCACCGTCCCCTCGCGCAGCCGGCGGTCGTGCTTGACGAGCACGCGCGCGCACAGCGCCAGCAGGGCGGCGGTGACGGCCAGCAGCCCCCAGACCCAGCTTCCGCCGCCCTGACCTGACGACGCGCCGGAGCCGGTCGTCGCGCCGGCCGCCGGCGGATCCGTCGGCTGGGAGGGCGTCCCGGGAGCCGCGCCCGCACCGGTCACGCTGAACTTCACGGTGCCGGTGACCGGGTGACCGTCGTTCGACACGATGCGGTAGCCGATCACGTAGGCCCCCGCAGGGGTGCCCGTCCGTACGCCGATGGACACACGCGGGCCGTCCACCCTGACCTCGCCCTGCTCGTAGTGGGCGCCGTCCGGGCCGGTGACGGCGATCCTCGCGTAGTCGCGGCGCACGACCTGGTTGAACGTGAGCGTCACGGCGGCGGGCATCGCGCCGAGAGCCGCGCCGTCCTTGGGGTCGCTGGCGACGAGCACGTCGTGGGCCCGTGCGGGCGTCGCGACCAGCAGCACCGCGAGCAGGGCCAGCAGCGGCGCGGCGAGCAGCCGCAGACGGTTACGCGGCGCGACGGCGCGTGACGCCGCCGGAGCGGTCCGTCCGGTCGTTCGCCGGCCGATGCGCGGGGCCGGGGCGTCGTTGCACATCCGGGCGACCTGGTCCACCTGCCTTGCCTTCCTTTTCACCGGGCGCAGACCCAGCCATGGTCCCACTGATCGGAGCCTCCCACGCCACCGCGGACCGGCGACGGCTGCGGACGGTGCCGTGGTGATCGGTTCCGGTGATGCGCCAGGCGGCGTACGCATTCTCCTGATTGAGTGAACAACAAGCCGAATTCGCCGATGGGCCCGTACGTCCGCGGTGACGACCGCCACGAAGGAGAGCCATGACCCCTCAGCCGACGGTAGGCGGATCCGAGCGGAACGCGGCGCCGGTGCGGCGCTCGCCATGGCTGACGATCCTCCTCGTCTACCTCGCCGGCGTCGTGGCGGCGATGAGCTACGGCAAGTTCTCCTCGGTCGGGCCGTCGATGGCCGAGCAACTCGGGCTGTCGCTGTCGCAACTGGGCTGGGTGATCTCGGCGGTGGTCGGGGTGGGGGCCGTCGCCGGGCTGCCCGCCGGATATCTGGTCCACCGGTCCGGCACGGGCAGGGCGCTGGTCGCCGCCCTGGCGCTGATGGCGGCGGCGAGCGCGCTGAGCGCGGCCGCGGGGAGCTTCGCCTGGCTGCTGGCCGCCCGCGTCGCCGAGGGCGCCGGATATCTCGTGGTCACCATCGCCTGCCCGGCGCTGATCCTCCATCTCGCCGAGGAGCGGGACCGGGGGCTCGCCCTGTCCGTCTGGGCGACGTTCGTCCCCGTCGGCATCGGAGTGAGCACGCTCGCCGGCGGCGCCACCGGGGAGGCCCTCGGCTGGCGCGGCTGGGTGCTGCTGATCGCGGGGCTGACGCTGCTGACGACGGTGGCCGTCCGGATGCGGCTGCCGCGGCCGTCCGCCTCCGGCGCTGCCGCCGGGCCCGTGCCCGGCGCGCGGGCGCTGGCGTGGCCCGCGCTGCTCACCGCGTCCTTCTGCCTGATGGTGCTGGTGACGATGCCGGTGGTCGTGCTGCTGCCCACGCTGTTGATCGACAGGCACGCGACTTCGGCCGGCGCCGCCGGGGCCCTGACCTCCGCCATCTCGTTCGCCGGCGTTCTCGGCGGGCTGTCCGTGGGAGTCCTGCTCCGGCGGGGCGTGCCGCTCGCGGCGCTCGCCGCGTCGGGGCTGCTGGTCGTGCCGGCCGCCTGGCTGACCTACGTCGCCGACGGGCCCCTGGCCGCCGCGGCGGCCGGCGCGGGGGTCGTCTCCCTGGAGAACGGCCTGCTGGGAGCCCTCGGCTTCGCCGCCCTGCCCCTGGTGCTTGAGCGTCTCGACCACGCCGACGTGGGCACCGGGATGGTGGCCCAGATGGGCAGCGTGGGCGCGCTCCTCGGCCCCCCGCTGTTCGGTCTCGTCGCCGGCGCCTACGGGTTCGGGGCCGTCGTGCCGGTCATCGTCGCCGGCATGCTGGCCTCGGTCGGGGCGATGCTGCTGGTCACCCGGCACGTGGCGCGCCGTGCCCGAAGCGCCGGGGCGGCATGAGCAAGACAGTGTGACGCCCGGCGGTCTCCCGCCCTGGTGAGGGGCTGGAGACCGCCGGGCATCGGCTCCGGGCCGTGCCGGTGTCACCGGTCCGGCCCGGCCCGGAGGCTTGGCCGTACGTCCGGGCGGACGCCGCCGCGGGACGTGCGGGCACGGGTGGGGTCAGATCCTGGTCCAGAGGGCGGGAACGTTCGGCGGCTCCCAGCCCGCCAGCGCGGTGTGCGGCTGCCGGCACTGGTAGACCACGCCGCCGTAGGTCACCCGTACGCCCGCCGCGTACGCCGTGCCGGCCGTCCAGGCTGGAGGACCCGGGCTCGCCGAGGGCGAGGCCGAAGGCGAAACGGACGGTGAGGCGCTGGGCGACGCGCTGGGGGACGCGGAGGGCGAGGCCGAAGGGGACGCCGACGCGCAGGGGCCCTGGTCCAGCCACACCTGCGCGGTGCCCGGCGTCTCGCCCAGGGTCCACCACTGCGCCTTCCAGGTGTGCCCGGCGTACGAGACGAGGCCGCTCGTGTAGACGGTCGTGGACGACCATGCGGGCGCCGTGCACGCGCCGGCCGACGGGGACACCGACGGGGACGCCGACGGGGACGCGGACGGCGACGCCGAGGGGGACACCGGGGGAGACACGGAGGGGGAGGCCGTCACGCCGCCCCTGGCCAGGTCCTGGGTGATCCCGTACGTCGTGCCGCCGAAGGAGACCGTCCAGTTGGAGGGGGTGGAGGTGGGCAGGTAGTAGACGAAGGCGACGTCCACCGAGGCGCCCGGCGCGAGGGACTGCCAGCTCGGCAGCTTCAGCGACACCCTGTTGTAGTCGCCCTTCAGGCCGCCCACGTTGTTCGGCGCGGTGTGGTCCCTGCGGACGATCGTCGAGCCGAAGCCCGACTGGTCGGCCGCGTTGCCCGGCGCCGAGGTCGCGTAGTCGAACTGGAACTCCGTCCCGCCCGGCAGCGTCAGACCCGAGTTGTTGGTTATGTGGATCTTCGGGTTGATCGGGTAGTTGTTGTCGCCCAGAGCGAAGTCGCGGAACTCCACCGAGACGTCCAGCTTCTGCGCCGGGATCGGGGTGGTCGCCCGCACGTTCCCGTACGGCGCGGCGGTCCTGAACCTGTCGTACATCAGCGTGGTCAGCGTGGACCCCGGCTCGTACTGGCCCTTGGCGGCGTTCCAGCCGTAGTCGCCCGCCAGCTCCCAGACCATCGTGCCGCCGAGGCCCCTGGAGATCACGTAGTCGGCCTTGGCCCCCACCGACTGCTCGTCCTCCGTCGACAGGAACACCTTCTTGGCGGAGTTCCAGAGCCACGGCGCGACCAGGGTGGAGTCGTAGTGACGCGTGTAGGCGCCGGTCAGCGACGTGTCGGTGACGCCGTAGGAGGCCAGGTAGTCGCCGAGGACGCCCTTCTCCAGGTTCTTGGCGTGCCACATCGGGTTGGACCCCGCGGGCGACTCCTTGCCGGCCGTGTCGAGGTCGTGCCACAGGTTGTCGATGCCGACCGCGCCGTCACCGCAGCTCGTCAGGCCGGCCCCGGCCGGGCAGGTGGACGAGGGGGCCGTGCCCCACAGGCCGTTCGTGCCGCCCTGCACGTTCCTGAAGCCCCGGGTGTAGTACGGCAGGCCGATGTTGACGCGGCCCGGCGGCAGGGCGCCGCGGAAGTAGTGGTAGGCCCAGTCGGTGTTCAGGTAGCCGATGCCGCCGTACTGCGCGGTGCCGTACACGCCGGCGGCGGCGAGTTCGGCGTCCCTGCCGTCGTCGAACAGCGAGGCGTTGGGGCCGACGTACTTGTTCCACGCGCCGTGCAGGTCGTAGGACATGATGTTCACGTAGTCGAGGTACTGCGTGACCTGGTAGGTCTCCATACCGCGCAGCAGGTAGCCGCTGGACGGCGCGGCGACCGTCAGCATGTAGTACCTGCCGTCGGCGGCGGAGGCGGCGTCCAGCCTCTCCCGCAGCGTCTTCATCAGCGCGGCGTAGCCCTTCATGAGGGTGGCGCGCCTGGCGTTGGCGGCCGGCCAGTCCAGCGGGTTGCCCGCGTCCTTCATGGACGTGGGGTACTCGTAGTCGACGTCCACCCCGTTGAAGCCGTACGTCCGCAGGAACGACACGACGGAGTCCGCGAACGTGTCGATACCCGCCTGGGTCGACGTCATCGTGTAGAAGCCGCCGCTCGCCTGCCGGTTCCCCGCGTCGTCGAAGTAACCGCCCGTCTCGGCCCAGCCGCCCACGCTGATCAGCGTCTTGGTGTCCGGGTGCTGCTTCTTGAACTTGGCGAGGAGGTTGAAGTGGCCCTTGAAGGAGTAGGCGGGGTCCATCTCCGCGCCGGCGACGCCCGGCCAGGTCATCCCGACGGCGGGGTTCTTCGGGGTGCCGGAGCCGACGGAGATCTTGTTGTCCGGCCCCACGTGGGCGAACGCGTAGTTGATGTGGGTGACCTTGCCCCACGGGATGTCCGTCACGAGGTAGCGGGTCTGCCCGTTGGATCCGTCGCGCCAGCCGGTGAAGTAGCCGATGATACGGCGCGGATGGCCGGCGCCCATCTTCTCCCGGCCGTTCTCGTCGTAGGCGAGGCAGTAGGGGACGTCCACCCCGGGCGTCCGGTAGAGCCCGTCGGGCCGGCACGCCTCGTCGCCGGCGGCGGCCCCGGCGGTGCCGCCGCCGAGCACCGCGGCCCCGGCGGCGAGCGTGAGGCAGACCGCGAGTGCGGTCCGGGAGAACAGGGACAGGCGCACAGCCACACCTCCGACAGGCGAAGTGCCGACGTTCCACACCCCGCCCCCAGGGGATTGATCGGAAGGTAAGCCGGTGTGAGCTGCTCCGTCAATGCTCTCTAATAAGAAACTTTCCTTTTAACTCTCTCTTGAGGCCTGCTTGATCAGGCGAGCAGCCAGCCGTACAGCCAGGCGAGGAACGCCAGGCCTGTCAGGGCGGGGACGATCCGGGCGGCGGCGGCGTTCAGCCGGAACGCCTCGACGACCGACAGTCCCGTGGAGACGAGGGCCAGCAGGCCGTACCACGCCAGGGCGTGCGGCACCCCGATCGCCAGCGTCGTCCAATCCTCCACGGCCGACAGGCTGAGCGCCGACAGCCCGCCCAGTGCGACCCCCGTCAGCCCCGCGAGCGCGCTCAGCGCGCCGCCGCGCCTGCGGATCAGGGAGACCAGCGCAGCGAGGAGCTGGACGGCCGACACGAGCAGGAAGGCGGCGGGGACCACGAGCGGGATCGGCGACCGGAGCATCCGGTAGACCGAGGAGGTGAGGGCGAGGTCGCCCGGCCGCACGAGCGCGTGCGGCGCGGCGCCGGGGTCACACGCGGGCGCAGTCGCGGCCGGGTCGTCGAGGAACGCGGCGATCATCCGCCGTGCGCAGCCGTTCGACAGGAACACGGCGTGCCCGGTCCCGGCGAACTCGGCGAACCGCGCGCCCGGCACGGCCGACACCGCCTCACGCGCGGCCTCGGGCGGGGTGGTGGGGTCGTACCGGCCGCCCAGGACCAGGATCGGCGGGACCCCGCTCCCGGCGGCCGTGCTCCCGGCCACCGTGCTTTCCGCCGTGCCCCCGGCCGCCGTGCCTCCCGTCTCGCCTTGCGCGGAGGCGGGGGCGACGGTCGCGCCGGTCGCGCCGGGCGTCAGCGCGTCGGCCTCGGCCCGCGCGGCGGGCAGTCCCCAGGCGTCGCAGATCGCCGCGTCGACGACCCCGGTGAACAGGCGGGGGCCCCGCGATTCGGGGAAGGTGTTGTCCGGCACCTCGTCCTGGCACTGGACGGCGTAGTACAGCCCCCACTCGTGCGAGGTCAGCCCGTCGCCCGCCGCGTCGACCAGGGGCTGCAGCAGTTCGGCGCGGCCGGAGGCCAGCCCGTCCACGAGGGCCGGCACGATCGGGATCACGTCGGTCTCGTGCAGCGCCTCGGCGAGGATCGTCGCCACGTCGTCCCCGTTGAGCCGCACGGTCAGCCGCTCCCGGGTGAGCGGGTCCCGGGTCTCGTACGTCGCGGGGCGGGCGTCGAGCGCTTTCACCATGGCGTCGAACCGGGCGGCGATCCCCAGCTTGGTCATCGTCGCCGCGAGCGTGCCGGCCGCCTCGTCGTACCAGTGGGCGCGCGCGGGCAGCAGGGAGTCCAGCACGACCCCCCGGGTGCCCTCCGGGTCGCGCGCCGCCGCCAGCAGCATCGGGCGGGTGGAGTAGCTGACGCCGAACAGGTGCCACCCCGGGTAGCCGAGCGCGGCCCGCAGGTCCACGACGTCGGCCGCGATCTCGGCGGTCCGGTAGCCGCGCAGGTCGACGTGCTCCGCCTCCAGGCGCGACTGGCAGGCCTCCGCCTGCCGGGCGAGCGCGACGTTCTCGGCCGCCCCCGGCCCGGGCGTGCGCAGGGTGTCGACGATCCCGCGGGCGATCTCGGGGCAGCTCAGCCTGGGCTCGGAGTAGCGTCCGCCGCGCTGTTCGAGGACGACCACGTCACGGCCGGGGAGCATCTGCGTGAGGAATCCGGTGAGCTGGAGCGAGGCCGATCCCGGGCCGCCGCTCATGTAGACGACCGGGTCGGCGGCCTGCCCCTGGGCTTCCGGCGCGCGGTGCACCGCGTAGCCGACCTTGATGGTCCTGCTGTTCGGGACGTCGCGCCGCTCGGGGACGAGCAGGTAGCCGCAGGTCGTGCCGGACGGCACGGCGACCGGGCAGGGCCGCTCCTCGACGGACGGCGCCGCCGCCCAGGTCATGCGGGGAACCAATGACTCCGAGGAGGTCACCGCGTGCGTTCCGCTCGCCCCGTGGGCCGTGGTCCGCACCGTCCCGGCCTCGTCACGCGCCGGCGCCGCAAGGGCCGCCGACCCGGAACCTCCCAGGAGCATGAGTGCCGCGGCGAATGCCGTGACGGCCGCTCCACCCCAACTCCGCAACCGTCAGCCCCGTCCCGCGAACCCGGCGATATCCGCAGAAACCTTAGCGTGTCCGTCGGCCATCGCGCCCCCGTTCGTCCATGCGCTCCCATTTTGGACGATCATGGGACCGGTCCCGGTTTCATCGTTCCACCGGGCTTTCACCGGGGACTCGCGGTGCTCTCCCTTATCACCAGATCGGTGGACAGCTCGACACGGCGGGCCTCGGTGTTCTCGCCCCGGCCCATGGCCAGCACCATGCGCGCGGCCAGCGCGGCCATCTCCTCCAGCGGCTGGCGCACGGTGGTCAGCGGTGGCCACGCGGACCGGGACAGCGGCAGGTCGTCGAAGCCGACCACGCTGAGGTCCTCGGGCACCCGCAGGCCCCGCTGCCTGGCCGCCTCGAACACGCCGAACGCCTGCATGTCGCTGCCGGCGAAGATGGCGGTCGGGGGGTTGTCCAGCGAGAGCAGCGCGTGACCGGCGTCGTGGCCCGAGTTGACCAGGAAGTCGCCGTACCGGATCAGCTCGGGGTCGATGGACACCCCGGCGGTCTCCAGCGCGGCGCGGTAGCCGTCGATCCTGGCCCGGCTGCAGAGCATGTCGGGCGGACCGCCGATCATGCCGATCCGGGTGTGGCCGAGGTCGAGGAGGTGGCGCGTGGCCGCCAGGCCGCCGTGCCAGTTGGTCGCGCCGACCGACGCCACGCCGGGCGGCGGCTCGCCCTCGGGGTCGACGACGACGAACGGGATCGAGCGGGCGCTGAGCTGGCCCTGCTGCCGCACCGAGAGCCGGGAGCTGACGATGATCACGCCGTCCGTGCGCCGCGCCGCGATGCGCTCGAGCCAGTCACGGCCGGGGCCCGCATGGGTGTGCAGCACGGATATCACGACGCTCGCGGCGGCCTCGTGCGCCGCCTGCTCGGCCCCGCGCACCAGTTCCATGGCCCACGGGCTCTCGATCTCGGCGAACACCAGGTCCAGTAAACCGACCGGGCCGTCGCCCTGTCCCGTCCTGCGCTGGTAGCCGTGCTTCTGCAGGAGGCGCTCCACCCGCTGACGGGTCTCCGGCGCCACCTCGGGACGGCCGTTGATCACCTTGGACACGGTCGGAACGGAGACTCCGGCCTCCTCCGCTATCTGGGCGATGGTCACCCGCCTTTTCACTGGCATGAAGCAGATCGTAGCCGAAACTTTCGGGATACCTGAACCGGTTCCTCCTGATGGGACGGTTGACCGTCGTGATCAAGCCGACAGCGCCCTTGACGCTCAACGTCAGCTTTACTTATCCTCCGGACCACGAAACATTCGGATACTGGCCGAAACTTTTCAGCAGCGGGTCGCCGTGGAGAAGCGGGGCCGTCGCCCTCCGGCCACGCCGCCGGTTTCGAGGATTTTCGGAGATTGAGGAGAGTCGATGACGCTGCTGCGTGTGTCCGGATCCCGGCTGGTAGACGAGACGGGCGGCACGGTCCGGCTGCGGGGGGTCGGCCTGGGCGGCTGGCTCAACATGGAGAACTTCATCACCGGCTACGCGGCCGACGAGTCCTCCATGCGCGCGGCGGTGCGAGAAGCGCTCGGCGAGGAACGCTACGAGCTGTTCTTCGAGCGCTTCCTCACCTCGTTCTTCACCGAGGCCGACGCCGACCTGCTGCGGGACACAGGCGTCAACTGCGTGCGGATCCCGGTGAACTACCGCCACTTCGAGACGGACGACCGGCCGATGGAGATCACCGAGCGCGGCTTCCGCCATCTCGACCGTGTGATCGGGATGCTGGGTGAGCGCGGCATCTACAGCGTCATCGACCTGCACGCGCTCCCGGGGGCGCAGAACCAGCACTGGCACTCCGACAACCCCACCCACATCGCCTCCTTCTGGCAGCACCGGCACTTCCAGGACCGGGCGGTGCACCTGTGGGAGGCGCTGGCCGACCACTACAAGGACAACCCGTGGGTGGCGGGCTACAACCCGATCAACGAGCCGGGCGACCCCAGCGGCAGGGTGGTCGGGCCCTTCTACGACCGTCTGGTCAAGGCGCTGCGCGCGGTGGACCCCGCCCACGTGCTGTTCCTCGACGGCAACACCTACTCGACCGACTTCTCGGTCTTCCACGAGGTCTACGAGAACACCGTTTTCGTCTGCCACGACTACGCGCTGGCCGGATTCGCCCACGGCGGCCCCTACCCGGGCTTCACCCGAGGCGAGTGGTGCGATCGCGACGAGCTGGAGCGCACCTTCGCCCGCCGCACCACCTTCCAGCGGGAGACCGGCACGCCGATCTGGGTCGGGGAGTTCGGGCCCGTCTACACCGGTGACCCCACGGTGGACGAGCAGCGCTACCAGATCCTGCGCGACCAGCTGGAGATCTTCGACGCGTACGAGGCCGGCTGGTCCATCTGGACCTACAAGGACGTCGGCCTGCAGGGCCTGGTCTGCGCCGGCGGGTCGTACATGGAGCGGTTCGGGCCGTTCATGGCGAAGAAGAAGCGGCTCGGCGCCGACCGGTGGGGCTCGACGATGGAGGAGACGGCGGGCGAGCTCGCGCCGCTGCACCGGCTGATCGACACCGAGTTCCCGAGCTGGGACCCTTACCCGTGGGGCGCCCGCTACCAGACCGACGACCTCATCCGGCACATCCTGATCGCACAGGCGCTGCTCCCCGAGTACGCCGATCTGTTCCGCGGGCTGACCGACGACGAACTGCTCGCGCTCGCCGACTCGTTCGCCCTGTCCCACTGCACCCGGCGCGAGCCTCTGATCCGGCTTCTCGCCGACAACCTGTCCGCGCGCTAGCGCGGCACGAGGAGACCCCCCGATGCGCAGCCTCCTTTCCCGGACGGCCGCGGTAGTTACGCGTTTGCTGCCAGTTCGGCCCGCAGCCGTGGCCGTCTTGTGCGCACTCATGGGACTGCCGGCGGTCGCGGTGAACGCGAATCCCGCCGCCGCCGCGGCCGTACAGGTCGCGAAGTACGACTTCGAAGACGGCACCACCCAGGGATGGGGGCCCAGAGGCGACGGGGTCGAGGTCGGTGCGACCTCCGACGCCGCGCACTCGGGGTCACGCTCCCTGCTCACCTCCGGCCGCACCGCCACCTGGCACGGGGCGTCCATCAGCCCGCCTTTCGAGAAGGGCGTCACCTACCAGGTGACCGCGTACGCGCGGATGGTGAGCGGGGAGCCGTCCAGCACGATCGCGCTGACCATGCAGCGCACCCCCGACGGCGGTGAGACCACCTACGAGCGGGTCGCCGCGGCCACCGTGACCGACGGCGGCTGGGCCGAGCTGTCGGGCACCTACTCCTTCGGAGCCGACTCCACCGGCCTGCAGCTCTACGCCGAGAGCTCCGACGCCACCGCGAAGTACTACATCGACGACATCGTGGTCACCTCCGACAGCGACCCCTCGCGCTCCGGGCTCACCACCGACTTCGAGACCGGCACGGCGCAGGGCTGGTCGCCGCGCGCCTCGGCGTCCCTGACGGCGAGCACCGAGGCGGCGCACGGAGGCACGCGCAGCCTCGCCGTCACCGGCCGCTCGGCCTCGTGGGACGGCCCGGCGATCAGCGTGCTGGGCAAGATGGCCAAGGGGTCGAAGTACACCCTGTCGGCCTGGGTGCGCCTCGGCCCGGACACGACCTCGGGCAACCTCGGCCTGTCGATCGAGCGCCGGACCGGCGGCACGCCCAGCTACGAGCGGGTGGCCGCGCCGAAGGCGGTCCCGGCGGGGCAGTGGGTCCAGCTCACCGGCACCTACACCCTCGCCCACGACGTGGACTTCCTCAGCGTCTACCTGGAGTCCGACGACGGGACGTTCCCCTTCTACCTGGACGACTTCACGCTGACGTACGTCGAGCCCAAGCCGATCCAGACCGGCATCCCCTCGCTGAAGGACGAGGTGCCGTTCACCCTGGGGGCGGCGATCTCCCGCGCCCAGACGCTCGGCGAGCACGGCGACCTGCTGCTCAAGCACTTCGGCGGCGTCACCCCCGGCAACGACCTCAAGTGGGACGCGACCGAGCCGCGTGAGGGCGAGTTCAGCTTCGCCGAGGGCGACTACCTGGTGGACTACGCCGTCCAGCACGGGCTGACCTTCCGCGGGCACACGCTCGCCTGGCACAGCCAGACGCCCGACTGGGTGTTCAAGGACGGCGACCGCGACCTCACCTCCTCCGCGCAGGACAAGGCGCTGCTGCTGAAGCGGCTGGAGAACCACGTCAAGACCCTGGTCGGCCGGTACAAGGGCAAGATCGCGGTCTGGGACGTGGTCAACGAGGTGATCGACGAGAACCAGCCCGACGGGCTGCGCCGGTCGAAGTGGTTCCAGATCACCGGTCTCGACTTCATCCGCACGGCCTTCCGGGTCGCGCGCGAGACCGACCCGGCGGCCAAGCTGTTCATCAACGACTACAACACCGAGTTCCCGCGCAAGCGGCAGGCGTTGTTCGCCCTGGTAAAGAAGCTGAAGGCCGAGGGCGTGCCGATCGACGGCGTCGGCCACCAGCTCCACCTGAACATCGAGCAGCCGCCGGCCGCCGAGGTCGAGGCCACCGTCGAGACGTTCGCGACGCTCCGCGTGGACCAGCAGATCACCGAGCTGGACGTGAGCGTCTACCCCGACTTCGTCTCCACGTGGGACACCATCCCCGCGGAGGTGCTCGCCGAGCAGGGCTACCGCTACAAGGAGCTGTTCGACGTCTTCCGCAGGCACAAGAGCGAGATCAGCTCGGTCACCGTCTGGGGCCTGGCCGACGACGACACGTGGCTGTCGACCTTCCCGATCACGCGGCTGAACGCGCCGCTGCTCTTCGACGACGAGCTCCAGGCCAAGCCGGCGTACTGGGGGATCGCCGACCCGGCGAAGCTGCCGCCGCTGGTGCGCAGGCTGGAGGCCCCCGCCGCGACGCCGAAGGTGGACGGCGGCCGGGACCTCGAATGGGACCTGCTGCCCGACGTCCCCATCGCCCGTGTGGGCCAGGTGTCGGCCGGGTTCCAGGCGCGCTCGTCGGCCAAGTGGCTGTACGTCCTGGCCGAGGTGCGCGACCCGGACGACGACCGGGGCGACCGGGTGACGTTCACCGTCGGCGGCAGGCCGTACGCGGTCGGGCGTGACGGCGGCCACCCGCACGGCGTGGACGCGGCCGTGAAGAAGACGCCCGGCGGCTACCGGGTGGAGGCGCGGCTTCCCCTCGGCACCGACGTCGGCGTGGTGGTCAGGGACGCCTCCGGCGGATCGGAGACCACGTGGACCGGCACGGTGACGGCCGTGCCGGCGGTGAAGCTCACCACGGCGCCCCGGCGGCAGCCCGTGGTCGACGGCGCCGTCGACCGGGTCTGGTCGGAGGCGCCGGAGATCCGCACCGCCACGTGGATCCAGGGCACGTCCGGGGCGACCGCGCGGGCCCGGGCCCTGTGGAGCGGCGGGACGCTCTACCTGCTGGCGCAGGTCTCCGACCCCACGCTCAGCGAGCAGTCGGCCAACCCCTGGGAGCAGGACTCGGTCGAGTTCTTCGTCGACCCCGGCAACGGCAAGACCAGAGGCTACGGCGACGACGACGGCCAGTACCGGATCAGCTTCTCCGGGAGGACCAGCGTCGGCGGCACCTTCGACGCCGCGGGCGTGAAGGACAACCTGACGGCCGCCGCGAAGGTCGTCCCCGGCGGATACGTGGTCGAGGCGGCCGTGAAGCTGCCCACGATCCCCCTGGAGGACGGCACGCTGCTCGGCTTCGACGTCCAGGTCAACGACGCCGCCGGGACCGCCCGTACGAGCGCGGTGACCTGGAGCGACGCCACCGGCCAGAGCTACCGGGACACCAGCCACTGGGGCGTGCTCCGGCTTCGGCGCTGAGCCCCGGCATCCTGCCGGACACCGATGACCGGAGCCGGATCCGCCGCGGGGGCCTGGCGCAGGGAGGCCCCGCGCTGGGAGGCTCTGGCGCACCGTGTCCGCGCCGGACGGCCCGGTTCCCCCGGAAGGGGGAACCGGGCCGGTCACGCTTGAGAGAGGGGACGAATGATCGACGCAGTCGACGGGTGGGAGTTCCGGAATCCGGTCATCCCCGGGTTCCACCCCGATCCATCGGTGTGCCGGGTGGGTGAGGACTACTACCTGGTGACCTCCAGCTTCGAGTGGTTCCCCGGGGTGCCGATCTTCCACAGCCGCGACCTGGTCAACTGGCGGCAGCTCGGGCACGTGCTCGACCGCCCGTCTCAGCTCGACCTTGACGGTGTGCGGCCCTCGGGCGGCGTCTACGCCGCCACCATCCGCCATCACAGGGGCGTCTTCTATGTCGTGACCACGGTGGTGGACGGGCCGGGCAACTTCATCGTCACCGCCGCCGACCCCGCGGGCCCCTGGAGCGAGCCCCGATGGCTGCCGGGCACCCGCGGCATGGATCCGTCGCTGCTGTTCGACGACGACGGCCGCGTCTGGTTCACCGCCACGAGGGAGAAGGAGGCGGCCCGCTACCCCGGCGAGACCGAGGTCTACCTCCTGGAGCTCGACCCGGTCACGCTGGAGCCGCGAGGCGAGGAGCGGGTCGTCTGGGAGGCCGTCCAGCGGGGCGCCGTGTGGGCCGAGGGCCCCCACCTGTACAAGATCGGCGGCAGGTACTACCTGCTGAGCTCGGAGGGCGGCACGTCGTATGACCACGCGGTCGTGGTGGCCAGGGCCGACCACGTGACCGGGCCCTACGAGCCGAACCCGCGCAACCCGATCCTCACCCACCGGCATCTCGGCCTCGGTCACCCCATCGCCTGCACGGGCCACGCCGACCTGGTGGAGACCCAGGACGGCGAGTGGTGGATGGTGCTGCTGGCCACGCGCCCGTACGGCACCCCCGGCGACCTGGGCGCCGGCAACGTGCGGGGCGACAACCTGGGCAGGGAGACCTTCCTCACCCGGGTCACCTGGGAGGACGGCTGGCCGGTCGCCGCTCAGGTCGAGCCCGTGGCCGCGGGGCCCGCGCTGCCCGAGCACCGCTGGCCCGCCGTGCCCGCCTGCGACCACTTCGACGCCGGCCGGCTCTCCCCGGTCTGGAACCACCTGCGCACCCCGCGCGCGCCCTACTGGAGCCTCGGCGACAGCCGGCTGCGGCTGCGGCTGCGGCCCGAGACGCTGGCCCAGCGGGTCAACCCGAGCCTGGTCGCCCGCCGGCAGCAGCACGTGGACTTCGCCGTCCACGCCGCGCTCGACTTCACGCCCGCGGCCGGGGAGTGCGCCGGGCTCGCGCTGGTGCAGAACGACGACCACCACGTGCTGCTCGTGCGGACCCAGCGCGGCCTCGAACTCGTCCGCAGGAAAGGGGGCGGCGACGACCTGCTCGCCTCCGTACGGGTGCCGGGCCAGCGGCGGCTGTACCTCGGCGTCGAGGCGCGCGGGCAGGCCTACCAGGCCAGGTACGCCGTGACGGCGGGGGAGTGGACCGACCTCGGCGATCCGGTGGACGGCAGGATCCTCAGCACCGCGGTCGCCGGCGGCTTCACCGGGGCCTACGTCGGCATGTACGCCAGCTCCAACGGCCGCCCGAGCTCCAACGTCGCCGCGTTCGACTGGTTCGAGTACCTGCCGCTCAGCCCGTGATCCGGCCGTGTATCAGCGCATGATCCGGCGGAAGGCCGTGCCGGCCGCCCGCACCGCCAGGGCGGGCGAGAGCCGTACGGCCCGCCAGGTGGCCCGGGCGGACGCGGGCGCCACGATGAGCGCCCGGTTCGCGGCCACGCCGCGCAGCACGTCGCGGGCGAGCGACTCCACGGGATACAGGCGCCCCTGGGCCCGCACGGCCGACGTGCGGGCGCGCAGGCCGATCTCGGTCTGCGGCAGCCCGGGGTTGGCGTTGTCCAGCAGCGGCGTGTCGGTGAACCCGGGGCAGACCACGCTGACCCGCACGCCGTGCGCCGCCGCCTCGGCCCGCAGCGCGAGCGACAGCCCGACGACGGCGTGCTTGGTCGTCGTGTACGGCAGCATCATGGGCGCGGGGGTCAGCCCGGCCAGCGACGCGGTGTTGACGATGTGCCCGAAGCCCTGCTCGATCATGAGCGGGTACGCCGCGTGCACACCGTGGACCACCCCGCGCAGGTTCACGTCGATCGTCCGGTTCCAGTGGTCGAGGGTGAACTCCTCGGCACGGCCGCCCACCGCGATGCCGGCGTTGTTGAACAGGAAGTCGAGCCGCCCGTGCTCGGCGGCCACCCCGGTGACCAGTTCCCGTACGGCCTCCGCGTCGGAGACGTCGCACACGACGCCCGCGCAGCCGAGCTCCTTGGCGGCGTCGTCGGTCCCCCGGACGTCGGCGATCGTGACGTGGACGCCGCGCCGTACGAGCTCGGCGGCGACGGCCCGCCCGATCCCCGACGCCCCGCCCGTGACGACGGCGGTCTTGCTCACGCGTTGCTCCTCGCCCGAACCCTCGGCTCGTCCCAGATGCCCATGACCCGCCACAGACGGCGGCTGACCGGGTTCATCATGCCCAGATCGGCGCACAGCTCCCTCGTTCTGGCCACCGAGTCGCGCGGGTCTGCGCGGCCGTCTCGGGGTTGTCCACGTAGACCTCGCGCACGACGTCGCCGGGAATGCGGAACGCCCTGATCACGGAGCCGGGCCGGGGACAGCATGATCCGCGCCATCAGGCCGATGATCAGCGGTGTGAGCACGCTCAGCGCGAAGCGGCGGTGGCGGGGCATGCGCGGCATCCGCCGCGTCGTGGTGTTGCGGGCGTAGGCGATCGCGGTGCAGGTGTTGTCGGAGGCCGTGCTCGTGTCGCCGTAGTCGTTGACCTTGGCCGGCAGACCGTCGCTCGGCACGCACCTTGCCCCCGGCGGGAGGACTGACGACGGCCCTGGAGCCTGCCGACACGCTCCGGGGCCCGTCCGCCCGGCCCTCGGCGACTGCGAATACCGGGGTGGCAGGGCCGCACCTCAACAGGTCTGCACGTAGGGCACCTCGCCTCCCACGTGCTCCTGCCACTCGGCCGGCGTCAGTGGCCGGCCCGCTCGCCGGCATACCTCGGGTACAACGCCTTCGGCGACTGGGAGCTGGTGGGGAACAAGACAGGCGCGACGCGGCTGGGCTTCGGTCTGTTGCTCAAGTTCTTCGAGCAGGAGGGCCGGTTCCCGCGGCATTCGGAGGAGGTCCCGAAGGCCGCTGTCGACGTTGAAGATCGAGCCGCCGGGGCGAGTGGACCGGATCGTGGGCGCGGGCCGGGCGCGGTTCGAGCGGGAGTTCTGCCTGCGTGTGCTGGGTGCTCGAAGAGTTCGGCGTCAGGCTGCCATTTCCGTGGTGACGGAGGACGCAAGGGGTTCGTTCACGTCTTCCGCTTCCAGATCGATGCTCCAGCGCAGATGAGGCCGATCAGGAACGGGTGAACGGCGCCGCGTTCGATCAGGCCGATGATGCCGATGGGGGTGTCGCCAGTGGTAAAGATCATCGCGAGGTAGAGCACCATCGAGAGCAGACCGATCACGCCGACCGTGATCAGTGCTCGCCCCATTTGCGGAGAGATGCCGATGCGCCGCCACCTGCTTCCGAGCACGATGGCCAGCGCGTTCCCACCGACGAAGCCGGCGAAGGCTCCCATGCTGTGGTACTCGCCGGTGCCGTTGTTGAGTGCCTCGCCAGATCCGGGAAACAGCGCGAGCAGGACGCCGCCGACGGCCAGCAGCGTCGCGGGGGCGAGCATGGCCCAACGGCGGCCGTCCGACAGATCGCGCAGCGTGGCCACTCCGGCCAGGATCGTGATCCCGAAGAGGAGGAATCCGGCATTCATTACCCAGGCTAGGGGCGAGTACATGTACTGCCCGAACAGGGTCGAGGGCCCATGGACTCCGAGGTTGCTGATGAAATGGTGCGTGTAGCTGTAGGCGGGGTCGGTCCACGCTGCGGCGGCGACAAACTCCCCGAGCAGGAAGATCGCCGGCCCGGCGACGAGCAACGCTCCCGCCACTCGGCGCTGCGCAGGCAAGCGCACGTGGGAGGCAGGCATCTCGCGACTTTTAGACCGTGAGTCAATTGCTTCGGACATGGTCGGGTCCCTTTCCGATAGCCGGGTTGGCGGGAGGGCCCGCCGGAGATCGACGCGGCTCGCTTGTGCCTGCGACTCCGATCGGCGGCGGCGATTTTCGGGCGCGCCGAGGAGGCCGAGCGGCTGGGCTGAGACCTCATTGGCCAGGAGCCCGGCAACCCGTCAACGAGTACGCCATGAGCGAGAACCGTTCACTTCACTCACTCACTTACTATATCGAGACTACTTTTACTGTCAATATGCTTAGTGTTCGGGTGTAGAGTATGCGCCATGGTGGATGCGGCGACGGCGGGCCGACGTGAGCGCAAGAAGGCGGCGACGCGGGCGGCGATATTGGAGGCGGCGACGACGCTTTTCCTTGCACGCGGCTTCGATGCGGTGACTGTGCGCGAGATCGCAGATGCGGCCGATGTGTCGCCCAAGACGGTCTTCACACACTTCCCACACAAGGAGGCGCTTGTCTTCAGTGACGAAGGTGAGCGGCATGAACGCCTGATTGCTGCGGTGAGTGGCCGCATGGCGGGGACCTCGATCTCCGACGCGCTGAAGGCCCACTACCTCTCCGAAATCGCCGCGCTCAGATCCGAGCCGCAGAGTCAAATACTCGCTCTCATGGAGGAGACGCCGGCTCTGGTCGACTACGCGGAGAAGATGTGGTTGCGCCACGAGGATGCCTTGGTCGCGGCGATCACCGAGGAATTCGGGCTGGAGGAGCCAAGCGAAGAGATCCGCTTCTACGTCCGGTTTGCCCTGCAGATTCAGCTCATGGCCATCCGTGAGCCCGATCCAGCGGCGGCCATCGATGCGGGGTTCCACCTTCTCGATAAGGGGTGGGCGCCCTACGTCGAGGCCGGAGGGGGATAAGCGCAGCCGCAAGGGGTCGTGAGCCGCCGCCATCCGGGCAGCTGAGGAGAGTCTCTAGGCCATGGCCTCACGTCGCGGCGGCGCCCCATCGGGCCCGCCGCTCCGGCATCGTGGCCAGGGCGCCGAGGGCCTCTTTCTCAGGGCCGTAGATGCGGCGGATGTTGGCGAGTCGCTGGTCGCGAGACTGGCCGGATTAACCTTCTCTGGACCTCAAGTGCCCGAAAGGGCCGATAATCTCGCCCGACGAGCAACGGCGCGAAAGTGAGCGGGTCGGTCGTCGGTGGCGAGCTTGCCCCTACGCGTCCGACGTGGCCGCGGCCGCAGGCATGATGATCTCGCACCTGGTGCTGCGGCAGGCCCGCCACCGTGCTGCGCGAGCGTCGCGGCGCCGGGCACGTGGCTGGTTTCGTGTCAGGAGATCGGGGGGTGCGGTGCCTGCCGGGTGTGGTGGTCCAGCAGGCGGGTGAGCAGGTGCACGAACTGGTCGCGTTCGGCGGGGGTCAGCGGGGCGAGCAGTTCGTCGTGGAGGTCGTCCAGGACCTTGTCCAGGCGGCGCAGGTGCCGGCGGCCTTGGGCGGTGATCGTGATGACGTTGCGGCGGCGGTCGTCGGGGTCCGGTGCCCGGCCGACGAGGCCGCGCTCGGTCAGTTCGTTGAGGACGCCGACCATGTCGCTGCGGTAGATGCCGGTGCGCCGGCTCAGCGTCGCCTGGCTGCCCGGGCCGTGCTCATGCAGCGAGGCCAGCACGGCGTAGTGCCACTTGCGGGCGTCGGCCTGGGCCAGTCCCTCGTTGATCAGCCGGTCCGACTGCGCGGTCATGCCCGACAGCAGGCGACTGGCCCGTCGGCGCAGTCTGTCCGGCGTCTGCGTCTCGCCGTCGTGTGGCATGTCGGTGGCTTCGGCTCCGCTGTTCATGACGCCGATCCTACCCTGTTGCGTTAGTCGGACTAACGATGTAGGTTCGTTCGTGGCATAAACGTTCGTCTAATAAACGTTAGTTGATGAAACGGCTTGGAAGGTCATCATGACGACCGCAGCCCAGACCTTCGGCACCGCGCTCATCGGCCAGACCGAGAAGGCGCTCAACGCGATCCTGGACCGGCAGCTCGCCGGGACCGGCATCACCGAACCCCAGTGGGTGACCCTCACGCTGACCGTGGTCAGCGGCGGGACCATCGACCGGGCCGAGCTCATCCAGCGGGTCGGCGGCGCCACCCAGTTCAGCCAGGCGTCGGTGGCCGAACGCATCGCCGAACTGACCGCCGCGGGATTCCTGCGCGACGGCGGCGAGGGCCGCGTCCAGGTCACCGACGAAGGGCGCGAGCGCTGGACGCAGGTCCGCGCCGCCATCGGCCCGATCACTCAGGGGCTGTGGGGCGACCTGCCGGCCGAGGACCTGGCCACCGCGGGCCGCGTCCTGAGCACCGTCCTGGGCAGGGCCAACGCGGTGCTGGCCACCCCCTGAACCCTGACTCCCCGAAACCCGCCACCCCCGGCGCGAAGACAACATCTCTGCCCTGCAGCACGAAAGAGGAAGTCATGTCCACGCACACTCTGATCGCCGACCGTATCGAGATCGCCGACCTGCTCACCCGCTTCGCGCTCCTGCTCGACGAGAAGCGATGGCAAGACGCGGGCACCGTCTTCGCCGACGATGTGGCCGTGCACTCGCCCCGCGGGGGCGAACTCCGCGGCATCGACAACGTCGTCGGCTTCATGCGCCAGAGCGAGGTCGAAGGGCAGGAGGCCCAGCACACGACCACCGATCTCCTGGTGGACGTCGACGGCGACCAGGCGGCCGGCTCGGCGAACTCGCTCGTGTTCTACTACCGCCCCGGCCAGGCGCCCCACTTCACCGGCGGCCTGCGACAGCACTTCACCGCGGCCCGCACGCCGGCAGGCTGGCGGTTGCGTGAGGTGCGGATCACGCCCGCCTGGACACGCGAGAGCTGACCTCCGCGAGGCCGGGACACACTCAGCTCATCCGGCACGAACCCAGCCAGGGCAACGTGGCGAGGGGACCTGCTCGCCACCGAACCCGCCGTCTCGGCCCGAATCAAGATCGGCTACGCGCGGGTGCCGACCGGCGGGCAGAACCTCGAACGCCAACTCGACGCCCTGAAGGCGGCCGGGTGCCGGCGCATCTTCGCCGAGAAGAAGTCCAGCAAGGACACCGACAGGCCCGAGCTCGCCGCCGCGCTGGCCTTCATGCAGCCCGGTGACACCCTCGTCGTCCCCTCCCTGGACAGGCTGTCGCGCTCCATCCAAGACTTGATCACAACGGTGGCCGACCTGCGCCGACGCGAGGTCGGCTTCACCTTGCTGCACGAGAACCTCGACACCACCCCTGGCGGGCGCCTGGTCTTCCACGTCTTCGCCGCCCTGGCCGAGTTCATCCGCGAACTCGTCTCCGGCACCCGCGAGGGCCTGGCCGCCGCCCGCGGCCGCGTCGGCGGCCAGCCCACCGTCGTCACCCCGGACCTCATCCGGGCAGCACGGGATCTGCTGCCCAACCCCGAGCACTCGATCACGTCAATCGCCAAGCTGCTGGGGGTGAGTCCGGGGACGCTGTACAACCACATCCCCGACCTGCGCGAGCTACGGGCCGGCCAAAAGCCCATGAACGCGCGCGCTCAGCGTTGGGTTCGGGAACAGGGGACGACGTGCGGCTCGGCAGGCTGACCGGGGACGGTGAACGCATCGACAGACAGACCGTCGACGAGCAGCGGCGGACGCCGCGCTTGCGTTCGAGCGCGCTCGAACTCCTAGCGTCGCTGGCATGACATCTCAACCAGGGACTCAGCAAACATGGATCATCACTGGCGCGTCGGCGGGCTTCGGCCGTGCCATCGCCGAGTGCGCGCTCGGGCGGGGCGACAACGTGGTGCTGGCCGTGCGGCGGCCCGGGTCGGTGGCCGACCTCGCAGACGCCCACCGCGACCAGGTGCTGGTCGCCGAGCTCGACGTGCGTGACACCGGACGCGCCGGGGACGTCGTACGGTCAGCGGCCGACCGATTCGATCGGGTGGACGTACTGGTGAACAACGCCGGCCGCGGGGTCATCGGCGCGGCCGAGGAGGTCAGCGAGGAGGAGCTTCGCGCGTCTTTGGAACTGCATCTGCTGGGTCCGGCGGCGCTCGTGCGGGCCGTCCTGCCATACTTTCGCGAGCAGAGGTCGGGCACGATCGTGCAGATGAGCAGCCAGGGCGGGCGCATCTCCTTCCCCGGTGTCGGCGCGTACTCGGCCGGCAAGTTCGCGCTCGAAGGCTGGTCGGAGGCGCTGGCCGGCGAGGTCGCGCCATTCGGAGTCCGGGTGATGATCGTCGAGCCGAGCCGGTTCCGCACCTCGTTCAACGCGCCCGGCGTGCTCGGGGTCGCCGACGCCAGCGCCGCGTACGCCGGGCTGCTAGGAGCCGTCCGCAACGACTTGGCGAGCGCCGACGGGATTCAGGAGGGCGATCCAGTACGGGCCGCGGAGATCATCGTGAACCTGGTCGCCGGTGATGAGCTGCCGCTGCGCCTTCCGCTCGGGCGTGAGGCGGTCGAGCGCATCGGCAGGTCCTACCGGCAGAACCTGGATGAGCTCGAACGCTGGGCCCCTGCCGCGCGCGCGGCCGACTTCCCCGGCGCCACCGCGTCCGCCCGGCCGATCTAGAGTGTCGCCATGGCCACGGACGATTTGATGTCGAGGGCGCTCGCCGCCCTCGACGAGGTCGACGGCCCGATGTCGGTCGAGGTAATCCACCGCCTCGTCGATGTCAGCGCCGTCACCGACCCCATGACCATCACGGAGGTCGCCGACCTGCTTGACATGTCGCCGCACACGCTGCGCTACTACGAGCGGATCGGGCTGGTCGAGGTGGCCCGCGACGCCAGCGGCCACCGCAGCTACGACGCGGAGGCGGTACGGAGACTGGTGTTCCTGACCCGCATGCGCCTGTCTGGGATGGCCATGCGCGACCTTCAGCATTACATGCGGCTGGCCGACGAAGGCGACGGCACCGTCCCCGAGCGCCTTGACCTGCTGCTCGAACACCGCGACACGATCCGCCGGCAGCTCAAGGAGCTGACCCTGTCGCTGGCGGCGACCGAATACAAGATCGCCACCTACGGCGGCCACACCGGCCCGTCGTCAGCGGGGAAGGCCTGACCCGTCGGCACCGAACCGCGCCGAATGGGTCCACCGCGCCCAGTCGGCACAGTCACCCTCGTCCTCATGACTTGGGCGAAGACATCGGCTCGACGCGGACGGCATGATCGGTGCCGACGGCATCCACTAGCGGACCCGGCAGAGCATCGACCCGGACGCACCGAAGGTCCGGTACCTGGGCATCATGGGGCGGCGACGAACGGCCTGGCCCGACTGGTCGTACGGCTCCTCGCCCCGTACTTTTGCGGAGGGCAGCCAAGGGCGGGATCGGATCCCTCGATTGGATGTCTAAGCACCGGATCGACTGGGCTGGGCGGGTTGACCACGCCCGTGCGTGAACGTCTCCCAGGGCACCCGGAAAGGGCCCGCTGCGGTAATCCCGGCAGGAATTCGTCTCAGGATCGCCTTGCCACCCGATGTAGACATTTGCAACCTGCTGCGAGTGGTCGACCCGGTCCACGACCCCGTCAGATGAACCGCCAGTCACCGTGCAGGGGGTCTCGTTCTACCGAGCACAATCGGTCCGCCCGACAGGCCCATGCTCACACGCAGGGGGGCAGACGACATCCGCCGGGCACGTACTTCCCCAGATCGCCGTGACCCTCCGGCCGCCGTCCCGAGCCCGTGCCGGAGGAGCGGTCGAGACGACCGCCTCTCTCGCCTGATCGCCCGCCGATCTGCTCACCCGCCTCATCGCAGCTATGCGGCTTTTACTCATATTCGAGAGGATTTCTACATATATTCGGCTGATCATTCCTATATGTGTGCTTCGAGCGACCTCTGCATTCACAAGGGGTTGCCGCCGAGCGCGCGAATTCCTACGGTCGGTGTCATGGCTTCACACATCCTCGAAATCCAGAAATAACCGTAAACCTGACCCGGGAGGTTCTGATGGAACCAGCGGTTGGTGGGCCGATCGGCGAGCGGTGGGGCCGGACCGGAGGGGTGGACGGTCCCCTGGGCCGCCCGGCTGCCGCCGAGTCCGATACCGACTCAGGAAGCCGCCGTCAGACCTTCGAGCACTGCGAGATCGTCTGGTCCGTCCCTCAGGAGATGGTCACCACGGTCTACCGAATACGGGACATCATCGCCTTCGAGTGGAGCGTGCTGCCCACCTCCGACTTCAACTACGAGTATTGGCAGTACGAACTCACCTACAGCAGGGCCGGGGCCCCGCCGGAGCGTACGAGCAGCGTCATCAGTTTCACCGACGAACGGAAGGGCGGCCGAATCAAGGTTCGTTCGCAGGGTTTCGGGGAGTACGGTTTCACGGTCCGCGGCTGCGACGACCCCGGTGCAGACCAGTGCCGGCAGGGCTGGACTGCGCCCGTCCGCGTATCGGTCGGGGTTGAGCCGGGGGAGGAGCCCCCGTTCCCAGTGGAGGGCCTGATCGGGGAGCGGTGGCACGAGCTGGGCGGGGCGGCGGGCCCGCTCGGCCGGCCGGCACGCGCCGCGGTGGCGGGGAGTGACCCGGGCCAGCTGATCCAGGAGTTCCAGTACGGCCAGGCCGCGGTCGATACCCGGCTCGGCCCGCAGATGGCGATGGTGGCATACCAGCAGGGCGGGACCATCGTGCTGGACTGGGGCCAGGCCAAGGATCCCGGCTCGGGCCTGACATACACGGTCTTCCGGGTCGATGTGTTCTACGAGGGCACCAAGATCTCCGAGCATCTCGTGACCGAGGACGATCCATTGCCGCCAGGAAACGCGCCGCATTTCCGGAGCGGATGCGGCCATCTGCGGTACTCGCCCGCCAAGGGTGACGGCTGGTACATGTTCTGGGTGTATCCGGGGGTGGCCGGCGCGGCCGTCGGGTTCGGCGACCCTATGCTCCCGGGCACGAGCGTGCGCTTCACGGCGCCGGCCTTCGGCTTCCCGCTGCCGGTTGATGCGCTGGGCGGCACACCGGCGGGAGCGGTGGCGAGCGAGCACGCGAGAGCCCGGGCCCTCGGCGAATACCTGGTGCGGCACCGGACCCTGCCGCTCGGAGAGCTGATTGAGCAGAACGAGGATCTCGGCAGCACGATGGTCGCCCACCTGCAGGCTGTCCACCGGCAGGCCGACTTCCGCAACCCGGGCGAGCCGCCCAGTCGCCTTCTGGTCAACGAAACGTTGCTCGACCTGTGGCCCTCACCGGTGGGGACCAGCACGGACGCAGACGAGACGTTCGCCGCCCTGTTCCGCTGCCGGCGTCTGCCGGGCGAGTACGACACCCTGCTCAAGCACCTGGTGGTGATCGCCTACCGGTACGCCGACCTGCTTCAGCCGCGGGTCTACGATCACTTGGTCGACAGGCTGTTGTCAGTGCGCGGGCCGCACGACACCTCCGCGGAGACGAAGCAGATCGACTGCGACTGGTCCCACCCGGTGCTGGCCACCCTCCCGGACCCGTTCGCCGTCGCGGTGACCATCTTCACCAGCACGACCGACATCGTGCTTCCGGAGACGGAGAACCACCAGCTGCTGATCGAGTCGGCCCGGTTCCTGGCAAACCAGCTCCTGTTCGAGCGGACAGGCGACCCCCGGTACAACAGCCTCGACAACGGTCTCACCGACTGGCTGCTGAAGTTCATGCACACCATCGCGTGTCACGACTTCCTCGAGTTCAACGCGCGCCCATACCAGCGTTACTCACTCAATGCCCTGCTCAACCTGTATGACTTCGCCAAGGACCACTCCATCCGTACCGCCGCGCAGATCCTGCTCGACTACGCCACGGTGAAGTTCGCCGTTTCCAGTAGCGCGCTGCGACGGATCGGCCCCTACCGGCGGCTGCCGAGAAACATCAACAGGCCACCCTTCCCCGACACCCGGCCCGACGGCACCCCGTTTACCAACACTTCGAATAACGAGCTGTACTCGGCGGCGAACGACCCCCTCACCGGACTGTTCTTCCTGTGGGCTGGGCAGCCACGGGTGCACCCGAACGAACCGACCGTCTGGTATCCCGACCATTGGAGCCAGGAAGGGCAACTCGCCGCGCTGACCGACTACCGGCCGCCTCCCGCAGCGTACGTACTGGCCCTGGGTGGCTGGTCCGGCCAGCACCGCTTCTACCACGGCCGACGACCCTCTCTACCCGGCACAGAGGGCAGCGAGCAGGCGGCCGGCGGGGTGGAGATCTACTACCGGACGCCGTCCTTCCTGTTGTCCGCAGGCGGCATTTTCCTCAACAGCGGATATGGCCACGACGAGCGGACCAACTACGCGCAGGTCGCCGTCCCGCAGGCTACGACGCTGCTGCCGACCCGGGCGCCCGCGCTCAACTTCGACGAACTGATCCGCTTCGAGCAATGGCCGAACGACGACCGGTCAGCGAACAACCTCGGCGTCCACAAGGGATTCGCCTGCGGCGCCAATCTGCGGCTGCCGAGCCGGTGGACCACCGGCGCCATCGTCGACGGAAACTGGACGTTCCTGCACCTGTCCACTGCGGAGGACGGCGACCTCAACGTGTACGTAGCCGCGTTCACGGCACGACTACAAGCGCATCCGGATGAAATATACGACCTTCCCGAGAACGTCGGACTTATCTATGCCATGGAGCCGACGAAGGGGATGACGCTCGAATCGTTCGCCACCGCCACCAGCACGGGCAATCACCTGCCGGATACCTGGGGCTACCTTCAGCAGTACATCTTCCGCTCGCCGGACAACCACACCTTCACCTTCGTCGTGGCGCCGCGGAACTCGCTATGGGCCTTCGGCGCCCCCTACCGGCCGCGGGTCACCAAGATGGACGACGACGACCTTGATCACGACTTCAGCGGGTTGCCACTCGCCGAGGGGCCGTTCTTGAAGGCTCAGCACGACGGCCGCATCAAGATCACGTACCCGAGCTGCGATATTCCGCTCGAGCTCGACTTCCACAATCCGGTCTACCCCTTCCGGCGCGACAACCAGGCCGCCTGCCCGCAGTGGGCCATCGACGTCATCCAAGCCTTTCGAGACCGGGCGAAGGCGCTGTTCGACGCTGGCAGGCGTGAGGAGGCGCTGACCACCGTCGAGGCGGCCGTCGCGTACTTCCAGCGAGCGCTGAAAGTGAACCCCGACCTCCGCGACGAGCCGCTGCGCAAGATCGCCGAGGAGTGGCTCGCCACCGCGCGCGCCGCGCACCCCCACGATGTGCCGGTCCAGCTCGCTGCCGCCCGCAACAGCTGGGAGGTGGCGCGCTACCTGGCCGTACGGCCCGGCACGGGCGAGGCGAATCACCCGCTGCTGGCACAGCATCTGCATGCTCTGGCGGGGTTCCTCGCGTTTGGATCGCCCACGACCGACCTGGCGACGCAGGCGGCCGCGCTGGCCCGGCAGCTGTTCGCGAACCTGCGCGACGGCGACCACCGGCTCGACATCGCCGCCTCATGGAGCGCCGAGGCCCTCTTCCACCACGAGGTGTCGTTCAACTCTGGCAACCCGGACCCGAAGCGTGAGCAGGAACTGCAACGCGCTGCGGCCGCCGAGGCGATGGCCATTCTGGACCCCATCGTCCAGTCTCTGCCCGGCTCCCGTCCCAGCAGTGCGGATCTCACCCGTACGGCCGATATGTTGCGTCAACTCATCGGCCTGCTGACCTTCGGTGCGCCAGACTCGACTCCCAGCGTCCGCGCCGCCGAACTGGCGCGGCGCGTCTACACCGCCATGACCGACGGCGACCATCGCGTCGACGTCGCCGCGATCTGGACCGCTCTGTCACTCCGTCACCACGAGACATCGTTCCATCCCGACAACGCCGACCCCGATCAGGAGCGGGTCCTGCAGCGACGCGCTGCCGGGGAGGCGGCGCGGATCCTCATCCCCATCGCCGAGGCGCTGCCCGATCCGGATCTCCCCGCGGACGAGCTGCTGCGGATCGCCGACATGCTCGACCGGCTGACCGGCCTGCTCACCTTCGGCGCGCCCGCCCCGCCCACTGCGGAGGACGCCGAGCTGCTACGCCTCGCCGACCATGCGGCAGCTCTCCGCGACGAGATACACAGTCAGATCGGCACCTAAGCTGATCGTTACGCCACGATTCGTGTTTCCGCTCCCAGATGGATCAGCGATGCCCGTTCAAGTGCATCACGCTGGGCCGCGTCAGCGTCGGGCCGTCCCTCGACGAGCTCGCCGAGGGTTGCGCTGCGTCACCTCCTCGCCGTCCCGCACGTCCGCCAGGCGCAACAGCAGATCGCGCGCCACCTCCCTTTCGGCCACCGGCAGCGCCGCGTAGACCCGCTCGGGCGGATCGTCCCCCTGGTCCCGGGGGTCTCGTCCCCGGACCGGGTGTGGGATCGCCTCGCCGGGATCCGGCGGTGGTCGTCAGCGCCTTCTCGGTGACGGAGGGAGGAGGGCGACCTGGTAGCGGTCGCGGTAGGCCACCCGGGAGCCGGGGGCGTTCTTGACGCGGATCACCCGTACGGTGTGACCCGCCTCGCGCAGCTCGGCCCAGTGGGCCCGGCCGTACACGCGCCAGCCCTCCTCGGTGTACCAGAACCGGACCCGGCGGTTGTTCAGCGGCGGCAGGCGCAGCCCGTCCAGCGAGGAGCACGGACCGCCCGACGCCCACGCCCCGCGCAGCCGCGTGCCCGAGGGCCGCTCGCCGTCGCGGGGGATGTCCGCGTCCACCCAGCTCGTGATCGTATCCGCCAGGATCCGGTAGAGCATGCCGGCACCTCCCACCCCAAGGATGGGCCGGATCGTCGGCGGTGACCAGGGTGCGGAGCCTCAGGCGGAGTACGGGCACTCGCGGTGAGCCTGGCACACCAGCCTCTGGCGATCTCGGGCGCCTGGAGGCCCACCGCGCAGCCGGTGCCCGGGATGGAGCTATCCTCGCCTGCCGGACCGATGCTCATGCTCGGGCCGACGCCGCCGGCAGTCGCCAGCATGGCGTGGGCGAGCAGCCCTTCGACCAACGCGTAGGGTCCCTGGGGGTAGGCGTCCCACGCGGCCGGCGCGGGCCATCGGTCGCCGCATAGCGCCAGATGTGGCACCCGGGGTCGGTTCGAGGCTGCTGAAGAAGGTCGGTCGTTCGACGCTGGCCGGCCGCACGGCACCTCGGCGCTCGCCCCGTAGACCCTCTACCGACCCGCGGCCGCCATTCGCATCGGCTACGCCCGCTGTATCGAGGCAGCGCCTCGCCAACCTTGGGGCAGGGCGCGAAGCGACAGCGCTAGGATCATCGGCCCCGCAGGGAGCCGCCAGGGCGCCGCATGTGCCCCGGTCCGCCGCTGGGCAGCAGCGGTGGTGCCTCATGCGGAAAGGTCACGAGTCGACTCCGGCATGTCGTGGCCCGCCATGATCCGCGACGGCCTGGCCATGAAGCACGGCAAGGAGCTGAGCTGGTCGCAGGTGCTGATGGCCGCCAGCACTCCGGTGCTGCTCAAGCCGGCCATGGTGGACGGCCGCCCGGACCTCGGCGTCATGGCGTCCGGCCAGGTCGTCGCGCTCATCGACGACCTGCCCACGTGCGAGGAGCTGATCGACTCCATCGTCACCCAGGCCGCCGCCGTCCTACGCGGCCTCGGCCGCTTTGTCTCTGACTGATTCCGTTTCCGGTAGGGATCTTGAGGCCGGTCTGGTGCAGACACAGGATGGACACGTGCCGGAACCGATCATCGATCCCGAGGTGCCCGAGCGTCAGCGCAGGCTCCTGATGAGCGACGCCGGCGTGCTGTGTCCGCCCGGTGCTCCGCCGGGAAATCCGCCGTTCGGCGGGCGCACCCTCCGAGACGCCGGGCTCTGCCTGTCGTACGCACCGGTGTGGACGCTCCTGCCCGCTGCGATGGGCCGGTTCTACGGCGGCGCCGTCATGTGGGCGGGGCTGGCCGCGCAGGCCGTGCTGGCGGGTCTGGCCGTGGGCTCGATCGCATGGGGCCCGGGGCTGGGGGCGTTCCTTCTGCTGTGCGGGTGTCTCATGCCGGTCGTCTTCGGCGTGCTGCTGTGGCGGTGCGGGGAAGGGCCCGCCGCGCGGCTCGCCCGGACTCTGCACGGGCGGTACGTACGCCCGCAGGACCTCGGCGACGCGTCGGCCGATCTGCTGGAGCGGGCGCGGGAAGCGGTCGGGGCGGTGCTCGGATCGGAGGTGAACCGGTCCGGGCTGCTCGACGACGTCCGCAACGCGGTCACGCTGCCCGCCCAGCTCTGGGAGATTGCCCTCACGCTCGCCCAGGTGGAGGCGTTGCGGGCCGAGCACGAGGCCGTGCCGCACCGGGAGGACGGCAGGATCGCCGACATGCTCGGCGCACAGGCACAGGCCCTCGACCTGGCGACCGAGGCGGTGAGCCGGCGCGTCGCCGCGCTGGAGGAGTACGCCGCCCAGGCCGCCGCCGCCGACGAGGCGCTGCGGCAGTGGGAGACGGCGCGCCGGCTGTCGGCGCGCAGTGAGGCGTACCGGGAGCTCCTCGCGCGGACCGTCAGGGACGAGCTGGCCGTCGCCCAGTTAGCCGGGCTTACGGAGGAGGCGCGCAGGGTGGAGGAGGTGCTGCGCGCCAGCGTACGCCGTGCGCGCAGAGCGGGGCTCGCCCTGGCCCCGGGGTCCGCGGCCGACGGGCTGGCGGAGGCGAGCTGATGCCGTACTCGCGTGAAGGCCACCGGATGCGCGCCCCCATGCCCGGCTGGGTGAGCGGCCTGGGCGCCGCCATCTTGCTCTGCTACGGCGCCATGTTCGCTGTCGGTTCGGCGGCCCGCGTGGCGCCTCCGGTCACCGTGAGCTATCTGATCGACGGCGACGGGCGTGCCGACGTCGCCCTGGAACTGTCTGGAGATCGTCGGGAGGAGCTGAAGGACGTCAGTCTGCCGCTCCGCCGGGACGTCGACGTCCATCCCGGCCAACCGGTGTCCGTGATCGCCACGGGCGTGGGCGGCCTCCTGGTCCGCTGCGAGATGCAGATCAAGGGCGAGACCGTCTCTGCGGACATCAACCACATCGCGTCGTGCGGCGCGACGCCCGGCGATCCGTCGACCTACCGGCCGGCCCCCCTGGGACCGGCGATGGAACTCGCGCAGAGCGACGACATCATGAAGCTGCCGCGCTATCCGGGCAAGTCGTCCCCGGTGATCGGACGGCTAACCGATCGCGCGGCGGGGCTGTCCTACGCCCGGCTGGGCGGCGGGTGGGCGTCGCCGAGCCGGGAGCAGCAGCAGGGCGTCGCCGGGCGGACGCTCAGCCTGTGGGTGGAGTCCCGGCCGGAGCGGGGCTGGTTCGCCCTGTACGGCTCCGACCGGCTGAGCCCGGAGCTGCTTGCCCGCTACCAAGGCGAGCGCAGGCTCTTCCAGGCGGCCATGGCCCAGATGGAAGCCTTCACCTGGATCTACTCGCCCGACACCATCTTCGTGGACCTGGTCTCGCAGCCGCTGACCGTGGACGGCCATGAAGCATGGGTGCTCGTCCGGCAGACCAGGATGGGCGCCAAGGCGGACACGACGATCCGAAGCGAGCTGCAGATCCTGGTCCTGATCGACACCGGGAAGGAACGGCCCGCCTACCTCTACATCAAGATGCCCGACCCTGCGCACGACTACCTGCCGGACGTCAACCGTCTCATCTCCTCGATCCGTGTGCTGTGACCCCGCGTCATCCGGCGAGTGGGGTCATCTCCCGGGCCTGGTGGTCTGCGGGGGAGCTCCACCCCGCGTGCAGGGCGCGGGCCCTGCGGATCAGCACGTTGGGGTCGTACTCATCTGTGTAGGCGCTCGCGCCGCGCGACAAGCACGAAGACGAAGAACAGCTCGGTGGAGATCAGCGGGATCCACGGCATCACCTGAGCGGGCCGGGCATGCCGCGGATGGGGAGCTTCGTGCGGTTCACGAACTCCTGGAACATCATCCCGTGATGACCCTCTTCGATCATCTCGTGGTAGACGTACCGGAACTCGGGGGAGCCGTTCGGCAGCCGGTAGGCGTAGTTGAGCAGCCCGCGCTTGAGCAGGTTCTCGAACTGCAACCCGATCTTCATGGCGGTGGCGACCCGCCAGAGCCCGATGCGCGCCCTGACCTCCGGCGGCTGCGCGAGGTACCAGGGGTGGCCGCCCAGCCTGTCGGCCGGCGGCAGTTCCCACCGCGGGTCGGTCCGGTCCACGTGGAACTCCGGGTCGTCCCAGGGGATGTCGACGTACGGCTCCCAGTGCTTGTCGACCGAGGCCTTCGACAGGCGTTCGACGACGGCCTCGTACGCGCTCCGGTCGGCGACGCTCGTGTCCTCGCTGGTCGCGGTGATCTTCGGCGCGGCGGACATGCGGCTCTCCCTTCCGGCGGTCGCAATTGTACGGCTCATCCAATAGCTGACGAAGGGGCCCGCGCGTCGCGACTCGGCGAATTTCCCGGCCGGCAAGATTCCCTCGCGGTACAGTTCGGCGAGGTCACCGGTGTGTGGCCTTCTTGAACGGCCCTCCCTCGCCTACTGTCGAAGCGAGGACGGCGAACTGGGAGCCCGCGTGCCTGAGACCTGCGACGTCGTGATCATCGGTGGTGGCGTGATCGGCTGCGCCATCGCGCATCGGCTGGCCGCGCGGGGCACGAGCGTGGTGCTCGTGGACGCCGGGCAGCGTCTCGGCCTCGGCGCTTCCGACGGCGCGATGGGCGGCATCCTGACCCAGACGGAACCCTCCTGCCTCGGCCCGCTCAGCGACGTGATCAAACACAGCCGCGACATGTATCCGGAGTGGCTGGAGGAGATCCACGCGGCCTCCGGCGTCGAGGTCCCGGTGCTGGACGGCGGCGACATCCAGGTCGCGCTGGACGAGGCCGAGATGGAGCGCCTGGAGACCAAGGTGCTGCCGCAGTGGAAGAACTCGCCGTTCGCCGTCGAGCGGCTGACGGCGGCCGACGCCAGGCGCCTCGAACCGCTGCTGAGCGAGCGCGTCGTCGGCGGCTTCCTGCTGCCGGAGGAGCTCGCGCTCGACCCGCGGGTGCTCATGTCCGCACTGTCGGGAGCCGTGCTGTCGGGCCGTACGCCGATCCGGGTGCTGAACGCGGTCTACGCCACCGATCTGCGGACCGGGCCCGCCGGCGTCGAGGTGGACCTGCACGACGGCCGCCGGGTGTCGGCGGCGACGGCGGTGGTCGCGGCCGGCCATCTGAGCGGGGTCTTCCTGCCCCGTCATCGCGCGCACCTGTTTCCCATCAAGGGCGTGGCGTTCGACGTCCGCCCGCCCGGGGCGGTCACCTACCCGCTGCGCCACCACGTCTTCGCGGAGATCAGGCAGGACGGCCGGGAGTACTTCCCCTATCTCGTCCCGCGGTACGACGGCAGGGTGGCGGTGGGCGTCACCTACGAGGAGAACGTGGGGGACGTGACGGTGACCGCCGCGGCGATCGAGGAGATCCGGCGGGGCGTCGCCGAGCTCATGCCCACGGCGGCCACCTGGCCGATCGGCCGGCGGTGGGCCGGACTGCGGCCGGGCAGCGCCGACCACATGCCCCTCCTCGGCCACGTGGACGACCACGGCCGCGTCGTGGCGGCCACCGGCCACAGCGGCCTCGGCGTCACGCTCGCCCCCATCACGGCCGAGCTGGTGGCGGCCCTGGTCACGGGGACCGCCGGTGCGAAGGAGCGGGAACTGCTCGCCGTCTGCCGTCCCGACCGACCCTTCCCTCCGGCGCCGCCGGTGCCCGGCACCGTTCTCTGAAGCGCCCGGCCCGTTTCCTCGGTCAGGCCGCGGGTGTCGCCGCGTCCCACAGTTCGCCGAACCGCTCGACCCGCTCCCGCACCCTCTCCTGGTCCCGTACGAGGATCGTGCTGTGGATCACCGGGGCGATGCCGTCGCCGACCTGAGGGGCGGGGTTGGACTCGTAGTAGACGACCCCGTCGAACAGGATGAAGTCCGACAGCGAGCCGCGCAGCAGGGGCGGCGCGTCGGCGAGGAGGAGCGTGCGCACCTCGATCCCGACCGTGGTCTGCCACTTCCAGACCCGGCGGAACGCCTCGGAGTCGAGCCGCTCGGAACGATCCACCACGAACAGCCGGCGCACCCGCACCCCGCGCTGGACGAGGTCGCGCTGGAGCCGGACGTAGCGCTGCCCGAGGTCGGTGTGCCAAAAACCGCTCCCGAACTCGGTGTCGCGGGCGTCCACGCTGGTCAGGCTGATCGCGTCGAGGCTGATCCGCGTGTTGCGCGCGAGCGCGAGCAGCCAGTCGCGGTCTTCGCCCTCGTACAACGCGTACCTGCCGTCGGACAGCTCGCCCAGGAACTTGGCCATGCGGGTGACCTCGTGGTGGACCAGGCTCTTGACGAGATCGGGCATGTCGTCGCGGATCTTGGCGGCGTTCTGCACCAGCTCGGCCACGCCCCTGGTCTGCAGCGCGGACATCTCCACGACGCCGAACAGCTTGCTCGCCTCGTTGATCTTGGAGAAGCTGTCGGCCACCAGATCGTGGGTCTTCGTGTGCTGCCTGCGCTGCTCCTGCAGCACGGTCTCGAGCTGGTCGTCCACGTCCGTCAGGAACTGCACGACGAAGACGACGCCGCTGATGAACGTCGCGAGCAGCAGGCTCCACAGGTCCTCGTTCGGCCCGTGGATGAGCGCGTTGCTCACGAGGTAGCTCACGCCGCCCACGAGCACCGTCACGAGGACCTTGCGTACGATCCTCGGGACCAGCGCGCGCGACGGCTCGGATACTTCTCCGGTCACGGTCACCTCCGTCCGGTTTCGGCGGACGCACTGAGCAGGGCCAGGGTGTTCATCGCGACCTGGTCGCGGACCCGGTCGACCAGGGAGCGCCACTGCCGGGTGAACCCCGGCCGCCGCTCCAGGCTGTCCCAGAACGGCGTCAGCCACTCCTCGACCCGGGCGGCGGGCATCCACAGGTGCAGCAGGTGGTCGATGGCGGGCGCCAGGCGGGCCACCGCCTGGGCCTCCGGCGTCGTCCCGATCCGCGCCCGCTCGACGATGACCAGCAGCGACGTCAGCAGCCAGTCGTGCGTCGCCAGGTCCTCGCACAGGTCGACCACGGCGGGGGTGAACGGGCCGGGGTGCGTCAGGCGCAGGGTCCGCTCATGCTCGGTGTGCAGGGTGAACCGGATCGACGGCTCGCCGGTCTCGGCCACCCACCGCAGGCTCGTACGCGGGATCTTGAAGGGGGCCCGCCGGTCCAGCAGCGGGGAGGCCTGGACGAGGTCGAGGAAGCGCCCGCTGACGGCTCCCAGGTCGAGGCAGCCGGGTGCGGGGTCGCCGGTGAACCCTTCGGCGAGGTCGGCCGCCTTCGCCTTCCCCAGGACCTCCACGACGCCGGGCCGGGCCAGGTAGTGCGACCAGGCCAGCCTGCGGTCGGTCTCCGAGCGCACCACCCTGACGTACGACGAGCCCTGGGCGACCCGGCCCCCGGTCACCGCGCAGCGGGACACGACCGTGCCCACCCCCCTGACCCGGGAACGGGAGGCGGCGGGCAGCGGGCAGTCCACCCCGGTCAGCCGCTCGGGCGACAGGGCGTGGACGATGGGACGGCGGGAGACCCGCACGGTCTCCCCGGCCGTGATCCCGAGCACCTGGCGGCACGTCGACTCGGAGATCTCCCCGGAGTTCTGCAGCAGCCCGGTGTGGACTTCCCCCATCACCAGCATCGGGCCCCTCAGACGAAGACGTAGGAGATGCGGTCGACGAGCTCCTCTTCGAGCCGGACTCCCTCGCCCTCGCTCCGGCCGGCGACCTGCCGCAGGACCTCGTCGTCCACCGCGACCTGGCTCAGGATCGTCCGTACGGCCAGCTCGACGGGCAGGAACCGGGGGGACAGGACGGACAGCGTGGTGTACGCGCTGAACGGCGCGGCCTGGGGATCGAGCCGGACGACCGCGGGCAGTTCGTCCCAGTCCCGGGGCCAGCCGCCGTCCAGGGGCACCGGGGGAAGCGGCACCCGGCCGTCGCTGCGCAGCAGCCCCAGCCGCAGGAGCTGCCAGACGGCGGCGAGAAAGGGGCACGACCAGGTGCGCCGCGGCCCCTTCTCGTCCCACAGCTCGACGTCCACGAAGATCGAGTGGCCGCGCTTGGCGTTCTGCGCGGGCGGTTCCCACGGCCGGGCCTTCCCCATCGCCTGCACCGGCGCGGTGCGGGGCGAGCGGGAGCCGTTGCACAGCCAGCCCGTCTCCTTCACCGGCGGGCGCGACCCGTCGGTGTCCGGCGGCGGGTCGTCGACGAGCCGGTCCTCCACCAGCCGGGCCAGCTCGACACCCTCTGATTGCGCGCAGGCGGACTCGCGGGCCAGATAGTCGATGGTCAGGTCGTGCTCGGCCGCCGCCTCGAGGATCATCGGCACCAGCTCGGCGGGAGTGCTGAAGCGACTGAAGTAGTCGTCCACGAGGAAGCAGGTGCTCACCCGGGCCCGGCCCCCGGGCACCCGCTCACGCCATAAGGAGCGGACCGTGGCGAGCCACGGCGCGACCCTGCGGAACTGCTCGCGCAGCCGGTCCGGGCCCGCCTCGAAGTCCTCCATGTAGAGGTGCCCGAGCTCGACGGACACGTGGGACAGGGGGACGGAGGCGATCCTGCGCTCGGCCGCCACCTCGCCGAACGTCGCGTGCACCGGCGTCACAAGCCCTCCCACGCGTTGTCGTCGACGATCTTCTTGGCGAGCTCGTCGAACGCGGCGGCGGTCTCCGCGTTCGCGATCTTGCTGGCGAGCACGTCCTCGTCGGTGATGAGCTGCTCGCGCCACTGGAGGACCGGGTCCAGCGGGATCTTGCCGAGCATGGCCGTACGGCCGACGCTGTGGCGGCCGGCCAGCTCGCGCAGCTCGCTGTCGCACGCGCTCAGCCAGGCCCGCTGCTCGTCGCGCAGTCCGACGAGCTCCGACGCGTCCGGCTCGAGCACGGCCGTGCGCACGAAGCGGATGCGGTCGCGCAGGTCGTCGGCGTCGTGGCCGAACCTGGTGCCGACGTCGAGCAGCCCGTCCGCGCCGGTGACGAGCCCGGCGGCCGCGATGATGTGCTGACGCGTCCAGCGGTGGAAGACCAGCCAGCGGAACGGGACGGCCGGCATCCGCACGGTCGCCGCCAGGACCAGCTCGGCGGTGAAGGACCGGCCGGCGCTGACGTCGATCATGCACAGGTCGAACTCCTCCTCCAGCCGCCCGAACAGCTGGACGCAGCGGCCGACGATCTCGTCGGTGAGGGCCGACAGCTCGCCGCCGCCCTCGCTGCCCGGAAGCAGCACGAGCCGTCCCGCGCCGGGCGGGCGCGTGCGCAGCCCCTCGCGGTCGGACTCGGCCCACACGTCCACCCGCCGCGGCTGCGGGCACTCGCCGCGCAGGTATTCGTGCAGGCCGTTGCGCCGGGTGCCGCGGGCCACCCCGCTCACGCTGAAGATGGCTCCGGCCGTAGGCGAGCCGAAGTCGAAGTCCAGGTAGCAGACGTCGTTGCCCTGCAGGGCGTGCCGGTACACGATGTTGGTGCCGGTGACCGAGCGCCCGGTCCCGCCCTTGTCCGAGATCGCGAAAACGAGCAATTCAGATCGCCTCCGACGCGCTGTCGCGGGCGGCGGCGAGCCGTTCGAGGTCGAGGAGCGCGCTGTTGATCAGGGCCTGCGCGGTCGCGGGGCGGTCGCTGACGATCGCCCTGGCCCGCTGCAGCGAGGCCTGGATCGTGCGGAGCTTCGGCTGGATCGTCTGCCCGGCCACCAGCGGCCGGGTGACCAGCTCCTGGTCCAGCAGGTGCTCGGCCTCCCCGAGCATCTGGTAGGCCAGCTCGACGAGCTGAGGGCTGCGCAGCGGCGGCTCTCCGCTGGACGTCGCGGCGGAGACGAGGAACTCGACGACGCGCTCGCTGAAGTACCACGACGGCTCCTCGTCGCGCGCCTCGATGTCGGCGAAGACGTTGCCGGGCTGGTCCCACAGGCCGGCGGCCGGGCCTTCGACGTGGCGGCGCAGCATGATGTGCCGCCAGATCTGGTCGGCGAGGGCGACCAGCCGCTCGCGCATCCGGGTGTTCTGGGCGATGGAGGCGGCCCAGATGGTGCGTTTGAGCAGCGTGATGGCGAAGTCGGAGACGACCCAGACCAGGTGGGGGCCGAGCGCGTCGCTGCCGTGAAGGTTGATCGGGACGCCGGGGGAGTGCATGAGCACGGGCGGGTCGCCCGGCACGGCCCTGCGGATGATCCTGGCCCGGATGGCCAGCTCCTCCAGCACGGCGGCGACCCGGCCGAGGTCCACGTCGGCCGCCCGGTTGTTGACCAGGCTCTGCACCACCATGGCGGTGACGCCGAGGCTGTAGTAGTCCGACTCCTTCTCGTCCACCGTCCGCCAGGGGATGTCCTCCAGCGGCCAGGTGCCCCGTCCGAACGTCGCGATCGTGCGCCAGTAGGACTGGGTGAGGTCCCAGCGGCGCTGGATGGCCTGGGCGAGGGTGATCTGGTCGTCGTCGAGCAGGCTCAGGACGCGGGTGCGGGAGGTGAACAGGTCGGCGATGCCGACGAGGGCGTTGACGGTGAAGTAGAGGAACGGCGTGTCGGCGGCCACGCCCTTGGGCTGGGGCCCGATGTCGAGCGGGGTGACGATGTCGGGGGCGTCCTTCACGATGCCCCACGTCCAGCCGCACTCGAACAGCAGGTTCTCGTTGTCCAGGTCGACCTGGCTGCCCGAGCCGATCGTCAGGTCGCGCAGACCGGCCCGTACGGGCCGCAGCTCGCGCCGCAGGTCGTCGAGCACCCGGCGGGTGGGCGCACCGGTCTGGTTGACGGTGCGCAGCAGCGCGGCGCCCGCCGTGGAGCCGGGGTCGAACGCGTTGACCGTGAAGCTGCGCAGCAGGCCCGCCATCGCGGCCGACAGCCGTTTGCTGGCCAGGTCCTCCAGCTCGCGGATCTCGCGGCGGATGGGCTCGCGCCGCACGCTCTGCCGGAAGACCTTCAGGAAGCCGAGTGTGCCGAGCATGAGCGTGACCGACATCGAGAAGGAGTCGACCACGTCGAGCTGGAGCTGCTCGGGGGTGACCTTCGCCTCGTCGTCGTCCACCGGACGGAAGTAGCTGCCGCCGGAGAACAGCGGACGGCCGTCGTCCGCCGTGTACGTGCGCAGGTACTGCCCGATGATCTTGAGTAGCAGCTTGGGGATCTCGACCGCGTCGCCGAGGACGGACAGCGCGGCCAGTACGTCGTCGGCCGTCTCGTCCGGCGTGTCCAGGCGGAAGCCGGGCAGCTCGGAGGCCGGATACATGAAGCACAGGAGCTGCTCGGCGTCGGAGATCGAGTTCGACCCGTCCCGCCCTCCCCACGCCCAGGCGCCGTCCCGGTAGGAGGCGCGTGCGGCCGCCTCCCACAGCTCCAGAAGCTGCTGTCGCGGCTGGAGTTTCATTCGTGGCCCTCTCTGCGCTGCGCCGTCCTTGCCGCGCCCTTTCCGCACCGCCCTGGACGCGGAAATGGACGCACGTGTGGCTGGGCGGGACCGAGGCCGGGGTCCCCCAGACCCTCCCTAGGGGTTTCCTTTTCCGACTCAGGTGGAGACGGAACCACCACAACCCTTATACCATTGGATTCCTGCTCCGTCGCCTGGACCATCCGTGGTATTTCGTACGCCGCCTGGTTGTTGTGATTGGAGAGATACCCCAGAGAAAAACAGACATATATGTCCCAAGTCTGAGAGATATTTGAAATGTCCCAAACCGTGGCTCCAAGGGATATAACGGACTGTCGTCCCGCGCGGCCGCGGCCTGCGGCCGGAGCGGAGTGCGAAGGCGGGACGGTCCTGGTCACGGGGACGGGCATCGACGCGGCGCTGCTGGAGCCGCTCGCCCGGCAGGGACTCACGGTACGGCGGCCCGCGTCGCCGCTGACCGAGGACCAGCTGGCGCGCGAGCTGGTGGGGGCGGTCGCCTACCTGCACGGCGGCGAGGAGCGGGCGACGGCGCCGGCGCTGCGCGAGGCGCGCGAGACGCTGAGGGTCGTGGCCTTCCTCGGGGTGGGCTACGAGAACTTCGTCGACGTCGCGGCGGCCGACCGGCTGGGCATCGCCGTCACGAACACGCCGGGGGCGGCGACGGACGCGGTCGCGACGTTCACGGTCGCGCAGATCGTCAACGCCAATCTGGGCATTCCCCGGCACCTGGGCGACCGGGTCCCCGGCTGGCACGGCTCCGAAGAACTCCCGCACGAGCTCGCCGCCCGCAGCGTCGGCATCATCGGGATGGGCGCGAACGGCCGGCGGATCGCGGAGATCCTGCGCCGGGGCTTCGGCGTCCGCGTGTCCTACTTCAGCCGCACCCGCAGGCCCGACGCCGAGCGCGACCTCGGCATCTCCTACCTGCCCCTGCTCGACCTGGCCGCCGCCAGCGACATCCTCGTGGTCATGGTGCCGGAGACCGGCGAGACCAGGTCGATGGTCGACTCGACGGTGATCGGCCGGATGCCGGAGGGCGCGATCCTCGTCAACACCGCCCGCCCGGCCATCGTCAGCCCCGGCGCCCTGTACGCCGGCCTGGAGAAGGGCCGTGTCGGGATGGCGGTCTTCGACGGCTTCTATGACCCGGAATGCGAAGAAGCCATCGAATTGCGGCGAGATTTCCCCAACCGCCTTCTGATCACCGGGCACATCGCCTCCCACACCGCCGAGGCGATGCACCGGATGGTGCGCCAGGCGGTGAAGTCCATCGCGAATGTGCTGACGTACGGATCGGACGAACACGAGGTGGGATCGCGTCCCCGGCCGCGTTTCCGATGACCCGAGGAAAAATCCGGCACGCGGAACGGTAGGGCGGCGCGCGAAAAGGGGAAACCGTCTGGGAAACCCAAGACAAACCCCTCCGCTCTTCCGGGAAGTGATACGTGGACGGCCATGACCCGATCCCCCCGGCGGGGACGATCACGACGCCCACGGGGGCGCGCGCCCTGGTCGAGGCGCTGCGGCTGCACGGCGTCGACACGATTTTCGGCATTCCGGGCACCCACAACCTCGCGATCTACGAGGAGCTCGACCGGGCGGGCGTGCGGTGCGTGACGCCGCGGCACGAGCAGGGCGCGGGATACGCCGCCGACGGGTACGCGAGGGTGACCGGCAGGCCGGGCGTCGTCGTCACCACCACCGGCCCCGGCGTGGTCAACGCGGCCACGGCCCTCGGCCAGGCGTACTCCGACTCCTCACCGATCCTGCTCGTCTCCCCGGGCGTCCCGACCGGCCATCCTCGCGACGGCCGCGGCTACCTGCACGAGAGCAGGGACCAGTCGCGGGCGATCGACGCGCTGTGCGCCTGGAGCCACCGCGTGACGACCGTGCGGGAGATCCCCGCCGCCGTCGCCCGCGCCTTCGGGCGCTTCGCCGAGGGCCGCCCCCGCCCGGTCCACGTCGAGATTCCCTTCGACCTGCTCGACCTGGAGGGGCAGGTCAAGATCGTCCCGCCGTACCTGATCACGCGCCGCGAGCCCGATCCGGGGGCCCTCGACGCGGCCGCGGGGCTGCTGCGGGCGGCACGCCACCCCGGTCTCGTGCTCGGCGGCGGAGCGCAGTGCCCGGGCCGGCGGAGCCCGGCCGGCGAGGCGCCGCCGGTGGGGAGTCTGGCGATGCGCCTGGCGGAACGGCTCGGCGCGCGGGTCGTGACCACGGTCAACGGCAAGGGCGCGGTGCCGGAGAGCCACCCGCTGGTGCTCGGCGCCACGCTGCACCTGGCGGCCGTCCGCCGATGGCTCGCCGCGTGCGACGTCGTGCTGGCCGTCGGCACCGAGCTGGGCCCGGCCGACCTGTGGGACGACGCCTTCACCCTGTCCGGCCGCCTCGTGCGCGTCGACATCGACCCCGGGCAGATGCACGGCGACCACGTGGCCGACGTGGCGATCGTCGCGGACGCGGAGCTCGCCATGCGCGGGCTGGCCGAGCGGCTCGACCGGCAGGGCGTCGTGCCGCGGCCGCGCCGGGAGCGGGACCCCGGCACGGGCCACACGGCGGAGCTCGAGGAGCTCACCCGCAGGTGGTCCGGCCAGCTCGCGGCGCTGCGCCGGGCCCTGCCGCCGGAGACCGTCGTGGTGGGCGACAACTCGATGGTCGTCTACCACGGGGCGCTCGTCGGCATGCCGATGGACCCGCCCGGGCGGTTCCTGTTCCCCACCGGGTTCGGCACGCTGGGCTTCGCACTGCCGGCCGCCATCGGCGCCAAGCTCGGGCGGCCCGACCTCCCCGTGGTGGCGCTGGCCGGCGACGGCGCCTTCCAGTTCAGCCTGCAGGAGCTGGCCACGGCGGTGCAGCTGGAGCTGAGCCTGCCGGTCGTCGTGTCCGCCAACGGCGGCTTCGGGGAGATCCGCGAGGAGATGCGCGAGCGCGGCATGCGGCCGGTCGCCGTGGACCTGCACGCGCCCGACTTCCCCGCTCTCGCCGCCGCGTACGGCGCGCGGGGCCGCGCCGTCAAGACGCCGGGGGAGCTGGAGGAGGCGGTCGCCGAGGCCCTGCGCGTTCCGGTGCCCACCGTGATCGTCGTGCCCGAGGAGGAGTAGCCGGGGCGGTTCAGCGGGCGGGCGCGAGCGGGAGCCGCAGCACGAAACGGGCGCCCCGGTCGCTGTCCTCGATCGTGAGCGTCCCCCCGTGCGCCTGGGCGATCTGGCGGGCGATGGACAGGCCGAGCCCGGTGCCCCCGGCGTCCTTCGACTGGGCGGCGTCGAGCCGGGTGAAGCGCTGGAAGACGACCTCCCGCTTGTCGGGCGGGATCCCCGCGCCGTCGTCGAGCACCTCCAGCACGCCCTTGCCGTCCTCGCGGCGCACTGTCACGGTCAGCGTGGAGGCGGCGTGCCGCTCGCCGTTGTCGAGGAGGTTGTTGAGCAGGCGCGCCAGGGCCATCCGATTGCCGACGACGACGACGCCGGGCGTCAGGTGCCGCACCATCTCCACCTTGCGCGGCCTGCGGTCGAGCTCACGGGCGGTGAGGCCGCCGAGGTCGGCGGGCTCGCGCCGCGGTGAGGCGCCGGAGTCGAGCCGGGCGAGCTGGAGCAGGTCGGTCACGAGCGCCTGCAGGCGGTCGCAGCTGCCCAGCAGGGCGCGCCCGGTGGCGGGCCAGTCGGCGTCCTCGCTGTGCAGCAGCGCCTCCTCGATCTCCGTGCGCATCGCGGTCAGCGGGCTGCGCAGGTCGTGGGAGGCGTCGGAGGCGAAGCGCCGCTGCCGCTCGACGGCCGTCTCCGCCCGGTCCAGGGTCTGGTTGGCGGTCTCGGCGAGCCGGCGTATCTCGTCGTGGTGCTTGGGCACCGGCACGCGCTGGCTGAGGTCGGTGGCGGTGATCCTGGCCAGCTTGCTCGTGATCGCCTCGACCGGGCCGAGCGCCCTGCGCACGGTCTGGTAGGTGCCGAGCGCGGTCACCGCGACCAGCAGGAGCGAGCCGCCGAGGAGCGCCGCGAGCAGCGGGCCGCTGACATACCACGGCACGGGGTCGTCGGCCGCGTAGATCGTCCACAGGCCGCCGGTGTTGTGGAAGCGGAAGGCGACGACGTCCACGCACCGGCCCGGGAAGGCCGGGGAGTCGCAGAGCTGCTTGCTCGTCTCCGGGCTCGTCAGCTCCGGCCGGAACGCGGCTATGCGCGGGCGCCCCACGAGGCTGTCGCTGACGGAGACGATCCGGCCGCTGTGGTCGATCACCTGCACGCCGGCCAGGTCCTGGTCCAGGAGCACCGGAGGCAGCCGGTCGCGCTTGGCCTGGTAGGCGAGGCGTACGGCGGTGGTGGTGATCTCGTCGGTCTTGTACCGCTCGGCGGTGCCGTGCAGGACGAGGAGAACGAGCAGCACGGCGACGGCGCACAGGAGCGCCGTCACCGCGCTCCCCAGCACCGTCAAGCGGATCCGCACCGGGGATCCCCGCCACCCGCTCATCTGATTCCCCCCGGTAATCAGATGACCAACAAGGACTCGTGGCCCGCCGCCGGGCCTCCCCACCCGGCTCTTCTGGCACGTTACCTCTGCCGGTGATCGCCGCAGTCGCCGGGGACGTCGCTGTCCGGTCCCTACCCGTTCCGGCCTCGTACGCGCCCGGCTCACTCCGTCGCGGGGGAGCGGGGTCCGACGACGTAGCGACCGCCGGCGAAGCCCGTCACCGGACGGCCCTCCGCCATGAGCCCGCCCAGCACGTCGCGTACGGCGTGCCGCCACGCCTTGGCCGTCTCCGGAGCGGTGCGGCGCAGGGACTCCACGTCCGCGGGCACGGAGACGAGCACCACCGGGGCGCCGGTGTCCAGGGCCACCGGCCGCCCGTCCCGCTCGGCGAGCGCGGCGACCGCGCCGTCCGCCCCGGCGGGCCGGTACGGCAGGCCGTCGCACGCCCGCGCCACCCGCGGGTCGTCCAGCCGCCACACGGCGAGGACGCGGTCGGACTCGTCGCCGGCGTTGACCGCGTCGCCCATCGGCCCGTAGAAGTCGGGCAGGTACTCCTCCGGCAGCGCGGCGAGCTTGGCCAGGTTGAAGTGGGCGTTGCGGCGCACCAGGGGGTCGAAGGTCCAGGTGATCCGGCTCAGGCCGCGCTCCAGGGCCCAGGCCCGCTGGTGCAGCTTGAGGGCGAATCCGGCGCCGGGCCGCACGGCCCCGGTCATGTGCGAGTGCAGCGCCCGCCCCGCGGGCGCCGCGAGGAAGGCGACCCCGGCGCCGACGAGTTCCGCACCGTCGAACGCCCCGGCGACGTACCCGCCCGCGTGGGTCAGCGCCCGCATCAGCTCCGCCGTGGCCGGCGGGTTCCACGGTTCCGGGTGCCAGATGCCGTCGAACAGCCGGACCACCCGCGCGAACTCGGCGATCGTGCGCAACTCGGCGATCCGCAGGCCGCGCTGTGCGGCGGCCGCGGCCGCCTGGTCCCGGGCGACGGCGGGATCCCCCGGGTCCCCGGCGCCCACGCGGTCCTCCCGGTTCACGTGCTCTTCCGGGTTCACGCGGTCTCCTGGGGGGCCCGCCTGGTGTCCCGTGCCATGGGGGCGGCGTCGTCGACGGGGCCGATCGGCCCGCCCGACAGCACGTACGCCGCCAGCGCCGCGACCAGGCGGGCGCGTACCGGCATCTCGGCGACCACGACGTGCTCCCCGGCGGCGTGCGCGCCGCCGCCCACCGCGCCCAGGCCGTCGAGTGTCGGGCAGCCGACGCCGGCTGTGAAGTTGCCGTCCGAGCCGCCGCCGACGGCCGCCCCGCGCAACGGCGCCATGCCCAGCTCGCGCGCGAGCCGTACGGCGACGTCGAAGAGCCCGGCGGAGGCGGCGGCGTCGAGGGGCGGGCGGTTCGGCCCGCCGCGCAGTTCCAGCCGGACACCCGGAGTGCGCGGGGTCAGCGCCCGCATCAGCTCGTCCACCCGCCGCTGCGCCGCCCGGTCGGGCACGCGTACGTCTACGGCCACCCGGGCCCGTGCCGGGACCGTGTTGGTGCTCGTCCCGGCGGTCAGCATGGTGGGCGTCACCGACGTCGCCCCCGCCCTGGACGACGACTCGACCTGGGCCGCGATGTCCGCGATGGCGAGCACCTGGTGAGCCAGCTCGACGCCGGCGTTGGCCCCCAGCTCGGGTTCGAGACCGGCGTGCGCGGCCCGGCCGTGCACGGTCAGCTCATACCGCGAGATGCCCTTGCGGGCCGTCTTCAGCGCGCCGCCGTCCGCGCTCGCCTCCAGCACGAACGCGGCGGCGCACCGCGACGCGATCGACTCGATCACCGGGCGGGAGGTCGGCGAGCCGAGCTCCTCGTCCCCGACGACGAGCACGGTCAGGCCCTCGGGGGACGGCAGCGAGGCGACCGCGTGGAAGAGCTGCACGAGACCGGCCTTCATGTCGAACACGCCGGGCCCCCGCGCCACCCCGTCCCGCACCGACCAGGGGTGCTCGCGCAGCGTGCCGACGGGCCAGACGGTGTCGTGGTGGCCCAGCAGCAGGACCCGCGGCGCGCCGAACGACCAGCGCAGGTGGGTGACCCCGTCGATCACCAGGGTCTCCGGCTCGGCGCCGAGCAGCCTGCGGCCCAGCGCCCCCACGACGCGGGCGCTGCGCGCCACCGCCTCGTGGTTCGTGGAGTACGACTCGCAGAGCACCAGCTCCTCGAGGTCGGCCAGCATGGCCTCCGGGTCCACCGTTACTGCCGTTCCCGTGCCGTGCGGCCCAGCTCGGCGCGGAACAGGCGCATCACGTTGGCGCCCAGGATCTTCTGGATCTCCTCGTCGGCGAACCCCCGCTTGAGGAGCGCGTCGGTCACCAGCGGAAGGCCGCGCGGGCCCTCCAGCCCGGGGATGGCGGCGTTCGCGTCGATCCCGGAGTAGCTGAAGCCCTCGCAGCACGGCGGGGTGAGATCGGCGTACACCTCGCGCACGAAGTCGGGGCCGAGACCCACGTGGTCGATGCCGGCGACACCGGCGATGTGCTCGATGTGGTCCACGAGATGGTCGACCGTGGCCGAGCGGGCGTCCTCGGTGAGGAAGGCGGCGAGGAAGTTCACGCAGACGACGCCACCGCCCGCGGCGACGCCCCTGAGCTGCTCGTCGGTGAGGTTCCTGTGGTGGTCGCGCAGGGCGCGCGCGGAGGAGTGCGTCGCGATGACGGGCCGGGTCGCGATCTCCAGCACGTGCGCGACGCCCGCGGCGCCCAGGTGCGAGATGTCGAAGAGCATGCCGAGCCGCTCCATCTCGCGCAGCGCCTCGACGCCGTGACTGGTGAGCCTGGAACCGGTGCCGTCCTGGCCGCTGCCGTCGGCGAGAGCCGTACGGCCCCAGTGGGCGATCGAGGCGACGCGGACCCCGAGGCGGTGCAGGGCCGGGATCAGCTCGACGCTCTCGTCGATCCCCGGCATGCTCTCCAGGGCCAGCACCAGGGCGATCCTGCCGAGGGCGAGGGCCTCGTCGATCTGCTGCCCGTCGTGGCACAGCGCCACCGTGTCGGGGTTGCCCTCGGCCAGCACGTGGGCGCACTCGATCATCCGCAGGGTCTGGCGCAGCGCGCCCTCCGGGCGGAACTGGCTCTCCACGAACACGGGCAGCACCTGCACGTCGACCCCGCCCTCGACGAGCTGGGGAAGCCACCGCTCGCGGAAGAACGAGGCCCATGCCGCGGGCGGCCGGGCGGAGACGGCCATGAGCAGGTCGTTGTGGGTGTCGGCGACCACGGAGCTGACGTGCAGGCTCTGCTGATCAACGGGCACGCTGGGGATCCTTCCTGGCGGCGGGGCGTCAAATGGGACGTTACTCTTCCCGGAACGTTCCGCCAGCAGGCTGTAGTGTGCGCGGGTGGAATCGATCTCCTGTACCCTCGCCGAGGTGGTCGAACGCCTGGAGGCGTTGTACGACCCCTCGTGGGCCGAGTCCTGGGACGCGGTGGGCCTCGTCTGCGGCGACCCGGAGCAGGCCGTACGGAAGATCCTCTTCGCGGTCGACCCGGTCGCCGTGGTGGTGGACGAGGCCCTCGGCTGGGGGGCCGACCTCGTCGTCACCCACCACCCGCTCTTCCTGCGCGGCACCACGAGCGTCGCCGCCACGACCTTCAAGGGCCGGGTCGTGCACCGGCTCATCCGCGGCGGCGCCGCGCTCTACGCCGCGCACACCAACGCCGACGTCGCCGACCCCGGGGTCTCCGACGCGCTCGCGCGAGCCGTCGGCCTGACCGGGGACCTGCGGCCCCTGCAGCCCTCCGCCGCCGACCCGCGCCGCGGGCTCGGCCGCGTCGGCGACCTGCCCGCCCCGATGCCGCTGCGGGAGTTCGCCGCGCTGGCCGCCTCCGGGCTGCCTCGCACGGCGGGCCCGCCGCGGGTCGCGGGCGACCTCGACCGGCCGGTGTGTACGGTCGCCGTCTGCGGCGGCGCGGGCGACTCGCTGCTGGGGACGGCGCGGGCCGCGGGCGTGGACGTCTTCCTGACGGCCGACCTGCGGCACCACCCGGCCAGCGAGCACCTGGAGGCGGACGGGCCCGCGCTCGTCGACGCCTCCCACTGGGCCACGGAATGGCCGTGGCTCGCGGACGCCGCCCGGCGTCTGACGTCAGCGTTGGCGGCCAGGGGCATTACTGTTGAGGCGCGCGTCTCGGACGCCGTCACGGACGCCTGGACGGCGACGACCACCGACTTGGACCCCCGAGCATCTTGAGGGATTTGGGATGAAGGCCGCACCGGAAGCACAGAAGCGTCTGCTCGATCTCGCGGAGCTCGACACCAGTCTCGACCGGTTGCGGCACCGTCGCCGCAGCCTGCCCGAGCTCGCCGAGATCGACGAGCTGTCCAAGAGGCTGGCCCGGGTCTCGACGCAGATCATCGCCGCCGAGACCGAGGCCGGCGACCTCGCCCGGGACCAGGCCAAGGCCGAGTCCGACGTCGACGCCGTACGCGTGCGGGTGGACCGGGACACCAAGCGCCTCGACTCCGGGCAGGTCTCCTCCCCGAAGGACCTGGCGAGCCTCCAATCCGAGATCGTCTCGCTGCGGCGCAGGCAGTCGGACCTGGAGGAGGTCGTGCTGGAGATCATGGAACGCCGGGAGGCGGCCGACGCCGGGGTCGCCACGCTCAAGTCGGAGCGGGACGAGGTGACCGGTACGCTGCGCGCCGCCGAGGACCGCCGCGACGCGGCCTTCGCGGAGATCGACAAGGAGCTCGGCGAGCTGACCGGTGGCCGGTCCGCGATCACCGCCGACGTCCCGGCCGACGTGCTCGCGCTGTACGAGAAGATGCGCGAGCAGAGCGGCGTCGGCGCCGCCATGCTGCACGGCGGCCGGTGCCTCGGCTGCCGCACGAGCCTGTCGATCGCCGACCTCAACCGCATCCGGGCCGCCGCGCACGACGAGGTGGTCCGCTGCGAGGAGTGCCGCCGGATCCTGGTGCGTACGGCCGAGTCGGGGCTGTGACGGCGGCGATGGGCGCGACGGGGGGTTACGTCGTCGAGGCCGACGGCGGGTCGCGGGGCAACCCCGGCCCGGCCGGGTACGGCGCGGTGGTCAAGGACGACGCCGGGCGGGTGCTCGCCGAGGCCGCCGAGTCGATCGGCACCGCGACCAACAACGTGGCCGAATACCGCGGGCTCATCGCCGGGCTCCGGGCACTGCTCGCACTCGGCGCCGAGGGCGGGCGGGTCGAGGTGCGGATGGATTCCAAGCTGGTCATCGAGCAGATGGCCGGCCGCTGGAAGGTCAAGCACGAGGGCCTGCGGCCGCTCGCCCTGGAGGCGGCGGGCCTGGCCCGGCGCTTCCGCGTCACCTGGACGTGGATTCCGCGCGAGCGCAACAGCCACGCCGACCGGCTCGCCAACGAGGCGATGGACGCCGCCGCCCGGGGGGAGACGTGGCAGGCGAGCGAGATCACCTCCGCACCGGCGGCCGCCCCGGCCGTCGAGCCCGGCGCCGAGCCGCCCAACACCGACGCGCCCACGCTGTTCGACGAGGCCGGCGGCATTCCCGCGTCCGGCGCCTCCGCTCCCGGCGTCCCGGCTCCGGCCGTCGCCGATGGGCGTACGGGGACGTCCGGCGCGACGGGCGTGAGGACCGCCGACGGACGTGCGGCGGCGAGTGCGCCGACCGACGGCGGACGCGCGGCGGCGGACGCGGGGACCGCCCGCAGGGCTGGGGACGAGGCGGCCGGGACCGCCACCTCCCATGACCGGCGCGGGCACGGATGGATGCCCCGGGCCACGCGCGTCGCCACGTCCCTGCTCCTGCTCCGGCACGGGCAGACGCCGCTGTCGGTGGAGAAGCGGTTCTCCGGGCTCGGCGACCCGTCGCTCACCGCCACCGGACTCGCCCAGGCCGAGGCCGCGGCCCTGCGCCTGTCGCGCCAGCCGTACGAGGTCGAGGTGATCGTCACCTCCCCGCTCACCCGCGCCCGGCAGACGGCGGAGGCGGTGGCCGCCGGGACCGGTCTCACGGTGCTGGTCGACGACGATCTCCGGGAGACCGACTTCGGCGCGTGGGAGGGGCACACGTTCGCCGAGATCCAGCAGCGCTGGCCCCGGGAGCTGGAGGCCTGGCTGGCCGACCCGGACGTCGCCCCGCCCGGCGGGGAGAGCTTCGCGGCGACCGCGCGGCGGGTCGAGCAGGCCAGGGAGCGCATCGTGAAGGCCCACGAGGGCCGCAGCGTCGTCGTGGTCTCCCACGTGACCCCGATCAAGATGCTCGTCCGCTTCGCGCTGGGCGCGCCGCCCGAGTCCCTCTACCGGATGCATCTCGACCTGGCCTGCCTGTCGGTGATCGACTACTACGCCGACGGGCCCGCCGTCGTGCGCGCGCTGAACGACACCGCGCACCTCTCCTGACGTCTCCCTCATCGGGGAGACGTGACGGCCGTGGCGGGGCGGCGTGCTGCCGCGCGCCCGGCTCTTCAGCCATGCCGTCCCGCCGTGTCGTCCCGCCGTGTCGTCCAGCCGTGCCGTGACGACGCGCGCCCGGCTCTTCACCCGTGCCGTTCAGCTGTGCCGTGATGCCGTGCCTCAGCCGGCCTTCCTGCGCCGGCAGGCATCCATGACAGCCCGGCGATCTCCGCCGGAGGCATCGCGCACCCCGGCGTCAGGCCGGCATGTCCCCGTACCCCAACCCGGTCCGTGCGCCTGCCGGCCCGCTTGAACTCGTGATTTGAGGGTTTCTCCCCCTGTCTCTGGCGACTTCGGGAATAAGTCTCCACCTGTAGGTTCAACGATACCGTTGAAGGTATGGCAACCGACATCAAGGACACCGTCCACGCCGTCGACGCCGCCTCCGTCACGAGGCTGCTCCCTGTTCGGCCGCGGGTGCTCGCCCTGGGCGAGCCCACCCACGGCGACAACGAGCTGCTGGACCTGCGCAACGAGCTGTTCCGGCAGCTCGTCGAACAGGAGGGCTACCGGACGATCGCGCTCGAGAGCGACTGCCTGATGGGCCTGGTCGTGGACGACTACGTCACCTCGGGCACGGGCACCCTCGACGAGGTCATGGAGCGCGGCGTCAGCCACGGGTGGGGCGCGTTCTCGGCCAACCGCGAGCTCGTGCGCTGGATGCGCGCGTACAACGAGGGCCGGCCCGCGGCCGAGCGGCTCCGCTTCGCCGGTCTCGACGGCCCGCTGGAGATCAGCCACGCCGCGAGCCCCCGGCAGGCCCTCACCGCTCTCCACGGCTACCTCGCGGCCCGGGTGGACGCGGACCTGCTCCCCTGCGATGCCGAGACGCTCGACCGCCTGCTCGGCGCCGACGACCGCTGGGCCGATCCCGCCACGATGATGGATCCTTCCCGGTCCGTGGGACGGTCGGCCGAGGCCGGAGAGCTGCGGCTGCTCGCCGACGATCTCGTGGCGCTGCTCGACGCGGAGACGCCGCGCCTGCTCGCGACGTCCGCACCGGACGAGTGGGACCGGGCGCGCCTGTACGGGCGCGCCGCCACCGGCCTGCTGCGCTACCACTACTGGATGGCCGACAGTTCACCGGGCCGCATGCCGCGGCTGCTGGGCCTGCGCAGCTCGATGATCGCCGCGAACCTCCTCGCCGTCGCCGAGCGGGGCCCGGCGCTGGTGTACGCCCACAACAGCCATCTCCAGCGGGACAAAAGCACGATGCGGATGGGCGACGTGCCTTTCGAGTGGTGGAGCTCCGGCGCGATCGCGGACGCGCACCTGGGCGAGGGATACGCCTTCCTGGCCATGGCCCTCGGCACGATTCGGCACCAGGGGGTGGACACCCCGCCGGCGGACACGCTCGAAGGGCTCCTGTACGCACTCCCGGAGGAGCGCTACGCCGTAGACGTCCGCCGGCTGGCGGCCGCCCTCGGTGACGCGCCGCCCGCCCCCCGCGTGTCCCCCTGGTTCGGCTACGCCCCGCTGGACCCGGCCCACCTGCCCGGCTACGACGCCATGGTGTTCGTGAAGGACGTCAGCCGCGGCTAGAGCGCCCGCCCGTACGGGTGACGGGATCCGGCGCGGCACCGCGCGGGACGGCACCGGGCGGGACGGCACCGCGCGGGACGGCACGGCGCGGGACGACGCCGGGCAGCACGACGCGGAAGGCCGCTCCGGCGCCGGGCCGTGTCCGCAGCTCCACCCGGCCCCCGTGCGCGGCGACGATCGACCGGACGATGGCCAGCCCCAGCCCCGCGCCTCCGGCGCCGGTGCGGCTGCGTGAGCCGTCCACCCGGTAGAAGCGGTCGAACACCCCGGCGGCCTCCTCCGCGGGCATCCCCGGCCCCTCGTCGGCGATCACGAGGACCCCGTCTCCGCCGGCCGTGCCGACGCCGATCCGCACCGGCGTGCCCGGCGGAGTGTGGGCGACGGCGTTGCCCACGAGGTTGGAGACCACCTGACGCAGCCGCGCCTCGTCGCCGTGAACCGGCGCCGCGCCCGGCGGCCCGCCGTCCGGTCCGGTGAGCGTCACCTCCCGTCCGGGGTCCAGCGCGCGCAGGTCGTGGTGGGCGTCGGCGGCGAGCGTTCGCAGGTCCATGGGCGCGAGATCCATGGGCAGGGCGTCCTCGCCTTCGTCGAGGCGGGCGAGCAGGAGCAGGTCCTCCACGAGCCGGACCAGGCGGGCCGCCTCGCTCTCGATACGGTCGAGGGTGAGGTCGGCGTCGGGCAGCCCGCCCATCCGGTGCAGTTCCGCGAACCCCTTGATGCCGAAAAGCGGGGTGCGCAGCTCGTGGCTGACATCGGCGACGAAGCGGCGCATCCGGGCCTGCGCCCGCTCCCGCTCGGCGAAGGCCGTCTCCAGCTGGCCGAGCATGGCGTTCAGGGCGGCCGCCAGCCGGCCGACCTCGGTCCGGGGCGCGGCCAGCACGGGGACGCGCCGGGACAGGTCGCCCCCGGCGATGGCCGCGGCGGTCTCCTCGATCCGCCGCAGCGGCCGCAACCCCCGCCCCACGGCGAACCACCCGATGACGGCGAGCGACGTCACCAGCGCCGCCGCGGTCACCGCGCAGACCGTCGTCAGGCGGCCGACGGTGGACCGCATCCCGCCGAGCGACGCCGCCACGACGACGCTGCCGGATGCCGCCGCCGGCGTCGTCGCGGTGGCGGGCCGCAGGACGGCCACGACACGCCACTTGCCGCCTTCTGGGCCGGTCACGTCGAACGGCCGCCCGCCCAGCCGCTCGACTTCGCCACTGTCGAGCCGGGGGAGCTCCGGGCCCCGAGCCGGCAGCCCGTCCCGCGGGCGGTCCTGCAGCCAGGGACCGCCCTCCTGCTCGACGGCGCCGTCCGCGCGCAGGTAGGCGACGTACACCTGGTCGATCAGGTCCATCCCGGACAGGGCGCCCGGCAGCTGTGCGCTCTGCGGCGCGGACGGTACGGCGGACGGCACGGCGGTCAGCCGGGCGGGAATCCGCGACAGCACCGTCGCCATCGGCGCGAGTTGCCGGTCCACGCGTTCGATGAGGTGGGCCCGCAGGGTGGCGACCGCGACCACGCCGCTGACGGCGAGGCCGGCCGTGAGCAGGGCCATGGTGGTGAGCAGCAGCCGCCCACGCAGCGACAGGCTCCGCAAGCGCGGCGACAGGCTCCCCGAGCGCGGCGACGTGTTCCGCAAGCGCGGCGACGGGTTCCGCCATGGCGACAGGCCACGCGAGCGCGGCGACGGACGCCTCGTGCGGGCCGTCACGGGCGTGGCCCACGCAGCACGTACCCGATGCCGTGCATCGTGTGGATCAGCTTGGGCCCGGTCCTGTCGATCTTGCGGCGCACATAGCTCACGTACGTGTCCACGATGCTGGAGTCTCCGGCGAAGTCGTACCGCCAGACGTGCTCCAGGATCTGCGCCTTGGACACCACCCTCCCGGCGTTGAGCACCAGGTAGTGCAGCAGGCGGAACTCGGTCGGCGACAACCGCACGGGGATGCCCGCCCGGATCACCTGATGGCCCTCCGGATCGAGTTCGAGGTCGGCGACCCGCAGCGTGCGGTCCTCGGGGGCGGCTCCGGCCCGCCTGAGCACGGCCTCGATCCGCGCCAGCAGTTCCTCCAGGTCGAAGGGCTTGGTCACGTAGTCGTCGCCACCCAGCCGCAGTCCGTTGATCTTGTCCTGTGTGGTGTCGCGCGCGGTCAGGAACAGCACGGGCACCTGACCCGGACTTGCGCCGGACAGCGGGCGGGGGAGCGTCCGGAGACGGCGCATGACCTCGAAGCCGTCCATGTCGGGCAGCATGACGTCGAGGAGCACGAGGTCGGGCGGCGTGCCCCGCGCGGTCTCCAGGGCCTGCGACCCGGTCGCGGCCGAGGTCACCTTGTAGCCCGCGAAGCGGAGCGTGGCCGCCAGCAGTTCCCGCACCACGGGCTCGTCGTCGACCACCAGCAGGTGCCGCCCGTCCACCTCCGGCCTCCCTTCGCCGACCAGCGGAAGAATAGGTACGCGGTGCTAAGCCGGGCGTACAAAGCCTGTCGCCTCAGGCGTCCCGCCGGTGGAAGACGGCGGCGGCGGCGCAGAGCAGGCCGAGCACGGTGGCGGCGAGCACGCCGGCGCCCGCGAGCGGCGCGAGTCCTTCCGTGCCGGGATGGACCGCGAAGAGCCGCGCGCCCGCCGCGCTCGGCCACCAGGTGACGATCCACCTGGCCACCGCCTCCGGGAACAGGCCCGCCATGCCGGGAAGGATCAGCAGGAACGTCCCCAGCGAGACGGCCCCCGCCGACCTGCGCAGCAGGAACCCGAGCGCCATGCCGTACAGGCCGACCAGGCCCGTGAACAGGCCCGCGCCCAGCAGCGCCCAGGGCACTCCGGGATCACCGGGCCCCACGCTCGGCACACCCCGCGCCGCGAGCGCCGCCTGGCTGAGCGTCAACGACAGGAGCGCCAGCGGCGGCCCGACGAGGAACGTGGCCAGCGCGACGACGGCCCCCTTGCCGGCGAGGAGGAGCCCGCGCCTGGGCACGGCGGTGACGCTGACCGGCATCGTCCCCGCGGCGTACTCGGAGGTCACGGTCAGCGCGCCGGCCGCGCTGACGAGCACTCCCACCAGCACGAGAGCGCGGAAGGCCGTCTCCGTGGGGTCGAAGGCCGCCCGATCCGCGGCCGGTGCGGCGAGGTAGTCGCGTGCGGCGGCCATGCCGAACAGGTAGCCGTACGCCCCGGCCGCGACCATGGCCCCGGCCAGGCAGCCGAGCATGGCCCGGATGCTGCGGAACTTCACCCACTCCGCGCGCAGCACGCCGTACGCGGTCATGAGACGGCTCCGGCGGGACTCGCGGCGAACTCGACGCTGTCGCCGGTGAGCTCCAGGTAGGCCTCCTCCAGGGAGGCCCGCCACGGCGTGAGTTCGTGCAGGACGATTCCGTGCGCGGCGGCGAGCCCACCGACCTCGGCGCCGGACAGCCCGGTCACCGTCAGGCCGCCCCCGGCGGCGGGCCGTACGACGGCGCCGGCCTCCTGGAGCAGGGTGGCGAGCCGCGGCGCGTCGGGAGTGCGCACGAGCACCGCCTGCCGCGCGGCCGAGCGGACGAAGGCCTCCAGCCCGGTGTCGGCGATCAGTCGCCCGCGGCCGATGACCACGAGGTGGTCGGCCGTGAGGGCCATCTCGCTCATCAGGTGGCTGGACAGCAGGACGGTCCGGCCCTCGGCGGCCAGGCTCCGCGTCAGCGTGCGGATCCATCGGATGCCCTCGGGGTCCAGCCCGTTGACGGGTTCGTCGAGCAGCACCACCGGCGGGTCGCCGAGCAGCGCCACCGCGATGCCGAGCCGCTGCTTCATGCCCAGGGAGAACCCGCCGGGGCGGCGGCCCGCCACGTCGGCCAGGCCGACGAGCCCGAGCACCTCCTCGACCCGGCGCCGTCCGATGCCGTTGCCGTACGCCAGGGAGAGCAGGTGGTCGATCGCGGTCCTGCGCGGGTGCACGGCGTGCGCGTCGAGCAGTGCCCCCACCTCCCGCAGGGGTACGCGCAGGTCGGCATAGCGCCGCCCCCCGATCGTCGCGCTCCCGCTCGCCGGTCTGTCGAGCCCGAGGATCATCCGCATGGTGCTCGTCTTGCCCGCGCCGTTCGGTCCGAGGAAGCCGGTGACGACGCCCGGCCGTACGTCGAAGCTGAGGCCGTCCACGACGGCGACCTCGCCGTACATCTTGGTCAGCTGCCGCAACTCAATCATGGGACGCAGACTCGCCCACCGGTCTGCGTGGCCGCTGAGAGGTTCTGTGCGAGTTCTGTGAGCGGCCCGCCCGCGACCTGCGCCGGTGCCGCCTCACGTCTCCGTTTCGCGGGCGAACTCAGAGAGTCTTCACATGACCGCCGGCCGGGCCGGGGAATGAATCGGGAGCCGCTAGGCTTACCCTCACGGTGGACGAGCCGGCCGGGCGGCCGCGTCAGGACTTCGGTCCTGCCGAGGAAGGTCCGGGCTCCACAGGGCAGGGTGGTCGGTAACGCCGACCCGGGGCGACCCGCGGGACAGTGCCACAGAAAACAGACCGCCCCTTCGCGGGGGTAAGGGTGAAACGGTGGTGTAAGAGACCACCAGCGCCCACGGTGACGTGGGCGGCTCGGTAAACCCCACCCGGAGCAAGGTCAAGAAGGGACGTTCTCCGGAACGTCCCGCGCGCGACGTTCGAGGGCTGCCCGCCCGAGCCGCGCGGGTGGACCGCTTGAGGCCGCCGGCAACGGCGGTCCTAGATGGATGGCCGCCGGTCAGCCCTCGTGGCTGGCCACAGAACCCGGCCTACAGGCCGACTCGTCCACCTTCCGCCCCTCTGAGCTGGGCCGACTTCCGGATCACTCCTGCTCGGGGCACATCGGGGGCACAGCGAGCGCGGAACGGAACGCCGAATCTAGCGCCGTACGAGCCCGCTCGGAGGCTTCCGGCACGAGATGCCCGTAGAGATCGACCGTCGTGGTGATCGACTCGTGGCCGAGCCATCGGGACACCTCGAAGATCGGAACGCCCTCGGCCAGGGCCGTGCTCGCGAAGGTGTGCCGCAGGTCGTGAAAGGTCGTGTCCGGCAGCAGACCAGCAGCCTTGATCGCTGGCTTCCAGATGCGAGCGTTGAAGTAGTCCCGCCGCATAGGTTGTCGCGCGAGGTCGAGAAGAGGAGATCGGCGGGGGAGTGGTCGGCGATGTGCTTCTCCAGCGCTTCGGCGAGGAACACCGGCATGGGCACCTCGCGCACCGACGCCAAGGCAGGGCTTGACCCTCCGTCCCCGACCCGCTGCCGCTTCGCGGTGGGACGATGGCACACGAGAGATCAGGACGAGGTCTGCCTGCGTGCACTGCAGGAACAGCGTGTCGAAGAGCAGGAAGTGCAGGAGAAGCATCTGCGATGCATGATGAGCAGCACCAGATTCCGGCCGGGGTCAGCGGGGACAGATCTGGGTGCAGTCATCCGGCCGTTGTCGCTCTGACCTCGGCCTTCTTATCGATCGTCGCGTTGTTTATGACGGGACTGAGCTACCTTTTCGATGTGTACGACTACGATCAGGTCGATCAGGACGCTGTCGCCGCTCTTCAGCTCTTGTGCGTGATCGGATTACTCTCAGCCGTCGGTCCTCTGCTGATCCTGCGAAGGCACAAGGTAGCCGTAGTAGGCTACTCGATCCTTATTCTGTTGGCTGGCTACAGGCTCTTCGTGCTTTCCTCCATTTCGTCGGTCTAAAGACGATCGCTCTCGCGCGTACGAGACCGAGATAACACCGCTGATCACCCAAGCTCACAAATCAGATCTACGACGAGTGCGCGCCGCGCGGTGAGCCAGCAGCCTAGCAAGGCTCACTGCGTGACCAAGTGCGTGACAACGCCGACGAACGGCCTTGGACACTGGCGGACAACGGTGGACAGCCACCGCAGCTAGAGAGCGCATCTGACGAGTTCGGGCGCCTGCCATCGTTACCTGATAAGGAAGCGGTCAGGAGCCAAGAGCTCGCGTGATACGAGCCATCGTTTCAGGTGACATGTCGGCTGCAAGCGCAGCGAACTCAGCTTTCTCGGGACCGGAAAGAGGAAACCCCTCCTCAGAGAGCCAGTCAGCCGCTGTCTCCAACGCCAACCCATATTCACCGGCCGCAAGGAACTCCTGCGCGTCCCCCAGGCTTTGCGCTGTCAGCCGGTCCTTCAACCCTTCCAGCAGGGACCGCAGACGATTCTCGAACGCGCGAAGATCGGCATAGTCATCATGACTACGATATAGGCCCGGCACGCCAGCCAATCTACCGCAGGCCGGCCAAGGCACTTTGGGGGCACATGGCACCGGAAAGCGCTGGCAAGCGATGACAACGAACGGAAGCGTTTTCGCAGGTCGCTGCTAGTTCAGAGCCAGTCGGTGCAGGTAGCGAGGATGCAGAATCAGAACCCGGCCTACAGGCCGACTCGTCCACCTATCACGCCTCTGAGCTGGGGTGCCTCTCCGATCACTCCTCCTCGGGGCACACCGAGCGCGGGGGCATACCCTCGCCCGGCCATGGTGGCGGCCTTCACTCCTCGTGGTCGTCGTCATCCCGGAGCAGGAGCGCATCCGTAGAGGGTTGCGGTTGTCGATCACGGCGTTCCGTGATCGCCATGGCGACGGCGGCGAGCATCCAGCCGGCTCCCGATACAGCCAGCGTGACAGGGATGCCGATGTCTCGGTGAACCTCGAGGGACGCGAGCATGCCCAAAAGGAGAGTGAATGTGCCAAGGGTCAAGAAGATTTGGCGGGCGCTCATTCGAGTGATGTTAGGGCAAGTGGGATCAGCTGGTGAAGGGGCGCTTTCGCCCTTGCCGGCTTGCCGGTACCGGAGAGAGCGATATAGCAGCCGGAACAGCAGCGTCACCAAAAGCAACGCGAAACAATGAGAACTGCAGCACTGAAAGGCCTGCTGAACGCGCGAGCGGAGCCACCACGCAGGTCAGCCGGCAGGACCGATCAGATCTACGCCGTGTGATCGCGTCACGTCCGGCAAGATGAGCCACGTGCCCTTCGATCCCAACTCTGACGCGGTCAAGACTCGAGACCGAGAAGCCGTCGAGCGAATTCTCGGCCGTCCCCTGAGCCAATCATGGCCGGCCGGTGCGTTGCCCCCTGGAAGCCGGGTCATGGTCCTACGCGACTCGGTCAGGGGCGGGCCGTGGCAGGAGGAGTTCCTGGGAACAATCGACGACATGGGCGCGCCCGAGCCGGTTCAGCATGCGCACGCTCACCCAGGTGAATTGGAATACTGGGTCATGTTCGATGAGCCGCAGGCAGATAGCGATGGGTGTGGCCCTTATCGCAAAGCCCGGATCTGGGGCCGCTATCTGAGACTTGAGCCACCCGCCGATCGTCTGTAGCGGTCCGGGGCACTGCGGGGCCACGTTACTGCGAAACGCCGCAAGCGAGACAACGGACGCAGGCGTTCTCTCAGGTAGCTTGATCCCGGTCGACTTGACCTCACCGCCGTACAGCGGCACGCGCGCCCCGGGTGCTCCCAGTGCGGCAGCGCCGGTCGTCTGGACTTCGGCAAGCCATGCGACTTGCTGAGAGGCGTTTTGCCGTCAGCGGGAACGGCCGGTGCGAGCATCGCGAGGGGTAGAAGCGATCACACAGCCGGGGGAAGGCATGTTCCGAAAACTGATCCTGATAGTGGGCGTGGCCGTAGCCGCGTCGCCGACCGCCATGGCCTGGGCGGACGAGGGGCCGGGAGTTCTCTCGGCGCGGGCGGTCATCGCCGTCACGCCGGCCGGGCAGGAGTCCGATGCGTGTAGTCCCGGATCGCCGTGTGCGGCGGTCGACTGCGGCCCGGGCCGCGTCTGTGTGCCCTCGCCCAAGCAGTGCTTCACCACGCCGTGCCCGCAGTACGACTGCGTGCCCGCGTCCTCGGCGCCCCGCTCCGATCGCCGGCCTCCCTACCCCGGCTCACATCCTGACCGGTGGCGGCCCGGGCATCCGGAGCAGCGACCGGCCTCCCCGCGCCACCGGCAGACGGCGGACCGCTCGCCCGGCACTCCTGGTGACCCGGCACGCTACGTCGGCCGGGTGAGCGACGTCCAGCCGTGAACGGGGACCGGGAACGCGTACGGGGCGAGAAACGCCCGGCTGAAAATGCTTCGCGCGGCGAGGGCAGGAGCGCCTAGCGTTGATCCTCTCTGCGGGCGCGGAGGGCGTGCCCTGCCGTTCAGATCGGAGGTGCGAAGCGGCATGACCTGTCACCCCGTCGCGCTCTGCTTCGACGCGCACGACCCGCTCGGTCTCGCGGGCTTCTGGGCCGGTGTCCTGGGCTGGGAGACGGCCGAGGACGACATCGCGCTCCTGCCGAACGACGACACCGGGTTCCGGATCCGATTCCTGCCGACAGCGGAGCCGAAGTCGGGCCAGAACCGCGCCCATTTCGACCTGACGAGCACGTCCCTCGAAGACCAGCAGCGGACGGTGGCGAGGGCGCTCGAACTCGGCGGCCGGCACATCGACGTCGGGCAGAGCCCGGAGGACGATCACGTCGTGCTCGCGGACCCCGAAGGCAACGAGTTCTGCGTCATCGGGCCGGACAACAAGTTCCTCGCCGACTGCGGATTCATCGGGGCGGTCTCCTGCGACGGTTCGCAGGAGGTCGGGTATTTCTGGAGCGAGGCGCTGGGCTGGCCGCTGGTCTGGGACCAGGACCAGGAGACCGCGATCCGCTCGCCGCACGGCGGTCCGAAGATCACCTGGGGTGGTCCGCCGCTGATGCCGAAGCCCGGGAAGAACCGGCTGCATTTCGACATCGCTCCACCCGCCGGCGGTGATCAGCAAGCGGAGGTCGACCGCCTCGTCTCCCTGGGCGCGAAGCGCGTCGACATCGGTCAGGGCGAGGCCGGCTGGGTGGTCATGGCCGACCCCGACGGTAACGAGTTCTGCGTTCTGCCCCCGCGATAGCGCGAACAGCCCGGCTGTCCGGCATCGGCACGAGAAGCCCACGACCGGATGTCTGTGGTCGGCGGTCAGGAGTGTCCGGAGCCGGCGTCGAGGCGTGACAGGGCGCTGTCGAGCAGCATGTCCAGAGCGGCGGGGTAGGCGCTGTCGTTCATGTCGGCGATCAGCAGAGGTGCGACCGCCGCGATGTTGGGGTGGGTGGCCGCGGGCAGGCGGGCGTAGGTCGCCTGCCAGATCTCCTCGTCCGCCCTGCGTGCCTGTTCCGGCAGTGCGAGGGAGGCCGCGTCCAGCGCGGCGAAGGCCAGCGTCATGTCGATGAAGGTGTGGTAGACGCGGACCGCCTCACGGTCGGGGAACCCGGCGCCCCGCAGTAGCCCGAGGATCGCCTCGTCGGCCGCGATCTCGTGGGACTTGCCGCTGATCCGGCTGGCGGTCAGCACCGCGGCCTGGGGATGTTCGAGGTAGGCGGCGTGGATGAGCAGGCCCAGTTCGCGTAGGTCGGCGCGCCAGTCGCCGGTGCCGCGCCAGCCGGCCATGGCACGCCCGATGAGCATGTCGCCGATGGCCAGGGTGAGGTCGTCGATTCCGGCGAAGTAGCGGTAGAGCGTGCTGGGGTCGGCGCCCAGGGCGATGCCGAGCCGCCGTACGGTCAATCCGGCGGAGCCGTGTTCGCGCAGCATGCGCAGGGCGGTCCGCACGATCAGGTCCTCCGAGAGGACCACCCCGTTCTTCGTGGGGCGGCGCCGTCTGCGCGCCGGTTCCGGGACCACGGGCTTGGGCACGCCTTCCTCCTCTCCGCCTCACGGCTTATGCCAACACCATTGACGTTATCAGTGACGGTGCCGTTGGATCGGGCATGCCAAGGCGTTTTGTCCTGGAAAGGGAGAGTTTTGTCATGCGTGTTCTGCTCGTCGGCGCCGGTGGGGTGGGTACGGCGATCACCCGGATCGCGGCCCGCCGGTCCTTCTTCGACCACATGGTCGTAACCGACTACGACCTGTCCCGTGCGGAGGCGGCGGTCGCCGCACTCGGGGAGGAGGGCGCGCGCTTCAGCGCCCGACGGGTGGACGCGAGCGACGAGGCCGCGGTGGCGGCGCTGCTGGCCGAGCACCGCTGCGACGTCCTGCTCAACGCCACCGACCCGCGGTTCGTGATGCCGCTGTTCCGGGCCGCGCTGTCGGCCGGAGCGCACTACCTGGACATGGCGATGTCCCTGTCGCGGCCCGATCCGGAGCGCCCGCACGAGGTGTGCGGGGTCAAACTGGGGGACGCCCAGTTCGAGATGGCCGCCGAGTGGGAGAAGGCGGGCAGGCTCGCACTGGTCGGCATGGGTGTGGAGCCGGGGCTGTCGGACGTCTTCGCCCGGTACGCCGCCGACGAGCTCTTCGACCACATCGAGGAGATCGGCATCCGCGACGGCGCCAACCTCACGGTCGACGGGTACGACTTCGCGCCGTCCTTCAGCATCTGGACCACGATCGAGGAGTGTCTCAACCCCCCGGTCGTGTACGAGGCGGGCCGGGGCTGGTTCACCACACCTCCCTTCAGCGAGCCGGAGGTGTTCGACTTCCCCGAGGGCATCGGCCGGGTCGAGTGCGTCAACGTGGAGCACGAGGAGGTCCTGCTCGTGCCGCGCTGGGTCGACGCCGAGCGGGTGACCTTCAAGTACGGGCTGGGCGCGGAGTTCATCGACACGCTGCGGACCCTGCACCTGCTGGGTCTTGACCGCACCGAACCGGTCCAGGTCGTCGCCGAGGGTGGCACCACCGTCAAGGTCTCCCCGCGTGACGTGGTCGCGGCGTGCCTGCCCGACCCGGCGACCCTCGGGGATCGCATGCGCGGCAAGACGTGCGCGGGCACTTGGGTCAAGGGCACCGGGAACGGCGGTCCGCGCGAGGTCTACCTGTATCACGTGGTCGACAACGAGTGGTCCATGCGCGAGTACGGCTCGCAGGCGGTGGTATGGCAGACCGCCGTCAACCCGGTCGTGGCCCTCGAACTGATGGCCACCGGCGTCTGGTCCGGCGCCGGCGTCCTGGGGCCGGAGGCCCTGCCGCCCCGGCCCTTCCTCGACCTGCTCACCGAGTACGGCTCTGCCTGGGGCATGCGCGAGCAGTGACCGTTCGGGCAGCGGGGCCGCGGTGGAGGCTCGGCCCGTCCACCGGCTTCACCTCGCCGGCGAGAGCCCACGGCCCTCGTACGACGAGCGTCCGGCGTGCGATTTTAAATTCTGCTGGGAATCGTCGCGGGTGGGGCAGGGAACTTCGCAGACGTGACATCCCTCCACCACCTACGTGACTGCCTCGGCGATCTCGATGAGCTGGAGCGCAGCGTGAAGCACGGCATCGACAGCATGTGCGGCAAGCTGTATCGGGCCATCGACTGGCAGCGGCGATTCGAGGCCGACGTGTCACACGAGCTGCGCACGCCGATCGCGGGGCTGCGGGCACAGCTGGAGGAGGCCCGGCTGCATCCCGCCGACATCGATGTGGACGACCTGCTCGAACGGGCGCTCAACGATGTGGAGCGGCTGCAGGCGCTGGTCGACGATCTGTACCTGCTGGCCCGGCTCCAGGCGGCCGCGCAGCCGGCTGAGCCGGCCCTGCTGGACCTCGGACAGCTCGTGCAGAGCGAGCTGGCCCAGCGTACCGACAGGCTCGACGTCAAGGTGCGGGCCGACCCCGGGGTCATGGTCCGCGGCCTGGAAGCCCGGCTGCGGCGGATGCTCTCCGAACTGCTCGACAACGCGCAGAGACACGCCAAGACCCGCGTGCTCGTCCAGGTCCAGCGTGTGGCCGGCACCGCGGAGCTCGTCGTCGCCGACGACGGAGACGGGATCGGGGAGGAGGACCGTGAGCGGATCTTCGACCGCTTCACCCGTCTCGACGCCGCCCGCTCCCGCGATCGCGGCGGAACCGGCCTCGGCCTGGCGATCGTGCGGAACATCGCGTACGGCCACGGGGGCCAGGTGCACGTCGAGCGGTCGCCGGCCGGCGGCGCGGCCTTCGTCGTCCGGCTGCCCCTGGCCTGACCGGCGGTTCTCGCCGAGCATCCGCACCCCGGAGGGAAGAAGACGTGGCCCGTACCCGGTGAGCACGAGCCGTCCGGCTCTGGGGCCTCAGCCCGGCGGAGCGTCCACCGAGCCGTCGGCATAGGTGATCCTCGGCCTCGGGGGCGGCGGCGCGCCGGTGAGTGCCGCGCAGGTGACCATACCGCCCCCGGGCGCCGCCAGGTCCTCGGTGGCCACGCAGGCCAGCCGGGACGTGGTGGGGGTCTCCGCGGAGGTGTCGACCGGCTTCGACACGCGCTCGGCGTCCATGGTCACGGTGCAGGTGCGCGATCTCGGCCCCTCGTCGCAGCCATACCAGTAAGGGGTCTTCATCGGCCGATAGTAGGGATTGTTCTCGGCCCGCAGCGGGTCGGGGTCCGGGCCCTGAATCGTTGCGGTGAGCCGGATCCGCTGCCCCTCGGCCAGCTTGAACCGGCACCGCTGTTTGTCCGTGGAGATCTCTTTGGTCTTCGCGGCGCAGCTCACCGGAGCGCCGGACACCTTCACACCCCACCCGGTGAGCATCAGGACGAAGAAGTCGTACTGCTTCTTCTCCTCGCTCGGTTCGGGGGCCGGAGTGTCACCCGGGACCGTCACGTGGCTGGCACCGTCGGGGCCGGGGACGGTCAGCTTGTGCAGCACCGCGGTGAGGTCCTCGGCCGACGTGGCGAACCGGGGTTCGGGCGCCCCCGCGGTGGCGGCGAGTTGCCGCAGGCCGTCCTGTCGGCCCTTCGGCACCTTGTAGCCGACGAACCGGAACTCCAGGGTCAGCCCGGCGGCGGCGATCCTGTCCCGGATGGTTTTCCGCAGCGCGGCCTGGTCCTGGGCGCAGGCGTCCTCGCCGTGGCCGGTCACCACGACGATCCGGTTGACCTTCTTGCCGCGGAAGGGATACAGCCCGGAGAAGTCGCCGATCGCCGCGAGGACGCCGTCCCCCAGAGTCGCCGCGCCGGACGGGGTGAGGGCGCGCGCCGCGGCGGCGATCCGCTCGCCCTGGCCCCGGCCGGCGGGCACGACCTCGGCGGTGGTGCCGGTGGCGCCGCAGGTGCCGCCGAACCGGCGCACCGAGAGCGCGTCGCCGTCTCCGGAGTTGCGGGCCGCGGAGCCCACGGCGGCGGCGATCGCGCCGAACCGGCCGGCCGGGCCCGCTGAGGCGTCCACCAGGAACGTTGTGCGGTAGTCGGGAACCAGCGCGATCCAGACGTAGGCGCCCGCGCCCGCGACCACAAGGGCGACGGCGAGCAGCGACGCCACCACGCGCCGGCCCCTCCTGCGCGGCCCGGTCACCGCGGGGCCTTCGGCAGGGTGAGCCGGAGCGCGGCGAGTGCCCTGTTCATGGCGTCCACCTCGTCGTTGTAGCGGTCGGCGATGGCGTTGTAGCGCGTGGCCGCGGCGGTCCTCGACCGGGCCGCGTCGAGCAGGTCCCTGGCGGCGGGGACGAGCTCCTTCTGCAGGTCACGCAGGCCGATGGCCCTGCGGTGGATATCCCGGGTGGCCGGGGTTCTCGCCCGGTCGGCGAGCACCTTGAGTTGCGCGTCGGCGTCGGCGTCGCCCGTCCCGGCCCGGTCGAGCTCGCGCTCGGCCACGTCGAGCCGGCCTGCGCCGATCGCCTTCACCGCGGCGTCGACCCGTTTCGCGGTGGGGTCGAGGACGCGGATCACCTCGTAGGCGTTCGCCCGCACCGGTTCGGTGTTGGTGAGCCAGTCCAGTGCCGCCCGCAGTTGCTCCGGGGTCTCGGTGAAGACGGGCTCCGGCGCGCCGGCGGCCGAGGCGATCCGGCTGAGCCGGCCCCGCTGGTCCTCCGGCACCTGATGCCCGACCAGCCGGAACTGGATCTTCAGGCCGGCCGAGGCGATGCGCTGCCGGATCTCGTCCTCGGCGTACTCGGCGTCGCAGGCGTCCGCGCCGTGACGTGTGACGACGATGACCCGGTTGACCCGGGTGGCGCGCAGCGGCCAGAACCCGGAGAAGTCGCCGGCCGCCTCGACGATGCCCTTCACCATCGTCGGCCTGCCGCCCGGGGACACCCGGCCCGCCGCGTCGGTGATCTGGCTCCCGTTGCCGGTGCCGAAGTCCACCAGCCGGGTGGTGTTGCCGTCCCGGCCGCACTCGCCGCCGAAGCCGCGCAGGCCCAGCGCGTCGTCGTCTGCGGAGTTGCCCACGGCGGCCCGCAGCGCCCCGGCGATGTCGGTGGCGTCCGCGCTGGTGTCGATGAGGAACTGGGTCTTGTACGCGGGGGACAGAGCGGGGATCAGCCAGTTCACCGTCGCCCAGCCCCCGCCGCCGATGAGAGCGGCCGCGGCGACGGCGAGGACCAGGGGCTTGAAGTCGACGGCCAGATGGATGATCAGGTCGCGGCCGGCCTGGAGGATCCAGCCCAGACCGAAGACACGCGCCTCCTGCCGCACCTCGTCAGGGCCGGTGTCGGTCTCCTGGCTCACTCCCGGCCGATCCGGATGTCGCGGCCCGCCTGGTTGACACGGCCGAACCCGGTGACCGTGGCGTTCTGGGTGACGGTGATCCGCCGTCCGTCCGGGGGCAGCAGCGGGGTGAGCTCGTCGTCGACGATCCGGCGCAGCTCCCGGGCGGCCTCGGGGTCGGCGGCCGCCAGCCGGTGCAGGCGTTGCCGCCACTCCACCACCAGGGCCTGTTCGGCCTGCTCGTCGCCCGCTTCCCGGGCGGCCAGCAGTTCCGTACGGGCCTCCGCGAGATCGGCCTCGACCGCCGGCGCCTGCTCCGGACGGGCGCGCCGCCACAGCGCGACGACGGCCCTGCGGCCGTCCTGCCATCCCTCGGTCGCCAGCACACTTACCAATGCGGTGGCGGCGGCCAGCGCAAGCGCATCCATTGCACTCCCCGGACGAGTCTGATCGACGGGCCTTTCGAACCCCGGCTCATGAGTCAGGATCGGCCGGGGTGGCGGCGAGGTCGAAGACGGCCTGCCTATGGGGCATAGGCGACGGCTATGCCCGCAGGTCGCCCAGTTCGCAGGAGGCGGGCACCACACCCGGGGCGGAGCGGGCCAGCCCGCGGACGGTCCGGGCCGCGAGCGAGCAGAACGCCTCGGCGAGTCCGCCCCGGTCCTCGCGCCGGCGGGCCGCGACGACCATCGCCGGCGGCAGGCCGGTGAGCTCGATCATCCGCAGGCCGGTCGGCAGCGCGGTGTCCCTGAAGTTGTACGGGCCCGGGCACACCACCCGGTTCAGGCGCACGCTGAGCAGCAGTTCCTCGGGGGTGGCGCCGGGCGCGCCGCGGTGCCGGGGCGGCTCGTCGTTGCGCTGCTCGTCCATCGTCCACCAGCGCACCATCCGGGTCGGGACGTCGGCGTGCACCAGGGCGAAGGACTGGCCGAGCACGTCCGTGAAGTGGACGGCGTCCACGTCCCACAGATCGTGCCCAGTGGACACGGCGAGCCCCCGCGGTTCGGTGAGCACCGGCTCCCAGGCGAGGTGTTCCGGGTCCACCGGCATGAACATCAGCGCCACGTCGATCTCGCTGTCGATCAGCGGCCGGTCGAAGTCGACCAGGCTGAGCTGCCGGGGGCTCACCTCCACCTCCGGATAGGCGTCGGCGAACGCGGTGAGCACGGTGAGGTGGATCCCACGCGGCATGGGCAGCGCCACGCCCACCCGCAGCGTGCCCTCCCGCAGGCCGCCCACGTATCGGGCGGTGGAGGCCGCCTCGTCCACGGCGTGCAGCACGCCGCGGATCCGCTCGTAGAAGACGGCCCCGGCCGGGGTGAGCCGGGTCCCGGACGGGCCCCGGACCAGCAGTGGGGTGCCCACGTGACGTTCCAGGTCCCGGATCTGCTGGCTGAGCGTCGGCTGCGACACGTGCAGGCGGACCGCGGCCCGGGTGAAGCCGCCGTATTCGGCGACTGCCACGAAATACCGGAAATGGCGAAGTTCCATGTGTCCGTCCCCGTGGCCGAGTCGGGAGGCACCCGACGTGGACGCTCATCCGGATGTCGTGGCGACGTGCCCTGACGTTACAGACAGTCGCCGGCCGATCGTGGAACGGAGTCGGGCGACGATCCGGCCGCGGTGTCGGCCGCGGTGCCGGCCGAAGTGCCTGCCGAGGTGCCGTACGGCCTGCGCGGTCAGGAGAAGCGCTCGACGGTCACGGGGACGGGGCCCGCGTGACGCATGACCGTCGTCAACCGCCGCAACAGCGGCCCGAGGGCCTCGCCGGACGCGGTTCCCAGATGGGCGGTGAGGTCGACGGAGCAGGCGGCGCCGGGCCCGATCCGGCGTACGTCCCAGGTGAAGACGTCCGAGGCGGTGCGCAGCGCACCCGTGCCGACGACCCGGGTCCGCGGGTCGCCGGCCTCCGCCGCGAGCGTCACCACCTCCGCGAGGCGGGGAAGGCTGGGCTCGCCGGCGAACAGCAGGCGGTAGACCCGGGTGTCGTGGAACCCCTCCGGCGCCTGCGGCGGACTGAGGCGCAGGGGAGGCGAGTCCGGCAGAGGCAGGCGGTCGTGGAACATCGCCCGCAGCCACGCCTCGCCGGGCAGCTCGCCCCCGCCGAGAGCGTGGTACGCCGCCTCGGCCTCGGTGCGGCTCACCGCCCGCGCGCGGGCGCGCAGGCCGGGATCCTCGCGCATCGCGCGCCCGAAGGCCGCCGAACTCCACCACACGCCGTCGGCCGCGGTCCACCCGGCGGTGTCCAGGCCGATGGTCCTGAAGTCGCCGGCCAGGGCGAACTCCTCGACGACGACTCCCTCCGCGTCCGTCCCGGCCGTGATCAGGTAGTAGTCGAGAACCGCCTCAGGTGCGGCGGCGGCGAGAGCCGATCGCCCACGCTCGTCCATGTCGCTGTTCATGGCCGCAGGCTACTGACCTTGCCGCCCGGCGGCACGGGCGTCCCGCCCCCACAGACACCGGGCGAGCCCGCGTCGCGAACGGGCCCGCCCGGCGCCCACGAGGGCGGGACGGGATCAGTGCGGCATGGTGCCCATGCCGGGACCGGGGGTCATCCCGCCCATGTCGTGGCCGGGAACGTCGCCGTTCTCGTCGGCCACCATGAACACCCCGGCCATCCCCATGTCGGAGTGGCTCTGGACATGGCAGTGGTACATCCACGCCCCCGGGCCGACGCGCTCCCCGGCGATCACCTGGAAGCCGAACGACTCGGCCGGGCCGGTGGTCTTGGTGTCGATGATCCGGCTCACGTCCTGAGGGCCTTCCAGCAGGCCGGTGCGGTTGTCGGCCCACCGGTGCCCGTGGATGTGGAAGGTGTGGAAGGCGCTCCCGTGGGTGATCACGATGAACTCCACCCGCTCGCCGATCTTGGCGAGGAAGTGCGGCCCTTCCCCCTTGCGGTTGTTGATCAGCACGTCGTTGAAGACGACGGTGAACGTCTTGTCCGGCAGCACGTCGCCCTTCCGCCGGACCACCAGCGGCCCGTAGAGGCCCTTCTTGATGCCTCCCGTGCCGTGGTCGGAGCCCACCACGTGGTCGTGGTAGTGCCAGTAGCCCGCGCTGCCGGGCTCGATGGTCCCGCCGGGGCGGCGGCCCTGCGCGTGGGTGCGCCAGACGTAGATGCGCCGGCCTCCCGGCTCCACCACGCTGTCGTTCATACGCGTGCCGTCGCTGGTCACCTCGTAGTCCACGCCGTGGACGTGGAGGCTCACGGTCACGTCGGCGTTGTTGACCAGTTCGACCTCGAGGGTCTCGCCCTCGACCATCTCGATGAGCGGTCCGGGGATCGTCGCCTTGCCCGGCTCCAGGCCGTAGCCCATCTCGCCGTTCGGCAGGTTCTCCGCGTAGAGGGTGATGCGGCGCGGGTTTCCGGCGCCGGTGGGTGCGGTCGCGGTCCTGTCCACCGGCGCCGCGCTCGCCTGGCCGGACATGACCAGCGGGGCGAACGCGGCAGCGGTCGCGGCCGTGGTGAAGGCGCGCCGGGAGAACAGGCTCCGCCTCGTGCCCCTGCCTACCTCGGTCATGGTTCCCCTATCGGTGATGACGTCCCGTTCGCGCCGAGGTGGCTGCGCCTCCGTGGGCGCGGCGACGAGCCGGCCGGGACGACGTGGCGTCTGCCGGGCGGAGACGCGGGGCGCTCAGTCCGGTGTGAAGGCAGCGGATCGGGACAGATGATGCTTTCTATGGCATCGCTGACACTTTCGATGGAATTAGGCGATAGTGGTGCCATCTGTGTCAAGAAGTCACTTAGCAACTGATAACACTTCGTCACATAGAGGGATGAAGTGCTACGGGACTGCTAAGGTCGCGGACGGTTCCCCGTGTGCTCCACCCGCTCGCCTCGCCGAGGCCATGAAGGTCCAGCCTGTGCCGCCGCCTGGTCGATCGGTCCTGTCAGTCGGTCCGGAAGGGGTCGTGCTCGGCCAGGAGTTTGTCGAGCCGGGCCTGGTCCACCCGGCTGACGACGGTCGACTCCTCCTGCCGGTCCCGTACGCATTTGGCCAGCGTGAACGTGGAGGTCACCACGTACATCAGCCCGAGGGCGAGGAAGGAGCGCACCCAGGACGTGACCGGAAGGTAGAGGATGCCGGCCGCCAGGCCCGCGAGGGAGATCGCGAATGAGATGACGGCCTGGGCATAGAAGGCCGTCGTTGTTGAGGGTCTCACCGGTTTCGTCATGGATGTCATGATCCGTGCGTACGCCTGCCGGGACATGAGCGTCCCTACTCAGTTACCGGTGAGTACGAATCCCCGGCTCAGTGGTCCGGATGCAGGGCGTTGCCGATGTACATGGCCGCCAGCATGGTGAACAGCAGCGCCTGCAGGAACTGGATGAATATCTCCAGGGCGGTCATCACGACGGCCATGGCCACGCTGAGCAGACCCACCGGGACCCCGGGCACCGTGGGGTGCTCGACGAGGAACCAGAATCCCACCGCGCTGAAGAACGCCAGCAGCAGGTGCCCCGCGAACATGTTCGCGAACAGCCGTATGGCGTGCGTGAACGGCGAGGTGACGAACGTGTAGAGCAGTTCGAGCGGCGCGTACAGGACCAGCGCGACCGGCTTCGGCAGGCCGGGCGGGAACATCAGGCTCTTGAGATATCCGCCCACCCCGTGGTGCCGGAAGCCGAGGTAGAGCTTGATCACGTACACGACCAGGGCGAACACCACCGGAAACGCGATGTGGGAGTTCACCGGGAACTGCACTCCCGGGATCACGCCCAACAGGTTCCACAGCAGGATCACCGAGAAGAGGCTGAGCAGGAACGGCATCCAGCGCTCGGCGTCCGCACCGAGGAAAGGCCGGGCCACCTGGTCGCGCACGAACAGGTAGCCGTACTCGCCGAAGTGCTGCAGGCCGCGGGGGACGAGCGACGGCCGCGCGAAGGCGCCCCAGGCGAGCGCGCACAGCAGAACCACGCCGACCACGGCCAGCACCACGGGCTTGGTCAGCCAGTACGGCGCGCCGGGCCAGAGCGGCGGAAAGTCGAACAGCTCGACGCCGGGAGCCGTGAAGTCGTCCATGGCGAGGATTGCGGGCATGGGGAGTCCCCTCGACGGGCGGCCGAAAACTGAGTACGACGTACTCACTTTTGTGGTGCGAGCCTACCCACCCGGTACGGTGTACGCAATAGCGCGACGACCTGGGGCGATGAAACATGACGGGCCACGAGAACCTGTGGATGCGACCCGAGCGCCCGGCGCGGGGGCCGCGGCCGAGCTTCAGCCGTGCCGCTCTCGCGGAGGCCGCGATCAGGATCGCCGACGCCGAGGGACTGGAGGCCATCTCCATGCGGCGGCTGGCCGCCGATCTCGGGGCGGGCACGATGTCCCTGTACCGCTACGTGACGGGCAAGGACGAGGTGCTCGACCTCATGCTCGACACCGTGGTGCGGGAGTACCTGCCGGAGGATCAGGATCCGCCGGACGACTGGGCCGAGGGGCTGCGCCTGCTCGCCTGGCAGGCCCGGCGCACCATGCTCCGCCACCCGTGGCTCGCGCCGCTGGCGGCCGGGCGTCCGCAGGTCGGCCCGAACAGCGCGCGCCTCACGGAGACCGCCCTCGGCATGCTCGACGGCCTCGGCCTGAGCGTCGACGAGATGCTGACCCTCGTGGGCGCGGTCTTCGCGTACGTGAACGGCTACATACAGAGCGAACTGGCCGAAGGCGAGGCGCTCCGGCGGTCGGGGCTCACGCTGGCGCAGCGGCTGGCGCAGCACCTGTCCTACATCCAGTCGCTCATCGCGACGGGGAACTACCCCATGCTGGAACGGATGACGAAGGAGGGCGGGCGGCGGTACACCGGCGCCGACGACCGCTTCGCCTACGGCCTGGACCGGCTGCTCGACGGAATCGCCGCGGGTCTGCCGCCGCGCGGCGACGCGGAAGGGCCCGCGTCACCGCGCTGACGGCACGCACCGGTGCAAACCGGGGTGGCACGGGGTGGGGTGGGGTCAGTTCGGGCTGATCTCGTGGAGGCGGCAGACCTGCCGCCAGACGCGCGCGTCGAGCGTGCCCGCCCTGTCCTGGAAGTCGGCGACGGGGACGCGGACCGGCCCGGTGAGGTCGAGGAAGCTGTTGTGGTCGGCGTCGGGATCCCAGGTACGGGTGGGTATCTCCACGTGGTCGTCGCGGTCGCTGCGGTCCTGGCTCGTGATCTTCAGGACCTCGGCGCCGCCCCGGTGGGTCCTGAGCACCACGCACGGGCGCACCTTGTGGCCCGGCCCGTCCTCGTAGGGCACGTCGGCCCACCAGATCTCACCGGGACGCGGTCCGGCCTGCGTGGCCGCACCCTCGCGTCCGCCCGCGTCGCCGCCCGTCGCCCGGCGGCCGCCGCCGGTCCCGGAGGCGTGGCCGGCGGAGCCGCGCCTCGTGCCGGGGCCGCTCCCGGACCCGGTGCCCGGCCGCGTGGTCCCGGCCGTGCCCTGTCCCGCGGGCCGTGTCTGCCCGCCGCCGCGGCCCCCAGAGCGGCGGTCCACGGTGCGGCGGTCCCCAGAGCGGCGGTCCACGGTGCGGCGGCCCCCCGAGGGGCGCGGCGTGGACCGCCGGGGCGGGATGCCCGGCAGGCGGCCGGCCACGCCGAGCGCCCCCAACACGACCAGTACGGCCACAGCCGATACCACCCAGATCATGACCGACAGCCTACGGCCCCGCGCGGTCGCGCTCCGCCGCGCGGGGAAGGCCGGTGGCGGTCAGGAGCGGGCGTCCCACGCGGCGAGGATGCGCGCCTCCTTCTCCGGGTCGATGCCGTGGCTCAGCCGGACGCCGCCGAAGCTGCGCCGCTCCTCGGGGATGTCCTTCAGCCACTCCCAGGTGTCGCGCACGGTCTCCCGTACCGGTCTGCAGGTGAGGCCCGCGGCGACGGCCTTCGCGGAGGAGTGGGTCCACACGCCCTCGCTCTCCCCGGCGGCCGACCACAGGGGAAGCTCGGTCCACTGCTGCACGCCCTGGTCGAGCAGGAACTCGTCGCCGGCCCAGACGAACTCCGCGTCGGAGCCCGTGACCTCGGCGCAGTCGTTCAGCCAGCCGCCGAAGGTGGCGTTCCCCCGCACCCCGCCGGTCATGTAGCGGCCGGTCGTCCCCCTCGCCACCTGGTCGAGGGTGAAGGCCGCGATGTCGCGGGCGTCGATGAGCTGCATCGGCCGGTCCGGGTCGCCGGGGGCGAGCACCCGTCCACCCCGGGAGATCCGGGTGAGCCACCAGGGCAGCCGGCCCACGTTCTCGTGTGGCCCGAGGATCAGGCCGGGCTGGATGACCAGTGCGCCGCCGTCGAAGTGCTGCTCGACCGCCCGCTCGCAGCCGGCCTTCAGCACGCCGTAGTCGCCGAACTCGGCGTCCGCGTCCGGCGGGCAGTCGAACAGGGGGAAGGTCTCGTCGACCCCCTGCTTCTCGGGCCAGTCCCGATAGGCGGAGATGCTGGAGATGAACGTGTAGTGCGAGGCGTGCCCCGACAGCGTGCGGACCGACTCCAGGACGACGCGGGGGACGAATCCGCACACGTCGACGACCGCGTCCCACTGCCTGCCGTCCGCGAGCCACTGCAGGTCGCCGGTGACCTCACGGTCGCCGCGGACCGCCTCCACGCCCGGCAGGTCGGTCCCGCTCCTGCCGCGGTTGAAGGTCGTGACCTCGTGCCCGCGCCGCAGCGCCTCCTCCACGATGGCGCGTCCGAGGAAGACCGAACCGCCGATGACCAGAATTTTCATACGGACATCCTTGGCCCGCCCGCGCCGGGCGTCTGCCCCCTTTCACGGTCGGCGGACATGATCCGCTCACAGCGGAAGGCGGCCCGCCGGACGGTCCCGGCGAGCCGCCGTACGGCCGTTCCCCGGCCGAGACCGAGACCCGTGACCGTGACCGGGCCGGGCTCAGCCGGTGCGCAGCTCGGGAACCGGCGTGAAGCGCTCCTGCTCCAGCACGTGCACCCGCGCCGCGCCGATGTCGAAGTACAGGCCCGTGAGCTCCAGCATGCCCGCCCGTACGAGGGTGTCCACGAACGGGTGGGTCCGCAGGTTGTCGAGTTGCTGGATCACGTTGACCCGGCAGAGCCGGTCGAGTGGGCCGGCGTCGTCCTCGGTCCGTTCCTCGGCCACGAACCGGGCCAGGCTCTGCCGCCCGTGCCGCAGCCAGCTGCGCAGCGCGGGCAGATCGGGCACCTCGCCGAGCAGGGCGGCCATCGCGCCGCAGCCGGAGTGCCCGCAGACCGTGATCATGCGCACCTCGAGCACCTTCACGGCGTACTCGATCGTGGCCGCGACCGAGTCGTCCGCGGGAACGGCGCCCGCGCGCGGCACGAGATTGCCGATGTTGCGCAGCGTGAACAGGTCGCCGGGGCCGCTCGCGGTGATGATGTTCGGCACGATGCGGGAGTCCGCGCAGGTGATGAACAGATGTGACGGCGACTGCTTACGGGCCATGCGGTGGAGCAGCGGGCGGACCATCGGCGCGGTCCGGCGCTGGAACTCCCGCGCCCCCTCCAGCAGGTCGGGCACGCCCTGCGGTCCGGGGATCGCGGTGACACCGTCGTGGTCGCCACCGCCCGCGCCGTTGGCGCCGGTCACCTCGCAGGAGGCGGCGTCCCCGGAGTAGGAGCCCATCGGGCGGGAGCGGCGCCGGTAGGCCCAGGGCAGCCACCAGCGGTCGTGCCGGGGCGGGATCCTGGCCGGGTACAGGCGGGCACCGCTGATCGCGGCGGAGTACCACTCGCCGTGCGGCTCGTCCACGTCGATGACGCCGCCGGCGCGTTCGTGCTCCAGCCGCCAGGCGTGCAGGGCCTCGAAGGCGGCGTTGTCCATGAAGTCCAGGTGCAGGTCCAGCTCGACCGCGGACCCCGCGGGGATGCCGCGCAGCGCCTCGGTCAGCCGGGGCACGCCGAGGAACGTCAGCGACCCGGTGACGACGACCCGCCATCGCCGCTCGCCCGCCTGCCGTACGTCGACCGAGACCCAGGCCAGGCGGCGCAGGGCCAGCAGGGCGGCCAGCCCGAGGCCGATCGCCACGCCCTCGGCGAGGCCGATCAGCACGACCCCGGCCATCGTCACGAAGTAGATCGGGATCTCGCGGTGGCTGCGCAGGTTGCGGACGTGCCCGAGGTTGACCATCTGCACCCCGATGAACAGCAGCAGCGCCGCGAGCGCCTCCAGCGGGATCAACGCGATCATCCAGGCGAAGACCGCGGTGAACAGCAGCACCCACACCCCGTGGAGCACGGTGGACCAGCGGCTGCGCGCGCCCGCCCGCGCGTTGGTCGTCGTGCGGACGACGACGCCCGCCACCGGGAGGCCGCCGAGGGCGCCGGACACGATGTTGGCCGCTCCCTGCGCGGTCAGCTCGCGGTCGAGGTCGGCGCGCGGACCGTCGTGCAGGCGGTTGGAGGCCACGCAGGTCAGCAGCGACTCCACCCCGGCGAGGAGGGCGACGAGCAGGACGGCTCCGGCGATCGCGTGCCAGTCGCCCTGCGGCATCAGCGGCGCCTCGACCGAGGAGAACCCGCCCTTCAGGTCCACCTTCGTCAGGTCCCAGCCCGTGAGCGCGGCCGTCAGCGCGGCGACCATCAGCGCGGCCAGCGGGGCGGGTACGGCGCGCAGCCGGGGGAGGCGCCCCCACACGAGCAGGACCCCGATCGTCAGCACGCCGATCACGACTGCGTGCGTGTGGTTGTCGAGGATCTGGGCGGGGAGCTCCACGACGTTCTCCAGCGCGGAGCGCTGCGGCGAGCCGCCGAGCACGATGTGCAGCTGGGACAGCGCGATCACCACGCCGACCCCGGCGAGCATGCCGTGGACGACGGCGGGGGAGACCCCGAGGGCCGCCCGCGCCACCTTCAGCCAGCCGAGCCCCAGCTGGAGGACGCCGGCCATGACGGTGATGGCGCAGGTGGCGCGCCAGCCGTAGGTGTGCACGAGCTCGGCGACGACCAGGGAGAGCCCGGCGGCCGGGCCGCTCACCTGGACGACGGACCCGCCGAGAGCGCCGGCCACCACGCCGCCGACCACGGCGGCGACGAGCCCCGCCGCCACCGGAGCGCCCGACGCGACCGCGATGCCGAGCGACAGCGGCACCGCCACCAGGAAGACCACCAGCGAAGCGGGCACGTCATGCCGGAGCACGGACTTCCAGTTACGGCATGAAGCGATGTCGTCACTGATTGTCATGGGCTGACGATATGTCAGCCATGCAGACCGTCACCAGGCAGTGAACGGGAAAATCACCGGTAGTAGTCGGGATAGTCGCTCTCCGGGTTGCGGTGGTTGCCCCGCCGCCCGCTCGCCGAGGTGGGGGTGTCGCCGTACAGCTCGTCGTAGGAGGGCCAGCTTCCGCCGGTGTTCTGCTCGGGCCACGACGGCTGCTGCGCGTCGCCGTATCCCTGCTGCGGCTGCTGCCGGTCGTAACCGTACTGACTCTGCCCCGACGGGGCGTCGTAGCCCGCCGACTCGTACGGCGAGGCGGTCCCCGGCGCGGAGCCCGTCACCGAGTCGGAGGCGTCGATCGTCGCCCAGCCCGCGCTCACCTCGTACGACGGGGTGGAGGGGGCGGCCGGCGGCGGCGTCGAGCCGGCCGCGTAGCCGCCCTCGGCGGGGTAGCCGGAGGCGTAGCCCTCGTAACCGGGCGCCTGGTAAGTCTCCGCGTTGGGCCAGGAGGACGCGCCGCGCGGCGGCTCGGGGTCGTCGAGCACGTCGCGGGCGGCCGCCCAGGAGGGGTCCGTCGTGGGAGCGGAGGCGGCGGAGACCGGCGGGTAGCTGCCCGCGACCGGCCAGCCGGGGTCGGTGGCGCCGCCCCTGTCGGCGCCGGCGCCCGTCGCGCTGGGCGGGTACGACGGGGTGTCGGCCGCGTGGAACGGGCCCGTCGCGACGCCGGACTGGTCGTAGGTGTCGGAACGCGGTGTCTCGTAGCCCGCCCACGCGTCGAAGGAGCCGCCGGTCGAGCGGGGCGCGGGGTCGGCGAGCGCGTCGCCCGGCGAGGCGGTGGACGCCGCGGCGTCGAACGCGCCGCTCGTGCGGGCCGCGTCGTACGAGCCCGCGACGAAGGACCCGCCGGCCGGGATGGCGGAGGACGGCGCCGTGTCGTAGCGGCCGTCGGGGGAGACGGCGGGGGAGCCCGTGCCGCCCTGGGCCGTGAACGGCCCGGTGCCCGCGGGCGCGTCGTACGCGGGGGCCCCGAAGGGTCCGGTGCTCGCCGAGATCCCCAGCGGGTCGGCGGGCGGCGTCCCGTACGAGCCGGCGCTCGCGGACGAGGGGAACGGGCCCGTGGCGCGCGGGCTGTCGTAGGAGCCCCCGGCCTCGGCGGCGGCAGCGGCGGCGGCGCGACGGGCGGCGCGCGACGACCGGCCGGACCTGCCCGACCTGCCGGACGCGCCCGGCGTGGACGGCGTGGACGGCGCGGCCTGCTGGGGCCCGGCGGCGGCCGCGAAGGGGTCACTCGCCGCGGGGGAGTCGAACGGGCCGGTCGAACGGTTCGCGTCGAAGGGACCGGTCGCGGGGGAGCCGGCCGCGGCGGCGGCGGCGTCGAGCAGGTCGGGCGTCGGCGCGGAGAACGTGACGGTCTTCTGGTCGGCGAGGGCCGAGGCGGGAACGGGGGCGGCGGGCGTCACGGGCTCGGAGCCGCCGGCGCGGGAGGAGCGAGACGAGCGGGAGGAGCGGGAGGGCAGGGGGGCCTGCACGGTCGCGGCGTCGGGGTCGGCCACCTGGGCCGGGGCGCCGGTCACGTCCGCGGTCTCGTCCACCGGACGGGGGGTCGCCATCTTCGCGGCGATCGTCCCCCCGAAGCCGCCGTCGTCGGCGCGTACGCGGGACCAGTAGTCGTCGTCGTAGTCGTCGGCCTCGCCCCACTCGTCCACGCCGCGCTTGCCGCGGGCGGCGGCGGGCTGTTTGCCGCCGCGCTGCGCGGGCCGCGCGGCCTGCCGACCGCCGGGGCGGGGGGCCGGGCGCGGCGCGGGCCGCTGCTTCTCCGGCTCCTCGAAGGCGTCGAACCCCTTGGGGAAGCTCTCGAAGAACGTCTCCTCGGCGGGCCGCCGGGGCTTGGGGCCCTTGTTCTCGGCCATCGCCTTGATGCGCTCGGCGGAGAGAGCGCTCTCCCTGCGGTTCATCGACCGCATGCCCAGCGCCACGACCAGCAGCACAAGAAGCACGACGGCGACAAGACCCACAATGACCGCAGTCATAGCACCACCCTCAAGGCCATGGCCTTTCTGCGGCGCCGGTGAGATCGCGCGGCCATCGACGCGATCTGCCCCCTTTGATCACCTGCGCTCAGCAATTGGATCCGATTCTGCTCGACCACAATGACCGTTGTCACACCCTAGGCGAAGATTGGTGTAGCACGACTACCTCCGGTGCTCAGCATGTCACTCGATCGTGTTCGCCGTGAGGCGCCCACGGGCGATGGTGTGACTCGCGATGCCCTCCAGGGTCCGCGCGAGGTCGGCCCCCTGCTGCAGGTCGAGCTTCGCGTTCAACGCGTAGACAGTGAAACGGTAGCTGCCGTCGGCCCGGCATGGGGGCGCATAGCCCACCTTCCCGCTCGTGGTCCTGCCCTGCCGGGCACCCCGGGGGACGTCGTTCATGCCCAGCTCCGTCGTCGCGGGGTCGATGTCGTACACCACCCAGTGCACCTCCGGGCCGCTGAGAGGACTGCTGTCGTCGACCACGAGGGCCACCGACTTGGCGCCCGACGTGCCCGACCAGCGGAGAGGCGGGTTGCCCTGCCCCCCCTTGCAGGAGTAGTCGTCCGGCAGGGGAGCGCCGTCGCGGAACTGCGGGCTCGACACGCTGATGACGTCGAGGTTCCTCGGCGATCCCCCGCCGAGGATTCCGCAGCCCGACGCGGCCAGCGTGAACGCCGTCACCGTGACGGCGGCTCGCACGACCGCTGATTTTCTCGGCGACCCCATGCCCGATGATGCTACGCGGATTGGACAGGTGCCCCGACCGGATCGCGGTGATCCGTACCGGTGATCGGACCCGTGCGGGCCGTTGACCTCGGTGTCTTCAGAATCCCTCGGTGTCCATGGAATCGATCCGCGCGCGCCGAGGACCGTTGTGCGGGGGTGTGAGGCCTCGCGCGCCCTTTTCCGCCACAATCGAGGCATGCGGGGGGACACGCCGGGAGCGGGCATGAGCTTCGCCGTCCTGGGCCCTCTCGACGTACGGATGGCCGTCCGGACACCGGCTGGGGGGCGCGCAGCGGCCGGCGGAGGCGCTGGTCCTGGCGGGCGGCGACGGCGACCCGACGCGGCTGGCGCTGGCCCACGCGGTGCACGAGGGCGGCCGTCAGCCGCTGACACATCGCTGACGGCTTGCCTAGGGTGGGAGGCGTGACAGGTCCGCTCCGCGATCCGGCACACCCGGTGTCGCGCCGCGCCATCGTGTTGTGGCTGGTGGAGGCACTGATCGGCTTCGTCCTGCTCGTCGGCGGGACGGCCGGGGCGGCCGCCTGGCTGAGCGGGGCGCGGTGGCCCCCGGACGTGCTGTCCGAGCACGCCTGGCTGCTCCCGGTCGCCGTCGGCGTGGTCATGGCGCCCTTCGTCGTCCTGGAACCCCTGCTGCGGTACGCCGTGCACCGCTGGGAGCTGTCCGGCGACGTCGTCTACGCCCGGGCGGGGTGGCTGAGCAGGCAGTGGGTGTTCGTCCCGGTGAGCAGGATCCAGACGGTCGACCGCGCGCAGGGCTGGCTCGAACGCCTGCTGGGGCTGGCGACCGTGGAGATCCGCACGGCCTCCTACGCCGGCTCGTCCACGATCTCCGGGCTCGACGACGACGTCGCGGCACGCCTCGCGGAGGATCTCGCCCGGCGGGCCGAGGAGCTCAGGGACGACGCCACGTGACCGGCTCGCCGTCTGCCGCCGTCCCACCATCCGTCCCGCCCGGCGGCCCCGGCGCGCCGGAGCCGGGAGGACAGTCGTACGCCGCCGCGCGGCTGAGCCCGCGGGTGCTGCTGATCGACCCGATCCGCATGCTGCCCTCGCTGGTCCTGCCGCTGGCGGGCGTGCTGCTCGCCGGGGGCTTCTCGCCCGCGTCGTTCGGCTGGGCGGCGGCCGGGCTGGCCGGTTCGGTGATCTACGCGGTGCTCCGCTGGGCGACGTTCACCTACCGGGTCGTGGGCGGCAGGCTGGAGCTGACCCGGGCGCTGGTCGGCCGTTCTGTGCGCACGATTCCGCTGGAACGGATCAGGGGCGTCGACGTCAGCGCCTCACCGCTCCACCGCGTGCTCGGCCTGGCCGTGCTCAGACTGGACACCGGTGCCGGAGGCGGCGAGCAGGAGGGCGTGCTGGACGCGCTCACGGCCGAGCGCGCCGAGGCGCTGCGCGCAGTGCTGCTCGCCCGCGGGCCCCTCCCGGCCGCCCCCGGACCGGCGCACGAGGGGACACAGGTCGAGCGCGGCCCCGGCCCGGCGGCGCGGGTCGCCCGGGGCGCCGCCGTCGCGGCCGCGGGAGCCGTTCCCGCCGCCGGAACCGTTTCCGCCGCGGGGGAGGGCGGCGGGGCCGTCGACCCGCCGCGGGTGCTCGCCCGGGTGCCGCGCGCCTGGCTGATGTACGGCCCGCTGTCCGGCGCCTATCTCCTCACGCCGTTCGCGCTGGTCGCCGGGACCTTCGGCCTCGCCTGGCAGTGGCGGCGCGAGCTGGGCCTCGGCGAACGCGCGGCCGTGCGCGCGCTCGAATGGGCGCTCGACCGGCCCGGGCTGCTGATCGCCGTCGCCCTGGTGCTCGTGGCGGCCATGCCCGTAGCGGGCGGAGTGACGTACGCGCTGTTCAACTGGGACTTCACGCTGCGCTCCCGTGAGGGGCATCTGGTCGCCGAGCGCGGCCTGTTCACCCGCAGGTCCGTGTCGCTGGAGCGGCGCAGGATCAGGGGGTACGAACTGGCCGACGGCCTGATCGAGCGGCGTGCCGGGGTCGTACGGCTGTGGGCCCTGGTCACCGGACTGGGGGACGCCCGGAGCAGGGGGCAACTGCTGCCCGTGACGCCCCGGCCGTTCGCCGCCGGGGTGGCCGCGGAGGCGGTGGGGCCGATCCGGGCGCCGCTGCGCCGTCATCCGCCCGCCGCCCGCCGCCGCAGGCTCGTGCGCGCGATCGTGCCGTGGCTCCTGGCCGCCGTGGCCGCCCTGCTCGCGGGCTGGAACCTCGCCGCGATCGTCGCGTCCGTGCTCGCCGTCGCGGGGGTGCCTCTGGCCTTCGACCGCTACCGCTCGCTCGGGCACGCCTACGACGGCGCCCGTCTGTCGGTCAGGTCGGGCTCCCTGCGCCGCGGTCAGGTCGTCGTGGAACGCCGCGCGGTGGTCGGGTGGACGGTGCGGCAGACGCTTCCGCAACGCATGGCGGGTCTGCTGACCGTGGTCGCCGGGGTCGGCGCGGGCAGCGGTGGCTACGCGGTGGTCGACGCGGGGGAGGAGCAGGGCGTCGCCTTCGCCGCCGAGGTCACCCCCGAGTGGCTCGCGCCGTTCCTCGCCCCCCGGCCCCCGGCCGGCTAGGACGCGTGGGCCCGGCGGGTGTGGTCGGCGCGCGTCCAGGCCGGGGCGGGCACGGGACGGAAAAGGAACGCCTGGTCGGGGCGCCCGGTGCAGGGCATCTGGGCGATCTCGGCGCCGGGGGCCACATCGGCCTCGCCGTACAGCGCGCCGAGGCACAGCCCGCTGTGCAGGGGCCGCACGGTGAACCCCGGCCCCGAGGGCGTCAGCAGGAAGCGCTGGTGCGCCGCCCCGGAGCAGTTCGCGGGAGCGAGCAGCGTCTCCGGGCCGGTCATCGCACCGTCGACCATGAGGCAGCCGACGCCCTCTTTGGGATGGTGCCATTGGATCTCGTAGGCGCCGTCGCCGGCCGCCCGCAGATAGGTGTCGGGGACGAGGTCCCGGCAGGGCCGCTGCGCGGCCAGCGGCCGGTCGGTCCGCTTGTTGCGCTCGCGTCCCTCCCCGACGCACAGGTCGCGTCCGGCGACGTGCGAGGGGATCATCCGGTACCACCCGTCACGCGGCGTACCGCCGCTGCCGGGGGTCGCGGCGGAGGACGGCGTACGGTCGCTCCCGGCCGCCGCGGCGCCGGGGAAGGCCGAGGACGATGTGCGGTCGCTCCCGGCCGTCGCGGCGGTGGGTGCGGGCGAGGGCTTCGCCCCGCCGCCGGTCAGGGACGCGCGCAGCTCCGGCAGGACCGCGCCTGTGGCGAGGAGCAGGACCACGATGCCCGCGCCCGCCAGAGTGAACCGCCGTAACGCCCGGGTTTCCGGCCGTACGGCGTCCCGGCGTGGTTCTTCCGTATCGTCCTGCGCGGCGGGGTCGTCGGGTACGGCAGGGGCCGCTGGATCGGCCTGCCCCGGCCGCTCGGGCCCACTGCCTGCGGCGCGATCGTCCTGGTGGGGGCGCTCGGGCCCACCGGCTGCGGCGCGGTCGGCGTGACCGGACCGGTCCGCCGGTCCGGCCTGTTCCGGCCGGACGGGTGGGCGGTCGGGGCCGTTGGTCTCAGGGCCGGCGGTAGGGCCGGTGGTCTCAGGGCCGTTGGTCTCAGGGCCGGTGGTCTCGTCCTGCGGGTCGGCCGGAAGCGTCATGCCCGCGGCGAGTCGCTTCCTGTGCGCCACCCAGCGCGCCGTCTCGGCCTCGCCGAGCCCGCAGGCGCGGACGAAGGCGGCCACGAACTCCTCCCTGGGGAGGGTCGTGCGTCCCAGGGCGCCTGCGATCGTGCTGGTGGGAAGCACGTCCCCCGCCGCCTTCGCGGCGGCCGTGAGCTGCCGGTAGGTCAGGCCGGACCACTGGCGGAGACGGCCCAGCGCGGCGACGAACTCGGCCGGGTTGGTCAGGCTCTCGGGTTGGGGAGGCACGCTGAAGGGCCCTGACACGACGATCCTCCCAAGCCCCGCTTTGCCGTCGATCCGGGCGAAACACTAACAAAGATCGGTGACGCGAGGCAGCCCCCCGGGTCAGCGGATTTCGCCGCCCGGAGGGCCTGGAGGTGACGGCCTGCTGCTATCCCTGGTCGCGCTTGGTCACGTAGACGTAATCGCCCAGGTTGAACCCCGCGTCGAGGCCGCGGTCGGCGTCCCAGCGGTAGTGGACGCCGAGCCAGAGCCGGCTGAGGGCGTCTTCCTCGGCGGCCTGCTCGAAGCTCGCGAAGGTCCTGGTCTTCGGGTTGGCGTTCGGATCGTCGGTGGACGCGGTGAAGGTCAGGTTGTGCCCGAACCACCTCTGCATGACGCCCGCCCAGGCCCCGGCGAACGTGGCATGCCCGGAGATGTACGCGGGGAAGGGCGGCGAGAAGTGCTGCCCGGCGGCGTTCACCGACAGCGGCTGCCAGGAGGGGTCGGGCGTGATGGCGGGGTTGAGGTTCGTGTCCGCCAGTTTGATCGCGCTCTCCGGCCGCCACAGGTCGACCGGCGAGTCGAACTTCGCTCCCCAGGCGACGATCGACGCGTCGGCCAGCGCCATGGAGACGAGGTTGAACAACTCCGCCGTCTCGTTCTGCTTCAGCCCCTTCTGCTTGGCCACCGTCTGGGTGATGGAGAACAGGTGCCCCACCGGCCGGTAGGTGCCCTTGCCGTCGTTCGCCCAGAAGAACGCCGCCTGCGTCTGGTCGGCGGACCGCGAGGTGGGTGTCCCCGCCCCGCCGTACGCCTTCACCTCGTTGACCTGCTGCGCGTACTGCGAACTGCGGACGAGCTGGTCGTAGGAGGTGAAGCCGCCGGGCGGCGACGGCCGGAACTGGGTGGGGGACGTCATGGCGAACGGCTTGAGCCTCCCCCAGTTGGGCGTCACGGCCGGTCCGGAGCCCGTCTGCCGCCACGCGCCGGGGACCGTGCCCTCCGTGTAGGAGAGGTCGAACGCCGGCCCGTCTCCCGACCGTTCGGCGATCATCAGATCGCCGATCCTCTCGCCGTCGGCGCGTCCGCCCTGGATGTAGCGGGACGGGACCGACGAGGGGATCTGCGCGAGCGCGTACGCGAGGTTCGCGTCGAAGTCGAGGTACGGATAGAGGTGTTCGAGCACGCGGTGTGCCGCCGCGTCCATGGTGGCCTCTATCGAGTCGTTCGGGTTCTGCTGGGTGATCTTCGGCAGGTACGTGACGGGCGCGGCCGGCCAGTTCGCGTCATGGAGTGCGATGTGCAGCATGGCGCCGGCCCGCGCGAGCCGGGTCGGGTCCCCGTCGTGGCTGTACTGAGGGTCGACGCCGTCCCGGGGAAGCGTGCGGATGGTGTCGATGAAGACGCTGTTCCAGTAGAGGACGTGGTCGAAGGCGGACGCCTGCGGCGGTGGCCCCGTGACCGCCGCGTGCGATGCCCGGGGGAGCGCGACCAGCGTGCCTGCGGTCACCAGAGCGGCCGCCGCGAGCACACGGACGCGCTCCCATAGTGATCGTCGATGCAAGGAGAACCTCCGTGGGGAGAGAGGGGAACACCACGGAAGATCGTCGAGGGACGAGACGCGGGACAAGGCTCATGATCGTCCGGAACTGTTCCGGACAGTCCGACCTGGGGCCGGCCGCGCGAAATGCCGGGAAACGGGCCGGGACGCCCTCGTGCGCAGGCTGGGATCCGTGCGGGCGTGCGCAGGGGTGCGCAGCCTGGGACCCGTGCGGGCGTGCGCAGGGGTGCGCAGCCTGGGACCCGTGCGGGCGTGCGCAGCCTGGGACCCGTGCGGGCGTGCGCAGGGGTGCGCAGCCTGGGAATCGTGCGGCATGCGCGGCCGGGCATCCGCGCGGACGTGCGAAAGGCCGGCGAGGAGTTCGCGAACTCCCCGCCGGCCTTTCCTCACCGGTTGCCACGGCCGATGCCGTCACAGGCTCCGCTCAGCGGGCCTCGAAGGCCCGGCGTCCCGCGGGGTCAGTCCTGCTTGCGGGCACCGAACATGATCTCGTCCCAGGTCGGCACCGAGGCCCGGCGTCCGCGCGACTTGCGGGGACGCGGGGGAGCCGGCTTCGGCACGGGCGGAGCGGGCGTCTCGGGCTTGGCGTCCTTCGGGGCGTCCTTCTGCGTCTCCTTCGCGCCGTCCTTGGGCCCGTCGCCCGCGCGCTTCCCGGAGTCACCCGTACGGGCAGCCGGGGCGGGAGCCGGAGACTGCCGCGCGGGTGGTGCCTCCGTGGGCGGCTGCGCCGGAGCCTGAGCGGCCGCCGGCTGGGCCTCCGCCGCCGGAGCGGCAGGGGCGGGAGTGGAAGGGGCCGCCGCGGGCTCCGCGGGCACGCTCGCCGCGGTGTCTGCCGCCGGCGGGGCAACGGGCTCCGCTGTGGACTCCGCGGGCACGTTCGTCGCGGTGTCTGCCGACGGCCGGACGGCGGGCTCCGCTACGGGCTCCGCGGGTGGAGCGGGTGCGGGGACGGCGGCGGCGACCGCGGCCGCCGGTGTCGCCGCGTCCGTGGCGCCGCCTCCGGCGGTGTCCGCGGTCGTGGCCGTGCCGGTGTCCGCGCCTGTGACGCTTCCTGTGCCGTTCTCCGTGCCCGCGTCGGGCGCGGCCGGGTGCTCCGCCTCGGCAGCCGCACGGGGGGCGTCGGTCGCGCCGGGCACGTCCGCGCCGAGGGGGGCGGCCGGGACCGCCGCGTCGGCTGCGCCGGCACCGCCTTCGGCTGCCACGACATCCGCGTCCCCGGAATCGGTCGCCCCGGAGTCCGTCGTCGCGGTGCCGGTCGCAACGGGGTCCAGTGCCGCCGCAGTGCCGACCGTCGTGGTGCCGACGGTCGTGGTGCCCGCGGTTGTGGTGCCCGTGGTGGTGGTGCCCGTGGTCGTCGCGGCGCCGGTGGGCGCCGAGGAGTTCTCGGCGGACGACGCGTCCGTTGGCGTGGCGAGGCGCGCGGCCTCCTGCGTGTCCGCCGGTGTGCCCGCGACAACGGATGGGGTCGTGGTTGCGCCGGCGTCCGGGGCCGCGTTCGCGGCGGGCTCCTGCGGGTGGGACCCCGGTCCGGCGGTGGTGGTCTCGTCGACGGCCGCCGCCGTGTTCGCGGCGGGCTCCTGCCGGCCCGACGCCGGTACGGCGACGGTGGCCTCAGCAGTGGCCTCAGCAGCGGCGGGTCGTGGCGTGCCGGGCTGGACGGGGGCGGCATCGGCCGGACCGGTCGCGGCGGAGGGCAGGCTCGGCACCCCGGCGTCCGCGGCGGGCACGGGCGTGGCATCGGCGACGGGCTGGGCCGCGGCCTGCCGTCCCACCGCGTCCTGACCGTCCTCGCGGCCCGCGCCGTCCCCGGCGGCCTCACGGCTCGGAACGGGCTGGGCGTCCGCGGCCTGCGGAACGGCCCGTGCGGGCTCGGCGGCCGGCTCCCCGGCGGTCGCCGCTGTGGTCTCCACCGTGATCTCCGCCGTGCGCTCCACCCTGGCGTCGGTGACCGGCGCGGGGTCGGGGGCGGCGGCGATGAGCGACTGCGGCAGCCGGAAGGGCACCGGAGTCAGTTCGGGCCGGTACGCCGCGGGCTCGTCCGCGTACGGCTCCGGCCGTCCGGACTCGGATCGCCCGGGCTCCGCACGCAGCGGCGGGCTCAGCCGCGGCGGCGGCACGGGCTCGGCCAGCGCGGCCGGCTCGGAGCGCACGGGCTCGGGACGTACGGCAGGCACGCCGAGACCGCGCTCGTCGCGGGCCGGATAGGCGGCCTCGTGGGGCAGCGGCGGCACCGGGGCGAGCTTGGACGCGAGGCGGGGCACGAAGGGCCGCACGGTGGCGTCGTCCCGCTCCGGCTCGACGTACTCGGTCGCCGACAGGCGCATGGCCTCGTCGTCGTTGGGGGTGATGTGGCGGCGGCGCGGGTCGAAGAGCCACTCGGCGTGCCGGGTGTGACCGTTCCAGACGAAGCCGAGCCGCACCCGCCACAGGTTGTCGTCGCGCTTGGCGGAGTCCCAGTCGATCTCGTCGGCGGGCACGCCGCGCCGGGTCAGCCGCTCGGCGACCAGCTCGCCGAGCGTGGGCCCGGGCGTCGTCTCGCCGGGCATCCGGACCGGGACCCGCTGGGCCTGCTGGGCCATGTACTCGCGCTCCTGGAGAACCGGCCCCTCGAACCAGCGGACTCTCTCCACCGGAATGCCGGCGGTGGCCGCGATCTCCTCAGCCGTCTCGCCGGCACGGATGCGCGCCTGGATCTCCTTGGGACGCAACGGGCTCTCCACTTCGATCTCGTACTGGCCGAGACGGGAGAAGTTGCCGCGGACGGCAGCGCGGAGCCGGTCGTCGACGGGCAGCGTGAAGCGCGTGCCCCGCCCGGCCGTCGCCAGGACGAGGTACGTTCCGTCCTCACTTACCGCGACGAGACGGAGCTCCTGCATGCGAGTCCCTTCGTCGTCGTGCTCTGTCTTCCCCCGGACCCTTGAGTCTCTCGCGTGAGCCGGTTGCCTTCCAGCACCGTACCCGGCATGTCCGAACATCGCCTCGCCAGGGGGCGAGGCAGATGTTGTGACCCCGGTCACATTTTTCGCGTTCACCTTTCCACAACCTGTCGGTCATGTGGGAGTGGCAGTCCACGGACGGCGGTCGCGCCGCCGGTCCGGCCCATCAGGCGAGAGCGAGGGTCGTGTCTCCTCAGGTGGTGCGCGCCCACCGCCCGTCCGTACGGCGCGGGCGTGGCGAACGGCCCCGTGACCGTGCCGTACGCCGTGCGGCCGGACCTGCGGGAGGGTCTCATTCCTGCTTGCTCCCTCGGGTTCGAGTGGCGCGCCGGGCTCTGGTGTGCCCGTGCTCCGCAATGTGCCTGCCCGAGGGCCGGCGCGGGCAACGCGACACGCGGAAGACGCCGGACCGTGGAGAGGGACTTTACGCGGCCATGGGGTCAGGCTTCCCGCGACGCGCCGAGCACGCGGTCGAGGTAATCGTTGGCGAACAGCCCGTCCGGGTCCATCTCGCGGCGCAGCGCGAGGAAGTCGCCGAACCTCGGATACACGGTACGCAGGTAGTCCGCGTCCCGGGTGTGCAGCTTGCCCCAGTGGGGCCGGCCCCCCAGCCTGACCATGATCTCCTCCACGCCCTCGAAGTACGCGGGATTGGGGGCGTGGCGGTAGACGTGGCAGGCGACGTACGCCGAGGGCCTGCCGTACGCGGTGGACAGCCAGGCGTCCGAGGGCGGCGTGACCCGCACCTCGACGGGGAAGGTGATCGGCCAGCCCGACCGCTCCACGAGGTCCCGCGTCTCGCGCAGGGCCTGGGCGAGGTGGTGGCGCGGAACGGCGTACTCCATCTCCAGGAAGCGGACCTCGCGCACCGAGGTGAAGACCCGGTAGGACGCGTCGACGGACTCCGACGCGCCGAGCATGCGCGCGGAGACCCCGTTGATCGTGGGCACCGCGCCGGGGAAGCGGGCCCCGAGGGCGCAGGCCGCGCCGAACAGCGTGTTCTCCAGGAAGACGTTGTCGAGCCACCGCTTGAACGCCGCGGGCGGCCGGGCCGGTCCGGCGTCGCGGTTGTTGCGCTTGACCAGGCAGGTGTCGGTGTGGGGGAGCCAGAAGAAGTCGAGGTGGTCGTCGGTCTCCGTCAGGTCGCCGAGCGTCTCGAGGATCCGGCTGAACGCCATCGGCTCGCGGCGGGCCCGCAGCAGGAACGCGGGCTCGACCCGGAAGGTGACCGCGGTCAGGACGCCCAGCGCGCCGAGGCCCACCCGGGCGGCGTCGAACAGGTCGCCCTCGCGCACGGTCGTCACGGAGCCGTCGGCGAGGACCATCTCCAGCTCGACGACCTGGTCGGCGAGGCCGCCGACGTGCCTGCCGGTGCCGTGGGTCCCGGTCTGGATCGCTCCGGCGGCGGTCTGGGCCGTGATGTCGCCCATGTTGGCCAGCGCCAGGCCGCGCCGGTGGAGCTCCTCGTTGAGCGCGTGGAGCGGGGTGCCCGCGGCGACCTTGACCCATCCGTCGCCCGCGTCGAGGACTCCGGTCAGCGCGCCGGGCCGCAGCAGGATGCCGTCGGTGAGCGCGACCCCGGTGAACGAGTGCCCCGTGCCGGTCATGCGGACCCGCCGCCCGGTCCTGGCGGCGTCCCGTACGGCGTCGGCGACCTCGCCCGCCGACGCGGGGGTGCGGATCTCCGCGGGGGTGACCGACTGGTTGCGCGCCCAGTTGACGAAGGCGTCCATGATCCTCCTCGCCCCGGCGCCTGCCCCGGGGTGAACATGAACACTACTCATGATCGGGCCGGCTGCCTATGGGCGCGGCCCGCCGCTCACCCGGTGTACTGACGCCTGCGGACCAGCGCGGAGCCGCCGAGGCCCGCCACCACCGCGAGCAGCGCGCAGGCGTAGGAGAAACCGTACGCGTTGGACGCGCCGAACAGGTCGGTCAGCCGCCCGCCCGCCCACGCGCCGGCGGCCACCCCGAGCCCGAGGGCCGTGGAGATCCACGCCATGCCCTCGGTGAGCTGCTCGGCCGGGACCATCCGCTCGACGAGGGAGAACCCCGTGATGAGCGTGGGGGAGATCGACAGGCCGGCGAGGAAGAGCGCGGGAGCCATCGCCCGGATGTCGTCCATCAGCAGCACGGGCGTGAGCCCGGCCGCGAACAGCGACAGGCCGCGGACGAACCGGCTGCGCAGGCTGATCTTCCACTGGCGGGAGCCGAACCACAGGCCGGAGACCATGCTGCCGGCCGCGATCGAGGCGAGCAGGAATCCGGATGCCGCCTTGCTGCCGTGCTCGTCGGCGAAGGCGACCGTGATGATGTCGATCGAGCCGAACACCGCCCCCATGGCGAGGAAGACGGCCGACAGCATCGCGACCCCGGGGATCGCGATCGGGGACCGGCCCGTGCTCCGGTGGCGTACGGCCGGCGGTTCCGTGCCGCGGAAGCAGGCGAAGGCGAGGGTGCCCGCCAGGGCCAAGGCGATGGTGGCGATCAGCCCGGCGTACGCGTTGACGCCCGTGGTGAGCGCGGTCACGAAGGCCGGCCCGCCGACGAAGATCACCTCGTCGGCCACCGACTCGAACGAGAACGCGGTGTGCAGCCGGCCGGAGTCCTTGAGTACGTGCGACCAGCGGGCCCGGACCATCGAGCCCAGCGACAGGCCGGTCGCCCCGGACGCCACGCCCGTCGCGTACAGCGTCCACTGCGGCGCCCCGGCGTGCGCGCACAGCATCAGAGCGGTGATCGAGACGGCGTGCAGGAGGATGAACGGGACGAGGACCTTCGCCTGGCCGAACCGGTCCACCAGCCGCCCCGACAGGGGCGCGGCGACGGCGAACGCGAGCGACACGGCCGCCGCGACCGCCCCGGCGGTCGCGTACGACCCGGTGACGGCGGAGATCAGCAGGATGACGCCGATGCCGAGCATCGACATGGGCGCGCGCCCGATGAACCCGGAGATGACGAAGCCCTTGACTCCGGGCGTGCCGAACAGCCCCCGATACGGCCCGACCATGGTGTGTTTCCCTTCCGCACGGTGGTGCGTGTGCGTCCGGGCCGGCCGTTCGACAGCGGCGGCGGTCCCGGGGCGACCCCGGGACACGCGGACGGCGTTTGTCTCCGGTTTGGTTATCGCCTACCCGCATATCATGAGGCAAGTGATTTTTCCGCGTCGGGGGTGCAGGGGCTGAGGTGAGGACACCCACTCATGCCGCCTCCGCGCGGCTCCGCCCGATCGTGACCGGCCTCGCCGTCGTGATCCTGAGCGTCATCACCGCAGGCACCGCCTTCCTGGTCACCTGGCCGGACAGGGGCGCGCTGGCGGCGGGCGGCGGCCGTCCGGGGCAGGACGCGGCACGGGCGGAGACCGATGGAGCGCGGGCGGGCGACCCGCCTCCGGCCGCGCGGGCGACGGCGGGAAGCCTCGTGCCCGACCGCACGCTGCCGTCGAGCGCGCCCGTCGTCGGCGGGCCCGGCGTGCAGGTCACGCCGCCGCACCTGCTGGCGATCGCCCCGAAGCGGGTGCCGGAGCGGACCCTGCTGAAGATCGCCAAGCTGCGGCACGTGCAGAAGGTGACGGTCACCGACGGCGGCGCGGTCCACGTGTCGGGCACGGCCCTGCGGCTGCTCGCGGTCGACCCGGCCAAGTTCCGGTCGTGGACGCCCAAGCGTGTGGCCGACCACCCGGAGGTGTGGAGCGCGCTCGCCCGTGGCGAGATGGTCGCCGACGTGGCCACGATCAAGCGTCTCGGCATGGTCCTCGGCGCGGAGTACCAGATCGACCGCGGCCCCACGCTGCGCGTCGCGGCCTCGGCCTCGCTCGGGCTGCCCGGGGTGGACGGCCTGGTCAGCCAGGACCTGGGACACAGGCTCGGCTTCCCCGGCGGCGTCGTGGTGCTGGTCCACGGCGACCCGGGCAAGGTGAGCGACACGGCGGTCAGACGCCTGCTCGGCAAGGGCGCGCAGGTCGTCAGGGTCGGGCAGGCCGCGGCCCGGCCGCATGCCACGTCAACACCGGGACAGGCCCTGGTGGGGCGGCCCGGGAGCTACCTGGACCTCTACCAGCGGGCCGCCACCGTCTGCCCCGGCCTCTCGTGGACCCTCCTCGCCGCCATCGGGCAGGTCGAGAGCAGCCACGGCCGCAACAACGGCCCTTCGTCGGCGGGGGCGCTCGGGCCGATGCAGTTCATGCCCGCCACCTGGAAGGCCTACGGCGTGGACGGCGACGGCGACGGCGAGGCGGACATCTGGAGCCCGTACGACGCGGTGCCGTCGGCCGCCAAATACCTGTGCGCCAACGGAGCCGGCGCCGGTGGTGACAAGCTCAGGAAGGCTGTCTGGTTCTACAACCACTCCTGGGACTACGTGAACAAGGTCCTGTCCCTCGCGGACGCCTACGCCCGCGCGTACGCCTCCTGATCCCGGGCACCTGACAAAGCACTGCTAGACCGGCGGGCGGGCGGGCCGCACGGGCGCGGGGCAGCAGGTCGCCGGGCACGGAGCGGGCTCGGGCTCGGCGAGCAGTTCGGCCACCATCGACACGAACCGCGGGTGGGTGCCCGCGGTCGAGGCCCTGGTGAGGGCCATGCCGAGCTTCTCGGCCGTGGCCGCCGCCTCGACGTCGAGGTCGTAGACGACCTCCATGTGGTCGGAGACGAACCCGATGGGCACCAGGACGGCCGACCGCACGCCCTCGGCGTGCAGCGCCTCCAGGTGGTCGCAGACGTCGGGCTCCAGCCAGGGCACCTGCGGCGGGCCGCTGCGGCTCTGCCAGACCAGGTCCCAGGCCCGCCCCTCACCGATTTGGGCGGTCACCAGCTCGGCGGCCCGCCTGAGCTGGGCCTCGTAAGCGCCGCCCGCCGGCCCCGCGGTACGGGCCATGGAGACGGGGATGCTGTGCGCGGTGAACACGAGCCGGGCCTGATCGCGGTCGCTCTCGGGCAGCCGGCCGAGGGCCTCGCGGGTGTGGTCGGCCATCGCCGCGACGAACCCGGGGTGCTCGTAGTAGTGACGGAGCTTGACGATCTCGGGGGCGCCGGGGACGGCGGCGCGGGCACGGGCGATGTCATCCAGGTACTGCCGGCAGGACGAGTAGGAGCTGTAGGCCGCGGTGACGAAGGCCGCCGCCCTGCGGACGCCGTCCTCCTTCATCCGCCGGACGGTCTCCTCCAGGAACGGGTGCCAGTTGCGGTTGCCCCAGTAGACCGGCAGGTCCACGTCGAGCGCGGCGATCAGGTCACGGCACTGCTGGTTGATCGGGCTGACCCCGCCGAACCCCTGGTAGTGCGCCTCGACCTCAAGCAGCCGCTCGCGCGGCACGCCCCGGCCGCGCACGACGTTCTCCAGGAACGGCATGACGTCCTCGGGCTTCTCCGGCCCGCCGAAGGAGACGACGAGCAGGGCGTCGTACCCGTTGGTGCTCCCCATGCGCCACACCTTACGCGGGCGGTACGACAGTCCGGCCCGCGCCTTCGGGGTTGGGCGGGCGGCGCGTCTGCGAGTAGGTTCGAGCGGTGAGCCAATTTCCGGACATCCGTGAATACATGGCCCTGCCGCGCGTGAATTCCCTGCGGCTGTCGCCCGACGGGACCCGGCTCGTGTCCGTGGTCCAGTCGCTCAACCCCGACGGCAAGTCGTACGGCACCGCGCTGTGGGAGCTCCCCCAGGACCCCGGAGGCGAGCCCCGCCGGCTGACCAGGTCGGCGAAGGGGGAGGCGGGGGCCGAGTTCGCCCCCGACGGGACCCTGTTCTTCGTCTCCCGCAGGCCCGACGAGACGGCCAAGGAGACCGGCGGCGACAGCGCCGCCCTGTGGGTGCTGCCCGAGCGCGGCGAGCCGGTGCGCGTCGCCACCCGCCCCGGCGGGGTCTCCGGCGTGCGGGCGGCCGGCGGCACGGTCGTCTACACCTCCGCGGTGCTGCCCGGCGACGCCGGCACCGAGGAGGAGCGCCGCAAGGCCCGCGAGGAGGCCGGCGTCAGCGCCATCCTGCACGAGGGCTACCCGGTGCGTTACTGGGACCACGACCTCGGCCCCGCGCAGACCCGGATCTTCGCCGGCCGCGCCGCGCGCGAGGACCTGAAGGACGTGCGCGACCTCACGCCCGAGCCCGGCGGCGCGCTGGACGAGCACATGTCGTTCGACGTCACCCCGGACGGGCGGACCGTGGTCACGACCTGGCGGGTGCCGCTCCCGAACGGCGACATCCGCTGGGACCTGGTCGCGATCGACGTCGCGGACGAGTCCCGGCGCACGCTCGCGACGTCCGGCGGGCACGATTTCGGCGGCCCGGTCGTGGTGTCTCCCGACGGGCGGCTGGTCGCCTGCGTGCGGGAGGGGCGCGGCACCGAGGAGGTGCCGGTCGCGCTCGACCTGTGGGTGGTCGACCTGGACACGGGCGAGGGACGCGTGGTCGCCGCGGAGATCTTCCCCGCGGCGGTCGCGTGGGCGCCCTCCTCCCGGGAGCTCTTCTTCGCCGCCGACCACCAGGGCCGCCGGCCGGTCTTCCGCGTCCCCCTCGACGGCGCCGTCACCAGGGTGACCCCGGACGACGGTGCGTACGCCGAGCTGTGCCCGGCCCCCGACGGCTCGGTCTACGCCCTGCGCGGCGCGGTCGACTCGCCGCCGCGGCCGGTGCGGATCGCCGCCGACGGCGCGGTGACGACGCTGTCCTCGCCCACGCCGCCGCTCGACCTGCCCGGCACGCTGACCGAGGTGACCGCGACGGGCGAGGACGGGACCGAGATCCGCGGCTGGCTGGTCGTCCCCGCGGAGGCGACCGCCGAGGACCCGGCGCCGTTCCTGCTGTGGATCCACGGCGGTCCGTTGGGAAGCTGGAACGACTGGAGCTGGCGGTGGAACCCCTGGCTCATGGCCCGGCACGGCTATGCCGTGCTGCTGCCCGACCCCTGCCTGTCCACCGGGTACGGCCAGGACATGATCCAGCGGGGCTGGGGCGACTGGGGACCGGTCACCCACGCCGACCTCATGGCGATCACGGACGAGTGTCTCAAGCGGCCGGAGATCGACGAGCAGCGGACGGCGGCGATGGGCGGCTCCTTCGGCGGCTACATGGCCAACTGGGTCGCCGGGCACACCGACCGGTTCCGGGCCATCGTGACGCACGCCTCGCTGTGGAACCTGGACCAGTTCGCGGGCACGACCGACAGCGCGAACTACTGGCAGCGGGAGTTGGGCGTCCTCGGGTCCGCCCGGTACGCCCGGCTGTCGCCCCACCGGTCGCTCGGGGATATCAGGACGCCGATGCTGGTGATCCACGGCGACAAGGACTACCGCGTGCCGATCGGCGAGGGCCTGCGGCTGTGGTGGGACCTCCAGCGCTCGGGGGTCGAGTCGAAGTTCCTCTACTTCCCGGACGAGAACCACTGGGTGCTCAAGCCCGGCAACGCGATCGCCTGGTACGAGACCGTCCTGGCCTTCCTGTCCCAGCACGTCCTGGACGAGGAGTGGAGCCGGCCGCCGTCCCTGAGCTGACCGTTGAGTGGCGGTACATCCTGGTTTGGGAGGATGTCATCCGCGCGGCCGACGCCCGAGCCGGGCGCCGGCCGCGCTTCGTTCTTGAGCACGTACGAGGAGGGGGCAGGCCAGGATGGACGAGCGGGAGTACCGGCATGACCGCGCACGGGTGGAGGAGCTGCTGGAGCTGGCGGCCGGCATAGCGGAGGAGGCCGGCCAGATGCTCCTCGCCAAGCGGCCCGCGCGGCCCGAGGTGCTCGCAACCAAGTCGAGCCCCACCGACGTCGTCACCGCCCTCGACCGGGCCGCGGAGGAACTGATCCGCGGCAGGATCGCCGAGGCCAGGCCGCACGACGCGATCCTCGGCGAGGAGGGCGGCGACACCCCCGGCGAGGGCGCGGTCCGGTGGGTCGTCGACCCCATCGACGGCACGGTCAACTTCCTGTACGGCCTGCCGGACTGGGCGGTGAGCATCGGCGTCGAGGTGGACGGCGAGATCGTCGCGGGCGCGGTGCACAACGTGCCGCGCGGCGAGCTGTTCACCGCGTCGAAGGGCGGGGGCGCCTGGCTGAAGGGGGAGCGGCTGCGCTGCAACACCGGCGTCCCGCTGCCCAAAGCCCTCGTCGCCACCGGGTTCGGCTACGAGGCCGGGCGTCGCCGGGTGCAGGCCGAGGTGCTGGCACAGGTCGTGCCCCAGGTCAGGGACATCCGGCGCGGCGGCTCGTGCGCCGTCGATCTCTGCTCCGTCGCGACGGGCCGCGTCGACGCCTACTACGAGCGCGGCACCAACTACTGGGACCACGCGGCGGCGGGCCTGATCGCCGTGGAGGCCGGGGCCCGGCTCGGCGGCCTGAACGGCAGGCCGGTCAGCCCCGACATGGCGCTGTGCGCGGCACCGGGGCTCTTCGAGGAACTGCACGACCTGCTCGTCCCCCTCGACCCCGAGCGCGACTGAGGGCCCGCGGCTCCGGCAGCGTCCGCGGCGCCGGCCGGATCGATCCGGCCGGCGCCGCGGTCCGTTCCAGCGGGCGGGGCTCCGCAGAGCGGAGCGAACCTCGCGTTCCCTCCGCGACCGGCCGGCCAGGCCACTGTCCGCCGGACCCGTCGCCGCCCCATCGCGTCCGGAGGCGTCGTGGTCGCCAACGCGCTGCTGAGTGCTTGTCGGCCGCGCTGCTCTGTGCTTGTCGGCCGCGCTGCTCTGTGCTTGTCGGCCGCGCTGCTCTGTGCTTGTCGGCCGCGCTGCTCTGTGCCGGTCAGTCGCTCTGCTGCCTGCCGCCGACGCCGAGCTCGCGTGCCACGTCCTCGACGTTGTCGAACGTCCGGTCCGGCAGGGACCGCAGGGCGGACAGCACCCCGTCCGGCGCCGACTCGGACGCGGCGCGGGCCAGCAGGTCCTCCCGGCCGGCCGGGAAGACGTGCGTCCCGCTGATCCACCGCGCGAGGTCGCTGCGGATGTCCACCGCCTGCTTCGTCATGCCCTCCGGCGAGCCCGGCTCGTGCTGCTGTTCCATACGCTCCACCTTCCGTCAACAGGGACCGGAGGCCCTACCCGTGTCCCTGACGGCAAACCTGAGGCCGCCGCGAGCGCCGGCTGGAGCGATTGCCCAGGTCCCGGCGGCATGCCCGGCCGTCTCGCGGGTACGCGGCGCAGGACGACGGCAGAAGGAGCAGGACATGACCGTTCCCGAAGAGAACGCCCCCAAGACCGATCAGAACGACCCGGCCCTGTCGCGGCAGGCCGCGCCCGCCCAGCAGGACGACTCGCGCGGATCACAGGACACCGAGATGGCGGCCAAGCTCAAGGAGGCCATGTCCGAGGCCGACGTGGACCGTGACGACTTCGCGTGACGCCGGCGGCGCCACACTCCGCGCCGGTTCAGGGCCGCGAGCCGGGGGTCGCCGCGCGCCTGATCAGGAGCCGCCGGGGATTCCCGCAGAGTTCACGAGGGGGCCGGGCAGGATTCGCGCAGGATTCGCGGTGAATTCGCGCACAGTGCCTCGGGCACAACGCCCAAAGTGCCCCGGGCAGCGCGGAGTCCGGCGGGCACAACGCGCACAGGTTCGACGGCACGACCGCACAGCGCCGGGTACAACGCGCGCGGAGTCCGGCGGGCACAACGTGCGTAGAGCGCCGGGCGTAACGCGTCTGGCGTCCGCCGGTACCGGCGCCCGGAGTTCGCCCGGGCACACAGGCGAGGGGGCCCGCCATCGGCGGGCCCCCTCGTCAGTGTTCCTGGCGGTCAGCGCGGGATGGAGATGCCGTGATCCTCGGCGAGGCGGTGCAGGTCCTCGATCTCGGCGGTGAGTGTGTCGGCGAGGAAGTCGTCCCCGCTCGTGGTGGCCTCTTCAAGACCCTTGTAGGCCTGGTCGAGCCTGGTTTCGATCGTGGTCGTGAACTCGCCCATCTCACCTTCTTTCTCAGGGGGCGAAACGCGTCACCGGGGGCTCCGGCGCGGCTCCTGCGGAGAGGCGCGCCCATCCCCGGCACACGACAATGGAGGGTGTCACGGGCCTTACCCATGTCCGGACCAACCGCAAACCTGTGAATTTCTGTGCTCTACGTCACGTAGAGCGCTGGAACCGCTTACCGGCGGCTTACGTCGAATGTGACCACAATGAGGGCGTCGTACCAGCTAGGAGGACTTGATGCGCGTGCTTGTGGTGGAGGACGAGCGGGTGCTCGCGGACGCGATCGCCACCGGCCTCCGCCGGGAGGCGATGGCCGTGGACGTCGCCTACGACGGCGCCGCCGCTCTGGAGAAGACCGGCTACATCGACTACGACGTGATCGTGCTCGACCGTGACCTGCCCAAGGTGCACGGTGACGAGGTGGCCCGTCGCCTGGTCGCCCAGCGGTCGGCTTCGCGGATCATCATGCTGACGGCCGCGGGCGACGTGGACGACAAGGTCGAGGGGCTGGAGATCGGCGCCGACGACTACCTGGCCAAGCCCTTCGTGTTCATGGAGCTCGTGGCCCGGGTGCGCGCGCTCGGCCGCAGGTCCGCGCCGCCGCTGCCGCCCGTTCTCGAACGCGCCGGCATCCGGCTCGACCCCGGCAGGCGTCAGGTGACCAGGGACGGGGTGGAGATCCACCTCACCAAGAAGGAGTTCGCGGTGCTGGAGGAGCTGATGCGGGCCGAGGGCGCCGTCGTCAGCCAGGAGGACCTGCTCGACAAGGCGTGGGACGAGAACATCGACCCGTTCACCAACGTGGTCAGAGTGACGATGATGACGCTGCGCAAGAAGCTGGGCGACCCGCCGGTCATCGAGACCGTGCCGGGCGTCGGGTACCGGCTGTGACGACCCACGCCGCCGTCTCCGCATGTTCATCGGGGGAGGGGGCCCTGTGACCGAACCGCGTGACGCCTCCGACAAGGGGACGCCGCAGATCGTGCCGCCGCCCGGCGACGCGGGCTCCGCCGCGACCCTGCCGGATTCCGCGACCGTGCCGGGTTCCGCGACCCCGCCGGGATCGCCGGCTGCGGCCGGAGCGCAGGCGGCGGGTCCGACCCGCAGGATGTCGAGCCCGATGGGCACCGGCCCCTATCGCAGCCAGGTGCCGCCGCCGCCCAGCGGCCCGCCCGCCTGGGACGGGCCGCCGCCCCTGGTCGCCCACCCGGTGCAGCGGGGCAACCTGCTCGACGAGATCAGGTCGCTGCAGAACCGCGTCAGCATCCGGTGGCGCCTGACCCTCACGTACGCCGCCCTGGTCTTCGTCGCGGGCGCGCTGCTCGTGATGGTCATGTACGTGCTGGTCGGCCAGGCGATCGACGTCGGCTGGCAGAACGTGCCGAAGATCTACATTCCGAGCGGGATCGTGCCGCAGGAGTGGGTCGACCAGGTCAACAGGCAGTTCGGCCAGTCGCAGGCGGCGGTGACCGCGGCGGCGCGCAGCGAACTGCTGAAGCGGGCGCTGCTGGCGCTGCTGGGCGTGGGGATCTTCGCCCTCATGCTCGGCTACGTCGTGGCCGACCGGGCCCTGCGGCCGGTCATGAAGATGACGGCGACCGCGCGGAAGCTGTCGGAGACCTCGCTCGCCCACGAGCGCATCGCCCTCCAGGGCCCCGACGACGAGCTGAAGGAGCTGGCCGACACCTTCGACGCCATGCTCACCCGGCTCAACACCGCCTTCGACGCCCAGCGGCGGTTCGTGGACAACGCCTCGCACGAGCTGCGCACGCCGCTGGCGATCAACCGCACGGTGCTGGAGGTGGCGCTGTCCGATCCCGAGGCCTCCGACGACCTGAAGGTGCTCGGGCGCACACTCCTGGGCACCACCGCCCGCAACGAGCGGCTCATCGAGGGCCTGCTCCTGCTCGCCCGCAGCGAGCGCGAGCTGTCGGTGCGCAAGCCCGTGGACGTCCAGGAGGTCGCCAGGACCGCGGTGGAGCAACTGGCCCCCTTCGCCGGGGAAGAGGGCGTCACGGTGGAGCACGACCTCCACCCGGCGGCCACGACCGGCGACCCCGTTCTCATAGAACGCTGCGTCTCCAACCTGGTTGAGAACGGCATCAAGCACAATCTTGGGGAATCCGGAAAAGTATGGGTCCGGACGGGAATTGTGGACGGGGGTGCGGTTGTTCAGGTCGCGAACACGGGACCGCACGTTCCCGCGTACGAGGTGGAGAGCCTGTTCGAGCCGTTCCGACGGCTGAATGCCGACCGGGTCCAGTCCGCCAAGGGCGCGGGTCTCGGCCTGTCCATCGTCCGCGCGATCGTCCGCGCGCACGGCGGTACGGTCGCCGCCGTTCCCCGAGACGGGGGCGGTCTCGTGGTGACGGTACGACTCTCCGGAACCGGGGGCTCTCCGGGGACGCCGCAGTCGGCGCGCTGATGGAGCGAGCGCGCCGTACATGTGGTTGGATGTGCCGTCGAACGCGGTAGGGATACCGCCGATACTGTGGTTTTCGCCATATTTGGCTAACCGCAGCCTCCGGCGGGATGCCCCTCGCGTGTCGGAAGGTTCAGTGTTCGTTCAAGCGGGTACCGATTGCACAATTTACCGGCCCCCGCGGGCACAACACCGGCCTTCCGAGCGTTATCCACGCGCGACACAGGCGCAGGCAGATAGATGAGGGGGATGGAGTAGCAGATGGCTACCGACTACGACAGCCCGCGTAAGACCGACGACGACCTCAACGAGGACAGCCTCCAGGAACTCCAGGCGCGCAGGAGCGACAAGTCGTCGGGCAGCATCGACATCGACGAGACCGATCTGGCCGAGTCGTTGGAGCTGCCGGGGGCGGATCTGTCGAACGAGGAGCTCTCGCTGCGGGTGATTCCTCGGCAGGCCGATGAATTCACCTGTTCGCGGTGCTTCCTGGTGCACCACCGCAGCCAGCTGGCCTCGGAGAAGAACGGCCAGCAGGTCTGCCGCGAGTGCGCCGCCTAGGAGACCCTTGGGAGGGTCCGTGACTTCAGCAGCGGATGATTCAAACAACGAGGTCGCCGACCTGGTCGGCAAGCTCGTCGCCTCTGAGGAGACGGACGGGGCCGAGCGGCGCCGGCTGCTCGGCCGCCTCAGCGGGGCCCTGGCACGGTCCGCGGGGAAGGCACGTCAACGGGGAGTCGGCCGGGGCCGATGGCTTGCCGACGTCTTCATGAACATCGCTCCGCGGTTACCGGTCAGGGACCTCGAGACCCTGCGGGAACACCACTACGGGCTCACCGGTGAGCAGCTCGCCGACGACCTCGTCCGCACCGCCGCCAAAGCGACGACGGCGGTCGGCGCGGTCGGCGGGGCGCTCGCCGCGGCCGAGTTCGCCGCGCCGCCGCTCCTGCTGTCCGCGCCCGCCCAGATCGTGGCCGAGACGCTGGTCGTCGCGGCCATCGAGGTGAAGCTCCTCGCCGAACTGCACGAGGTGTACGGCGTGCGGGTCCCCGGCAACGGCACCCAGAGGGCGGCCGCGTTCGCGCTGGCATGGTCGAAGCAGCGGGGCGTCAACCCCCTCGCCCCCGGCTCGGCCACGCTCGCGCTCGGGACCGCCGCCAAGACCGCGCTGCGCAACCGCCTGATGCGCACGCTCGGCCGGCATCTCACCACACTCGGCCCCTTCCTCACCGGCGCCGTGGCCGGCGGTGCGCTGAACAGGGCCGCCACCAAGAAGCTCGCCGGCGCCGTGCGCGCGGACCTGCGCCGCCAGCGCGCGCTGCCGCAATCCGATGCCCCCGCACTGCCTCCGAGCTGACGCCCCCGCCTCCAGATAGGCCCCGCGTCCGGCTGATCCCCCTGCCGATCCGGTTCCGTCCCCCGGGAAAACGGGCATCAGCCCAGGTGCCCGTCCCTATCGGCACTCTCGGACCGTCCTGATCTTTCAGGTAGGGAAGTGTCACCGAGTGGTCTAAACCACTTGCCGACCCCGTGTGAGCTGCGTGAGATCATTCTCACAACAACCGGTGGGAATTGTGCACGTTCTTACGGGTATGGGGGTCACTGGTGACTTTCCGTATGGTGGTCACAGGCGACCACCTGGAGGAGATGCATGCGTGGCACCAGCTCATTTCTGATCGTAGCGAACCGGCTACCGGTCGATCGCGTGGGCGAGAACGAGTGGCGACGCAGCCCGGGAGGGCTCGTCACCGCCATCGCGCCCGTCATGCAACGCCGTGACGGTGCCTGGCTCGGCTGGACCGGGGCGGCCGGGGAGGAGCTGAAGCCCTTCGACCACGACGGCATGCACCTCATCCCCATCCCGCTGTCCCAGCTCGAGGTCGAGCTGTACTACGAGGGCTTCTCCAACGCCACCCTGTGGCCGCTCTACCACGACGTGGTCGCCACGCCCGTCTACTCGCGCGTGCTCTGGGACGCCTACCGCGCGGTCAACGACAGGTTCGCCCGCGCGGCCGCGGACGCCGCCGCGCCGGGCGCGGTCGTGTGGGTGCAGGACTACCAGCTCCAGCTCGTGCCCGCGATGCTGCGCAAGCTGCGGCCCGACCTGAAGATCGGCTTCTTCCTGCACATCCCGTTCCCGCCGGGTGAGCTGTTCTACCAGCTGCCCTGGCGCAACGAGATCCTCGAGGGCCTGCTCGGGGCCGATCTCGTGGGCTTCCAGCGGCCGGGCGGCGCGGCCAACTTCCTGCGCCTGTGCCGCCGCCTGCTCGGGGTGCAGTACCTCCGCAACGAGATCCAGCTCGAAGACCGGACGGTGCGCGCGGAGTCGTTCCCGATCTCGGTCGACTACGGCGAGCTGGACCAGCTCGTCCGCGAGCCCCGCATCCAGCAGCGGGCCAAGGAGATCCGCGCCGAGCTGGGCGATCCGGAGCACGTGCTGCTCGGCGTCGACCGGCTCGACTACACCAAGGGGATCGGCCAGCGGCTCAAGGCGTTCGGCGAGCTGCTCGACGACGGCGCGATCAAGCCGGACGAGGCGGTCTTCGTCCAGGTCGCCACGCCCACGCGGGAGCGCGTCGCCGAGTACATCCGGCTGCGCAACGACATCGAGCTGAGAGTGGGCCGCATCAACGGCGAGCACGGCGTGCTCGGCCGGATGCCGATCTCCTACCTGCACCAGTCGTACGCCAAGGAGGAGCTGGCGGCCCTCTACCTGGCGGCCGACGTCATGGTCGTCACGCCGCTGCGCGACGGCATGAACCTCGTCGCCAAGGAGTACGTCGCCTGCCGCCACGACCTGCGCGGAGCGCTCGTGCTGAGCGAGTTCGCCGGTGCGGCCGACGAGATGCGCCAGGCCTACATGGTCAACCCGTACGACATCGACGGCATGAAGCGGACGATGCTGGCGGCGATGCGGGCGACCCCGCACGAGCTGGCGCGCAGGATGCGCTCGCTCAGGCGCAGGGTCGCCACCTACAACGTGGACAGATGGGCGAGCGACTTCCTCGCCGCCCTGGAGTCCGGGGAGCGGGCCGCTTCTACTGAGTGAGGTCCCGGGCGGCGTCCTTCCAGTTACGCCACTTCTTCGCCGCCGACCGGGTGACGACGATCCTGGTGATCTCCATGCCCAGGCCCATCACCACGGCGTACGCGATCGCCTCGCCGAGCCCGATGTCGGGGGAGTCGGCGCTGGCCGGCGGCTTCTTGCCGGTGGCCTTCTCCCACGCGAACGACAGCACCTTGCGTGAGCAGAAGCCCACCGCCAGGCCGAGCAGGCCGCCGACGATACGCCACTGCATATCGGGTTTGTCCATCGCGCCGAGTTCGCGCTTGGCCTCCCGAACCGTGTCCGCCATGATTCCTCCTCGATAACGACCTTAGTGTCTCCGCACGGGGTGGCGGTCCACGCCATACCATGTGGTGGCATGACCGAACAGCGACTCCCCGCAGCCATGCCCGAGAAACCCGCACTCGACGGCTTGGAAGCGGTATGGGTAGAGCGCTGGGAGGCCGAGGGCACCTACCGGTTCGACCGGTCCCGGGGGCGGGACGAGGTCTACTCCATCGACACCCCGCCGCCCACCGTGTCCGGGTCCCTCCATGTGGGGCACGTCTTCTCCTACACGCACACGGACACGATCGCCCGATACCAGCGGATGCGGGGGCGCGAGGTCTTCTACCCGATGGGGTGGGACGATAACGGCCTGCCCACCGAGCGCCGCGTGCAGAACCACTTCGGCGTGCGCTGCGATCCCTCCATGCCGTACGACCCGGGCTTCACCCCGCCGGAGAAGCCGGACGCCAAGCGGCAGGTGCCGATCTCGCGCCGGAACTTCATCGAGCTGTGCGAGCGGCTGACCGCCGAGGACGAGAAGGCCTTCGAGGAGCTGTGGCGCCGTCTCGGCCTGTCGGTGGACTGGTCGATGACGTACGCGACCATCGACGCGGGCGCCCGGGCGGCGTCCCAGCGCGCGTTCCTGCGCAATCTCGCCCGCGGCGAGGCGTACGTCGCCGAGGCCCCGACCCTGTGGGACGTGACGTTCCGCACGGCCGTGGCCCAGGCCGAGCTGGAGGACCGGGAGTGGCCCGGCGCCTTCCACCGGATCGGCTTCGAGCGGCCCGGCGAGGGCATGGTGTGGATCGAGACCACCCGCCCCGAGCTGATCCCGGCCTGCGTGGCGCTGGTCGCCCATCCCGACGACGAGCGGTACCGGCCGTTGTTCGGCACCACCGTCCGCACCCCGGTGTTCGGGGTCGAGGTGCCGGTCGTGGCCCATCACCTCGCCGAGCCCGACAAGGGCTCGGGCATCGCGATGATCTGCACGTTCGGCGACGTCACCGACGTCACCTGGTGGCGCGAGCTGGACCTGCCGACCCGGCCGGTGATCGGCTGGGACGGCCGCCTGCTCCCCGAGCCGCCGCAGGGCGTGCCCGCCGAGCCGTACGCCGAGCTGGCCGGCAAGACGGTGCACAGCGCGCGCGAGCGCATCGTGGAGATGCTGCGCGAGTCCGGCCACCTGGACGGCGAGCCGCGCAAGATCCAGCGGCCGGTGAAGTTCTACGAGAAGGGCGACCGCCCGCTCGAGATCGTCACCACCCGGCAGTGGTACATCCGCAACGGCGGCAGGGACGCGCGGCTGCGCGCCGAGCTGCTGGAGCGCGGCCGGGAGCTGGAGTGGCATCCGCCGCACATGCGGGTCAGGTACGACAACTGGGTCGAGGGCCTGGCGGGCGACTGGCTCATCTCCCGCCAGCGGTTCTTCGGCGTGCCGATCCCGGTCTGGTACCCGCTCAACGCCGAGGGCGAGCCGATCCACGAGGCGCCGATCGTCCCGCCCGAGTCGGCGCTGCCGGTCGACCCGTCCAGCGACGTGCCGCCCGGGTACACCGAGGACCAGCGGGGCAAGCCGTTCGGCTTCGTCGCCGATCCCGACGTCATGGACACGTGGGCGACCTCCTCGCTGAGCCCGCAGATCGCCGCCGGGTGGGAGCGCGACGACGACCTGTTCCGCCGCGTCTTCCCGATGGACCTGCGGCCCCAGGCCCACGAGATCATCCGTACCTGGCTGTTCTCGACGGTCGTGCGCTCGCACCTGGAGCACGGCGGGCTGCCCTGGCGGCACGCGGGGATCTCGGGATGGATCCTCGACCCCGACCGCAAGAAGATGTCGAAGTCCAAGGGCAACGTCGTCACGCCCATGGGCCTGCTGGAGGAGTACGGCTCCGACGCGGTCCGCTACTGGGCGGCGAACGGGCGTCCGGGCACCGACACGGCGTTCGACACCGGGCAGATCAAGATCGGTCGCCGGCTGGCCATCAAGATCCTGAACGCGTCGAAGTTCGTGCTCGGCTTCCGCTCCGAGGGCGGCGGCGAGGTCACCGAGCCGGTCGACCTGTCCATGCTGGCCGCGCTGGATGCGGTCGTCGCCGAGGCCACCGAGGCGTTCGAGGCGTACGACTACACCCGGGCGCTGGAGCGGACCGAGCGGTTCTTCTGGTCGTTCTGCGACGACTACGTGGAGCTGGTCAAGGCCCGCGCGTACGCCGGGGACGCCTCGGCCGTCGCCGCCCTGCGGCGGGCACTCGGCGTGCTGCTGCGGCTGTTCGCGCCGTTCCTGCCGTTCGTGACCGAGGAGGTCTGGTCGTGGTGGCGGGAGGGCTCGGTGCACCGCGCCGCCTGGCCGTCCGCCGGCGAGCTGCCCGAGGCGCGGCTCGGCGACCCCGCGGTGCTCGACGCCGTGGCGGAGGTGCTCCGCCGTGTACGGCGGGCGAAGTCCGAGGCGCGGCTGTCGATGCGGGCCGAGGTCTCCCGGCTGACCGTGTCGGGGGACCAGGCGGAGCTGGTCCGGCTGGCCCAGGACGACCTGTGCGCGGCCGGCAACGTCGAGGAGTTCGTCCTCGAACCCGGTGACGCCCCCCTCGACGCGGTCGCCGAGCTGACCGCCTGAGCGACGGCGCCGCCGGCCGCGGGGAGACCCGCGGCCGGCGGCCGGCGGCGGATCGCGCCGAATCGATCCCCAATCACGGGTAAAACGGCCGCGCACCGTGCCCGCCGACATGCCAGGCTGGATCCGTGATCCCGTCTAACCGCAGTACCCATGAGAGGGTTCCGCCGACCCTGGCCGCGATGGCCGCGTGGAGTTGGCGGCTGCTGCTGCTCGGCGCGATGGTCTACTTCCTGTGGCAGATCATCGGCAGGATCAGCTTCGTCGTCATGCCGGTGGTCGTGGCTTTGCTGCTCGCGGCCCTGCTGTATCCGCTGACGCGGCGGCTGCGCTCCGCCGGGCTCCGGCCGATCTACGCGACGTGGATCACGATGCTGCTGGGCCTCGCGTTGATAGTCGGCATCGGATTCCTGATCGGCGTGCGGGCCAACGAGGAGTTCCCCCGGCTGGTCCTGCAGATCCAGGTCACCGTGCGCAACGTGCAGGACTGGCTGCTGCACGGTCCCCTCCATCTGAAGGAGGCGCAGATCGCCGACTTCGTGGACCAGCTCAGCAGCCAGATCACCCAGTACCGCAGCCAGATCACCAGCACGGTGTTGAGCGGCGCCACCGCGGTCGTCGAGGTGCTCACCTCGATCGTGCTGATCCTCTTCGTGACCTTCTTCCTGCTGAAGGACGGCGAACGGATCTGGGGCTGGTTCCTGCGCGCCTTCGGCACCACCGCACCGCGGGTGGACCGGGCGGGCCGGGCGGCCTGGGCGACGATCTCGCACTACGTGCACGGCACGGTCGCGGTCGCGGCCATCCACGGGGTCGTGATCGGAGTGGTGCTCGCCGGGATGCGGGTGCCGCTGTGGGCGCCTCTCGCGGTGCTCGTCTTCCTGGCGAGCTTCGTGCCGGTCGTCGGCATCCTGCTGGCCGGCGGCATCGCGACGCTGGTGACCTTCGGCTCCCAGGGCTGGGTCTACGCGTTGATCTTCGTGGGCATCCTCGTGGTCGAGCAGCAGTTGGAAAACCACGTGCTCCAGCCGCTCATCGTCGGCCGGGCCCTGGAGTTCCACCCCTTGGCGATCATCCTCGTCCTCGCGGTGGGCGGCGTGCTCGGCGGGATCGCGGGCGCCGTGGTGGCCGTGCCGCTCACGGCGGTCATCTACCGCGCGCTGCCCGAGCTGCGCCGAGGTCAGCCCGCGATCGAGCCGCCGGCGGACAGCGGCTCGCACGGCGGCGAGGAGACCGGCCCCCCGGACGCGGAGCCCGGCGCGGCCGAGCCCGCACCCGCGCCCGCATCCGAGCCCGCACCCGGGCATGACTCCCCCGGGCAGGGCGGGCAGGAACCGGAAACGGCACGCCCGTCCTCCGGAGCGGGAGAGGCGGTGTCTCCCCAGCGCAACGGGTAGGGTCTTGCCTCATGAGCGATGTCGAGATCCTGATCCACCGGCTCGACCCCGGTCTTCCGCTCCCGTCGTACGCTCACCCCGGCGACGCCGGAGCCGACCTGTACGCGGCGGAGGACGTGGAGCTGCTGCCCGGTGAGCGGGCGGTCGTGCGGACGGGTGTCGCCATCGCGCTGCCGGACGGCTACGCCGCCTTCGTCCACCCGCGTTCGGGCCTGGCGGCCCGGCACGGCGTCACGCTGGTCAACGCGCCGGGCACGATCGACGCCGGCTACCGGGGCGAGATCAGGGTGACGATGATCAACACCGACGCCAAGGACGCGGTACGGCTCCGGCGCGGCGACCGCATCGCCCAGCTCGTCGTCCAGCGGGTGGAACGGGCGGCGTTCTATGAGGTCGACCGGTTGCCCGGCTCCGTACGGGGCACGAACGGGTTCGGCTCGACGGGGAGCTGACACCGCGGGGCCCGGGAAACGGGCCACGATGCGAGGAGAGTGAGACAAGTGTTGCGACGCCGGCGACGCGTGGAGGAGGAGACCGCACCAGCCGTCGGGCGGGAGGAGAGTCGCGCCCCGGCTCGGACGGCGGGCCCCTGGGACTCCGGCGACGACTACCCGGAGACCGAACGGGTGGACCTGGGGGGCCTGCGCCTGCCCGTCGGTCCCGGGTTCGAGATCCAGCTCAGCATGGCGGGCGACCAGGTCGACGGTGTGATCGTCCTGGTCAAGGAGAGCGCCCTGCAGGTGAACGCCTTCGCCGCGCCCAAGCGCAGCGGGATCTGGAGCGAGGTGCGGGCCGAGCTGGCCCGCGAGGTGGTGGCCGCGGGCGGAGCCGCCGAGGAGCGGGAAGGACCGTTCGGCCCGGAGATCGCGGCCGAGGTGCCCGCACAGGGCCAGGCGCAGGGACGGCAGCCGGTGCGCTACGTCGGCGTCGACGGGCCGCGCTGGTTCCTGCGGGCCGTGATCAGCGGCAGGGCGGCGGTCGACCCGGAGGCGGCGCGGATCCTGGAGGACGTCGTGCGCGACATCGTCGTCGTACGCGGCGACGAGCCGATGCCGCCCAGGGAGGCGATCCAGCTCCGCCTGCCGGCCGAGGCGCGGCAGGCCATGGAGGAGCAGGAGGGCCGCCGGGAGGAGTTCCGGCCCTTCGAACGCGGTCCCGAGATCAGCGAGATCCGCTGACCTCCGCCGGGGGGCGGCGCGCCGATTGACCGAATCGGGGAGCAAGCCCTGCCCTGACCGTCCTTCTGGCCCGTATGCGGCTCACGTATGCTGCGGTGGATGACGACGGGCCTAGGCTGGAAGCCGGGACGACGAATTCCCCGCAGGGGGAGGAAGCTGGGTGAGTGACCGATGGGCACGCCGGAGCCTGCCAGACGAGGCGGACTGCGGGGCTTCTTCCGACGGCTGACCACCAGCCAGGCCGAACTGGAGGCCGCCGAGCTTCAGGAGGACCTGGAGCAGCAGGGGGCCACACCCATCGCCCGGTGCGGTGAGCGTCAGCGGACCTGCGTCGCGGGCACGCTGCGCACCGTCACCCTCCGCCCGCGCGGCGGCGCGCCCGCCCTCGAGGCGGAGCTGTACGACGGGTCGGACGTGATCGACCTGGTCTGGCTCGGCCGCCGGAAGATCGCCGGCATCGAGCCGGGCCGGGTGGTGCGGGCCGAAGGACTGGTCAGCGTCCAGGACGGCCGCAAGGTCATGTTCAACCCCCGTTACGAGCTTCGCCCGGCCGGTGGCCCTTGATCTCTCAGGAGACCGTATGAGCACAGCGGACATGACGGCCCCCGCGGCGCACGCCACCGTTGAGGCGGCCGTTCGTGCCCAGATGAGCAAGGCGCTGGGCGGCAGGCGCGGGATCGTCGAGGCGGCCGTGCCCACGATCGCCTTCACCGGCACGTGGGTGGGCACCAGCCAGCTGAAGACCTCGCTGATCGTCGGTATCGCCTCGGCGGTGGTGCTCCTGCTGGTGCGGCTCGCGCAGCGCACGACGCCCCAGTTCGTGCTCAACAGCCTCATCGGCATCGGCATCGGCGCGTTCTTCGCGACCCGCACCGGCGACGCCAAGGACGTGTTCCTGCCGGGGATCCTCTACAACGGGGCCTACGCCGCCGGCATGCTGCTGTCGATCGTGGTCCGCTGGCCGGTCGTGGGGTTCCTGATCGGCTCGGTGACCGGCGACCCGACGGCCTGGCACAACGACTCCGCGCTGGTCCGGCTGTGCTCACGGCTGACGTGGCTGCTCATGCTGCCCTGCCTGCTGCGGGTGGTGATCCAGCTCCCGCTCTACTGGGCGGACCAGGTGACCGCCCTCGGCGTGGCCAAGATCGCCCTGGGCTGGCCGCTGCAGGTCGCCGCTCTGGCCGCGATGGTGTGGGTGCTCGCCCGGGGCCGCACCCCGATCGAGCCCGGTCTCCAGACGCCCACCCAGACACCCACCCAGCCGCCCGCGCAGCCGTCCGTCTGACGGAACGCGAAGGCCCCGGGCATGTGTCCCGGGGCCGAGTCGGTGGCGATCAGGGACGTCCGTGGGCCGACAGCAGTTCGGTGAGCTCGTGCTCGACCTCCTGGTTGGCCACGAACAGCAGTTCGTCGCCGGCCTCCAGCGGGTCGTCGGCCGAGGGGACCAGCACCCGGCCCTCGCGCAGGATCGCCACGAGAGCGGCGTCCACCGGCCACGGCACCGAGCCCGCCCGCTGGCCCACCACCGGCGCGTCCTCGGCCAGCGTGAGCTCCACCAGGTTGGCCTGACCCTGCCGGAAGGTCATCAGGCGCACTAGGTCGCCGACGCTGACCGCCTCCTCGACCAGGGCCGACAGCAGACGCGGGGTGGAGACGGCGACGTCCACGCCCCACGACTCGTTGAACAGCCACTCGTTCTTGGGGTGGTTGACCCGGGCGACCACCCGCGGCACGCCGTACTCGGTCTTGGCGAGCAGCGAGACCACGAGGTTGACCTTGTCGTCGCCGGAGGCGGCGATCACGACCTGGCAGCTGTTCAGCCCCGCCTCGTCCAGCGAGGAGATCTCGCAGGCGTCGGCCAGCAGCCATTCGGCCCGCGGCACGCTGTCGATCTTGATGGCGTGGGGGTCGATGTCGATGAGCAGGACCTGGTGGCCGTTCTCCAGGAGCTCCGCCGCGATGGAGCGGCCGACGGCTCCGGCGCCGGCGATGGTGACGCGCATCAGTGCTCCTCGTCGGACGGCGGGGCGGACAGCATCTTGTTGATGCGGTCCATGTCGTTCTCGGCGGCGACCAGGTGGAGGATGTCCCCTTCCTGGACGACGGTCGCGTCCTTCGGCACGACCGCCTCGCCCATGCGGTTGAGGAAGGCCACGCGCGCGCCCGTGACGTTCTCGATCTCCCTGGCCCGGGTGCCGATCCAGCCCTGGTGGAAGGCCACCTCGGCGAGGACGACCGTCCCGGTCGGGTCCCGCCAGAGGGGTTCCGCGCCCTCGGGCAGCACCCGGCGCAGGATCTGGTCGGCGGTCCAGCGGACCGTCGCCACGGTGGGGATGCCGAGCCGCTGGTAGACCTCGGCCCGGCGGGGGTCGTAGATGCGGGCGACCACGTTGTCCACGCCGAACATCTCCCGCGCGACCCGGGCGGAGATGATGTTGGAGTTGTCCCCGCTGCTGACGGCGACGAAGGAGGCGGCCGAGGCGATGCCGGCCTCCTCGAGGACGTCGCGGTCGAAACCGATGCCGGTCACCCTGCGGCCCCGGAAGCCTGCCCGCAGCCGGCGGAAGGCCTGCGGGTCACGGTCGATGACGGCGACCGAGTGCCCGTTGTCCTCAAGGATGTGCGCCAGGGTCGAGCCGACCCGTCCGCATCCCATGATCACAATATGCATGCTCCCCCGCCGTGGGTTGTGGCGGTCTCCTATTGCAGACAGTATGTCGCCCTCATGGCGCACCGCATGACCCGGGCATGGCACGGGGGGACTAGGCTCAACAGACGTGTCCAAGGTGCCAGATCTTGTCAAGCGGCTCCTCGTGGGGCGGGCTCTGCGAAGCACCGCGCTCCACCACCAGCTGCTGCCCAAGCGTGTGGCGCTGCCGGTCTTCGCCAGTGACGCGCTGTCCTCCGTGGCGTACGCGCCGCAGGAGATCCTGATCATCCTGTCGATCGCGGGGGTCGGGCTCTACAGCATCAGCCCCTGGGTCGCGGCGGGGGTCGTCCTCGTCATGCTCGTCGTGGTGGCGTCCTACCGGCAGAACGTGCACGCCTATCCCAGCGGCGGCGGCGACTACGAGGTGGCCACGACGAACCTGGGACCGACGGCGGGGCTGACCGTCGCGAGCGCCCTGCTCGTCGACTACGTGCTGACCGTGGCGGTGTCGGTCGCCAACGGCGCCGACTACGTGGGCGCGACGATTCCCTTCGTCGCCGAGCATCGCCCCCTGGTAGCGATAGCCATCGTCGTACTCCTGACCATCATGAACCTGCGCGGCATCCGGGAATCGGGTGTCGCTTTCGCTGTTCCGACCTACGCCTTCATGGCCGCGGTCATCGGCATGATCCTGTGGGGGCTGTTCCGCCTGGTCGTGCTGGGCCAGGAGCTGCGCGCCCCGACGGCGGACTACAAGCTCGTCGCCGAGCAGGCGGATCTGGCCGGGTTCGCGCTGGCGTTCCTGGTGCTGCGCGCCTTCTCCTCCGGCTGCGCGGCGCTGACCGGGGTCGAGGCGATCAGCAACGGCGTGCCGGCCTTCCGCAAGCCCAAGAGCAGGAACGCCGCGACGACGCTGCTGATGATGGGCCTCATCGCGGTCACGATGTTCAGCGGGATCATCTTCCTCGGCCTGAAGTCCGGGGTGACGGTGGCCGACCCCGCCACCGCGGCCAGGGACATCATCATCGACGGCCACCCGGCCGGGCCCGACTACTACCAGCAGCCGATCATCGCGCAGGTCGCGTCGGCCGTCTTCGGCCACGGCTCGGTCCTGTTCGTCGTGATCGCCGCGGTGACCGCCCTCATCCTGTTCCTGGCGGCCAACACCGCGTTCAACGGCTTCCCGGTGCTCGGGTCGATCCTCGCGCAGGACCGCTACCTGCCGCGTCAGCTCCACACCCGGGGCGACCGCCTCGCCTTCAGCAACGGCATCGTCATCCTCGCGGCCGGGGCCTGCCTGCTGATCTGGGCGTTCGACGCGGACGTGAGCAAGCTGCTCAACCTCTACATCGTCGGGGTGTTCGTCTCGTTCACCCTCAGCCAGATCGGCATGGTCCGGCACTGGACCCGTCACCTGAGGACCGAGAGCGACGCGAGGGCGCGCTTCCACATGATGCGCTCGCGGCTGATCAACGGCTTCGGCGCGATCATGACCGGGCTGGTGCTGGTCGTCGTGCTCGCCACCAAGTTCACGCACGGCGCGTACATCGTCTGCATCGCGATGCCGGTGCTCTTCCTGATGATGAAGGGCATCAGGCGGCACTACGACCGGGTCGCCGCGGAGCTCGCCGCGCCGGAGGAGAGCGAGATCGACGAGTCGATGCTGCCGGCCCGCAACCACGCGGTCGTGCTCGTCTCGAAGATCCACAAGCCCACGCTGCGCGCGCTCGCGTACGCCAGGGCGACCCGCCCGTCGAGCCTGGAGGCCGTGACCGTCATGGTGGACGCCGACGAGGCGAACAGGCTCAGGGAGGAGTGGGACCGGCGCGGCATCGACGTGCCGCTGAAGATCCTCGACTCGCCGTACCGGGAGATCACCGGCCCCGTGCTCGAGTACGTGAAGTCGCTGCGGCGGCGCTCGCCGCGCGACGTCGTGACCGTCTACATCCCGGAGTACGTGGTCGGCCGCTGGTGGGAGCACCTCCTGCACAACCAGAGCGCGCTGCGGCTCAAGGGCCGGCTGCTGTTCAAGCCTGGGGTCATGGTCACGAGCGTGCCGTTCCAGCTCGCCTCCTCCGACCGTCTCAAGGGCCGCAGGGAGCCGGCCGCGCCCGGCGCGTCCCGCCGCTCCTACCAGCCGCCGTCGAAGGACACGCAGGTCAAGACGTGACAACCCGTCCGCCTGCGACCGGTGCGGTGTGCCGCACCCCTCAAGACCGATGATCGACACGAGAGAGGCCGACCGGATGAACAAGGGACGGCTCGAGCTGACGGTGGACGCCGTCGCCAACGGCGGCTGGTGCGTGGCCAGGCACGAGGGCCGGGTGGTGTTCGTCCGGCACGCCCTGCCCGGCGAGCGGGTGGTGGCCGAGGTGACCGAGGAGACCGCGCGGTTCCTGCGGGCCGACGCCGTCGAGATCCTGGAACCCTCGCCCGACCGGGTCACGCCGCCCTGTCCGTTCGCCGGCCCCGGCCGGTGCGGCGGCTGCGACTGGCAGCACGCGTCGCTGGAGGCGCAGCGCCGGCTCAAGGCCGACGTGGTCGCCGAGCAGTTCCGGCGGCTCGCGGGCCTGGACCTCAAGGTCGTGGTCGAGGAGGTGCCGGGGTCGGAGGACGGCCTCGGGTGGCGCACCCGCGTCCGGTTCGCCGTGGACCGGGACGGCACGGCCGGGCTGCGCAAGCACCGGTCGCACGAGATCGAGCACGTCACCGAGTGCCTCATCGCGCATCCCGCCGTCGAGGGCGTCGGCGCGGAACGCCTCGCGTGGCCGGGTGCCGCCTCGGTCGAGGTGGTGGCGGCCTCGGGCGGAGAGCGCGCCGTGATCGTCGAACCCGAGCCGCGCCGCAGGGCGGTCGTCCCCGACGTGGACGCCGCGGTCCTGCTCGACGAGGGCAGGCGGGGCACGCGCGCGCTGCGCGGCCGGGCCTCGCTGACCGAGCGGGTGGGCGAACGGGACTTCCGGGTCACCGCCAGCGGGTTCTGGCAGGTCCACCCGGGCGCGGCGGCCACGTTGCTCGACGCGGTGCTCGACTTCGGCCGGCCCGAGCCGGGGGAGTGGGCGCTCGACCTGTACTGCGGCGCCGGCCTGTTCGCCGCCGCGCTGGCCGAGGCGGTCGGCCCGGAGGGGGCCGTGCTCGGCATCGAGTCCGAGCCGCAGGCGGCGCAGGACGCCCGGTTCAACCTGCGCGACCTGCCGCAGGCGCGAATCGAGCGGGGCAGGGTCGAGGAGGCGCTCGACCGGCTGCGGATCGACCGGGCCGACCTCGTGGTGGCCGACCCGCCCCGCGCGGGGCTCGGCCGCCCGGTGGTCGAGCGCGTCGCGGCCCTGGAGGCCTCGCGGGTGGTGTACGTCTCGTGCGACCCGGCGACGCTGGCCAGGGACGTCGCCTGGTTCGGTCAGCACGGCTACCGGCTGGAGGACCTGCGGGCCTTCGACCAGTATCCGATGACCCACCACGTGGAGTGCGTGGCCCTGCTCGTCAGGGACTGATCCCGGCGCCGCCTGGGCGGGACATGCCGCGACGGGCTCCGGAGCCGATCGCGGCCTGCGTCGCGAACCGATGCGCCCGGGCGGCCGCTCACGCGCGGACCGCACGGCCGGCAACAGCGATCACCAGGGGTGGACGCCGCGGTCGCCGGGCACGGCCTCGGGCCGGGCGACACCGGCGTCGTGGGGCGACGGCCGGGCCAGGATCCGTACGACGTCGTCGGCCGGTCTGGCGCCGCGCAGCGACAGCCAGGCCAGGCCGTTGCGGGCCCGGAAGGCCGCCAGCCGCACCGCGTCGCCCGGCCCCAGGTCACCGGAGCCGGCGAGGACGGGCACCAGTCCCATGCGCCGCCACGCCGCGTCGGGCGGGACGCCCAACGCCGCCGCGATCTGCGGGCGCGCCGCGCGGGCCGCCACGGCCAGGCCGTGGAGCGCGGTGGGGCCGGGGTCCATCGGCACGAGCAGGCCGACCGACTCGATCTCCACTCCCGCCTCCCGGGTGATCCGCAACGCCTCCCGGTCGGCCGGCCTCAGACCGTCCCGCGAGGCGGGAAGCGTGAAGGTCACCCGCAGCGAGCCGGCCTCGCCGGTCGATCTCTGCCTGGTCCGCGCCTCGTGCTGCAGGCGGGCGAGTACGGCGGCGCGGCGGCGGGCGGCCGCCTCCCCATCCGGGTCCGTCGTGCCGGTCCACTCCGCCTCCCCGGGCGAATTCGCCGGTTCCGCGGGCTCGAAGTCGACGCCGGGAGGGGCCAGCGCGGCGACCACCCGCCGGTAGGCCGCGAGCAGCCGCGCCGGGTCCTCGCACGTGACCGACAGCTCCTGCCCGTACGGCCCGCCGAACGCCGGCCACACCTCGCCGCCCTCGGCGCGCAGCCGTCCGATCCGCGCGGCCACGGGCTCCCCGCCGCGCGGCCGCACCCCTGCCCAGTGCGGAGCGCACCCGCCGGGACCGGCGACGACGTGGCCGATGGTGAAGGACCGCACGCCCGCCTCCAGCAGTTCCGGGTGCGGCCTGCCGGCGGCGTCGAGGAAGCCCCGGTAACGGGCCGCGGGCCCGCCGGCGGGGGGAGCGGCGGGCGGTGCGGGCGACGCCGTGACCGTCTGGCGCGCGGCGACCAGCGTCTCGGGCGTGGCGGAGGCCGGGGTCCGCGCATCGGTGGGCGGCCCGGTCCCGGCCGCGAGACCGGACGCGACGTTCCACCCGCCGGGCGGGGCCGGGGGCAGGGCCCACAGCGCCGCGCCGGTGCCCGCGACGAGCGCGGCCGACGCCAGGAGGACGAGGGATCGCGAGGGGCGGCCCGCTTCGCGGGAATGACGTGCGGAGTCCACGCTCACCACCCTGAGTTGCGATACGACCACGGAGCGCACAGGCGGCTCGCACTCTAGCAAGCCGCGGGCCCGGGGGAGGGGATAATGGACGGATGAAATTGAGGATCTTCACCGAACCCCAGCAAGGGGCGAGTTACGACGATCAGCTCAAGGTGGCGCAGGCCGCCGAGCGGCTCGGATTCGACGCGTTTTTCCGGTCTGACCACTATTTGCGGATGGGTGACGGCGATCCCGCCCCCGGCCCCACCGACGCGTGGATCACTCTGGCGGGCCTGGCGAGGGAGACCTCGGCCATCCGGCTCGGGACGCTGGTGAGCGCCGCGACGTTCCGGTTGCCCGGCCCGCTGGCGATCAGCGTCGCCCAGGTGGACCAGATGAGCGGCGGTCGTGTGGAGCTGGGCCTCGGCACCGGCTGGTTCGAGGAGGAGCACACGGCGTACGGGATTCCGTTCCCCTCCCTCGGGGAGCGGTTCGAGCGCCTGGAGGAGCAGCTCGAGATCGTGACCGGGCTGTGGGCGGCGGCCAAGCCGTTCTCGTTCGAGGGCGCGCACTACCGGCTGGCCGACTCCCCGGCGCTGCCCAAGCCGGCGCAGCGGCCCCGGCCGCCCGTCATCATCGGCGGCGGGGGCGCCAAGCGCACGCCGCGGCTCGTCGCGCGGTTCGCCGACGAGTACAACGTGCCGTTCCACCTGCCCGAGGACACCGCCGCGGCCTTCGACCGGGTCAGGCGGGCGTGCGACGACGCGGGGCGGGAGACCGTCCTGCTGTCGGCGGCGCAGGTCGTCTGCGCCGGGCGGGACGAGGCGGAGGTCGCCCGGCGGGCCGCCAACATCGGCCGCGAGGTAGACGAGCTGCGCGTCAACGGGCTGGCGGGCACGCCGCAGGAGATCGTGGACAAAATCGGCCGGTTCGCCGAGATGGGCGCCGAGCGGCTCTACCTCCAGGTCCTCGACATGCACGACCTGGAGCACCTGGAGCTGATCGCCGCCGAGGTGCTGCCGCACGTGTCGGCGGCGTGACCCACCGCCCGGCTCGCGACGCCACCCCGGATGGCGTCGCGAGCCGGGCCGGCATGGGCGTGCGCGGCCAAGCCGCCTGGCCGCTCGCCCGGCGTGCGGGCAGGTGCCGCCGGCGCCCGAAGCAGGCCGGTGAAGCGGGGCCGCAGGTCCGGGCCGGAGCGGTCCCGATCCCCGCACCGTTCGCCGCTGTATTTCGCTCGCTTCAGGAAAGGGGCATCCGGCACACTTTGCCGGGTGATCCTCACGATCTCGACGACTCTGCGGCCCGCCACGGACCTCGGCTTCCTCCTGCACAAGCACCCCGACCGGGTGCAGGAGTTCGAGCGGTCGTTCGGCACCGCCAGGGTGTTCTACCCGGAGGCGGGCGAGGACCGGTGCACCGCGGCGCTGCTGCTGGAGGTCGACCCCGTGCGGCTGGCCCGCTCGCGGGGCTCATCCTCGCCCGACTTCTCCCTCGGCCAGTACGTCAACGACCGGCCGTACGCCGCGTCCTCGCTGCTGGCGTCGGCGCTCGCGGACGTGTTCCGTACGGCGCGGACCGGGCGGTGCGCCTCCCGGCAGGACCTCGCGGACGGGCCGATCCCCCTGGAGATCGCCCTGCCCGCGCTGCCGTGCCGGGGAGGGGCCGATCTCGCGCACCGGCTGTTCGGGCCGCTGGGCTGGGAGGTCGACGCCGCGCCCGTGCCGCTCGATCCCGGCTTTCCCGAATGGGGCGAGTCCCGGTACGTACGGCTCGCGCTGCGCGGGAACGTGCGCCTGGCCGACGCGCTCAACCACCTGTACGTCCTGCTCCCCGTGCTGGACGACGCCAAGCACTACTGGCTGGCGGGCGACGAGGTCGACAAGCTCGTCCGCGCGGGGGAGGGATGGCTGGCCGGCCATCCGGACAAGGGGCTGATCACCCGCCGCTACCTCGGCCGGAGGTGGGCGCTCACCCGCACCGCGTTCGCCCGTCTCGCCGAGCTCGGCGACGACGTGGAGGAGAGCCTGGACCCGCCGGTGGAGGAGGAGCACGCCGCCGAGGGCGACACCGCGGAGGAGCACGTCCCGGTGGGCGGCGCCGAGGAGGAGCGCGCCGCCGTGGGCGACTCCGCGCCGCAGCTCGCCGTGGTGGACGGCGCCGTGCGAAAGAGCGTGCGGGAGACCGTGCGGGAGCCGGGCGCCCAGGCTCCCGGCGATGCCGTCCCACGTCCGGACGGCGGACCGACCGCGGGCGACGGACCGGATCCGGGCGACGGGGCCGGTGCCGCGCGGGTGCCGCTCAACACGCTGCGCCGCGAGGCCGTCGTGGCGGCGCTGGAGGAGCTCGGCGCCCGCACCGTCCTCGACCTCGGCTGCGGCTCGGGGCAGCTGCTGTCGGCGCTGCTGGACAGGCCGGCCTTCGCGAAGGTGGCCGGCATGGACGTGTCGGCCCGCGCGCTCGCGCTGGCCAAGCGGCGCCTGCGCGCCGAGCGGATGCCGGACGCCAAGCGGGCCAGGCTGGAGCTGTTCCAGGGCTCGCTGACGTACACCGACGCGCGCCTGGCCGGGTACGACGCCGCGGTGCTGATGGAGGTCGTCGAGCACGTGGACCCGCCGCGGCTGCCCGCGCTCGAGCGCGTGGTCTTCGGCACGGCGCGGCCCGCACACGTGATCGTGACCACGCCCAATGTGGAGCACAACGTCAGGTACGAGCTCCTCACGGGGGCGCGGCGCCACCCCGATCACCGGTTCGAGTGGAGCCGGGCGGAGTTCGCCCGGTGGGTGGCGGGCGTCTGCGAGACGTACGGCTACGCGGCCGATCTGCGGCCGGTCGGCGAGGACGACCCGGAGGTGGGCCCGCCCACCCAGATGGCGGTCCTCAGCAGAAGGGAGGGACGGCCGTGACCGAGATCAGTGTGCCCGAGCTGTCGCTGGTGGTGCTCGTCGGCATCTCCGGGAGCGGCAAGTCGACGTTCGCGGCCCGGCACTTCGCGCCCACCCAGGTCGTCTCGTCCGACTTCTGCCGTGGCCTGGTCGCCGACGACGAGAACGACCAGACGGCCACGCCCGAGGCGTTCGACCTGCTCCACCACATCGTGGGCATCCGTCTGCGCCGGGGCCTGCTGACGGTGGTGGACGCGACCAACGTGCAGTGGGAGGCCCGCAAGAAGCTCATCGAGCTGGCCAGGTCGCACGACGTGCTCGCCGACGCGATCGTGCTCGACGTGCCGGAGGAGGTGGCGCGCGCCCGCAACGCGGCCCGCCCCGACCGTGCTTTCGGTGCCCACGTGATCAGCCGGCAGCGCAAGGAGCTGCGCCGGTCGCTCGGCAAGATCGCCAAGGACGGCTTCCGCCGGGTCCACGTGCTGCGCGGCGACGAGATCGACGACGTGACCATCACGTACGAGAAGGCGTGGACCGACAGGACCCACCTCACCGGGCCGTTCGACATCATCGGCGACGTGCACGGCTGCCGGGCCGAGCTGGAGTCCCTGCTGGTGAAGCTCGGGTGGGAGGTCGGGCCGGACGGCGCCGCCCACCCGGAGGGGCGTACGGCGGTCTTCGTCGGCGACCTGGTCGACCGCGGTCCGGACACGCCGGGCGTGCTGCGGCTGGTCATGGGCATGGTCGAGGCCGGGACCGCGCTGTGCGTGTCCGGCAACCACGAGCAGAAGCTGGTCCGGGCGCTCGACGGCCGCAAGGTGCGCGTGGCCCACGGCCTGGAGCGGTCGCTGGAGCAGCTCGCGGCCGAGCCGGCGGAGTTCCGCGCGGCCGCCAGGACGTTCATGGACGGGCTGATCAGCCACTACCGCCTCGACGGCGGCCGGCTGGTGGTCGCGCACGCCGGGCTGAAGGAGGCCTACCACGGGCGCGCCTCCGGGCGGGTGCGGGCGTTCGCCCTGTACGGCGACACGACCGGGGAGACCGACGAGTACGGCCTGCCGGTGCGCTACCCCTGGGCGAACGACTACCGGGGGCGTGCCATGGTCGTCTACGGCCACACCCCGGTGCCCGAGCCGGAGTGGGTCAACAACACGATCTGCCTCGACACCGGCGCGGTCTTCGGCGGGCGGCTGACCGCCCTGCGCTACCCCGAGCGGGAGCTCGTCTCGGTCCCGGCGGAGAAGGTCTGGTACGAGCCCACGCGGCCCCTCGCCGCGCCGGCCCCCGCCCGCGATCCCGGCGTGCTGGACATCGGCGACGTGGACGGCACCCGCTTCGTCGAGTCGCGGTTCGGCGGCCGGATCAGGATCGCGGAGGAGAACTCCCGCGCGGCGCTGGAGATCATGAGCCGGTTCGCCGTGGACCCCCGCTGGCTGGTCTACCTGCCGCCGACCATGGCCCCGCCGGAGACCTCGGCGTTGGAGGGTTTCCTGGAGCACCCGGCCGAGGCGTTCGAGGAGTTCGCCCGGGCCGGGGTGACCCGGGTGGTGTGCGAGGAGAAGCACATGGGCTCGCGGGCCGTCGCCGTGCTGGCGCGGACCCCGGAGGCCGCGGCGCGCCGCTTCGGCATCGCCGACGGCACGGCGGGCAGCGTCTACACCCGCACCGGGCGGCCCTTCTTCGACGAGCGCATGCCGGAACTGGTCGACCGGCTGCGCGCGGCCGCGGCGCCGCTGTGGGAGGCGCTGGAGACCGACTGGGTGGTGCTCGACTGCGAGCTGCTGCCGTGGTCGGCCAAGGCGGAGGGGCTGATCCGCGACCAGTACGCCTCGGTGGGGGCGGCCGCCCGGGTGGCCCTGCCCGAGGCGGTCGCGGCGCTGGAGATGGCGGCGGGACGTGGCCTGGATGTAGGCCCTCTGCTCGACCGCACCCGCCGCCGTGCCCACAACGCTGCCCTTTTCCGCGACGCCTATGCCCGTTACTGCTGGCCGGTCTCGGGCCTCGACGGCGTACGGCTCGCGCCGTTCCAGATCCTCGCGTGCGAGGGCAGGGCGACGGCGGTGGAGGAGCCGCACGAGTGGCACCTGAAGACGCTCGCTCTGTTGGACTCGCCGCTCGTCACGCCGACCCGCCACGTCTTCGTCTCCCTCGACTCGCCGCAGGAGCGGGAGGCGGCGGTCGCGTGGTGGACGGCGCTGACCGAGGCCGGGGGCGAGGGCATGGTGGTGAAACCGGCCGCCCACCCGGAGGGGCGGGTGCAGCCGGGCGTCAAGGTGCGCGGCAGGGAGTATCTGCGCATCATCTACGGCGCCGACTACACCGAGTCGCTCGACGTGCTGCGGCACAGGTTCACCGGAAGGAAGCGCTCGCTCGCGCTGCGGGAGCACGCGCTCGGCCTCGAAGCGCTGGCGCGGCTGGCGGAGGGCGAGCCGCTCTGGCGGATCCACGAGGCGGTCTTCGCCGTCCTCGCGCTGGAGTCCGAGCCGGTCGACCCGCGTCTGTGACCGGACGCGCGTCCGTGTCCGGACGCCCGTGTCTGTGACCTGAGGGTCCGTGTCTGTGACCTGAGGGTCCGTGTCTCTGACCGGACGGCCCCGGCACGGCCGCCCGCCGGTGAGGCGGGAGCCGTGCCCGGGGGCCCGGGGTCGTACCTCGAGACGCGGCTCAGCGGGACTCGGCCGCCGCGGGCGCGTCCGCTCCGGGGGCGGCCGGCCCGGTAGCCGGCTCCGGCAGGTCCACACTGTCGCGCAGCCGCACCTGCGGGAGGAACAGCACGGCGAGGATGCCGACGACCGCGATGCAGGCCGAGATGAGGAAGATGTGGCCGGTGGCGTCGCCGTAGGCGGCGCGCACGATGCCGCGGATCGGCTCGGGGAGCGCCCCCATGTTGAGGCTGCCGCCGCCCGCGCTCTGCGACGCCGGCACCCGGATGCCCGCCTTGGCCAGGCCCGTGGTGATGTTCGCGGTGACCTGGTTGGCCAGCACCGCGCCCAGCACCGAGACACCGATGGTGCCGCCCAGCGAGCGGAAGAAGGTGATCGCGCCGCTGGCGGCGCCCAGCTCGCGCAGCGGGACGGTGTTCTGCACGGCCAGCACGAGGTTCTGCATGGACATGCCGACGCCTGCGCCGACCACGAGCATCCCTGCTCCGACGAGGACCAGCGAGGTGTCGTGGTCCATGGTGGACAGGACGAGGAACCCGAGCGTGAGCACGATCGAGCCGACGAGGATGTACGGCTTGACCCGGCCGCTGCGGGACACCATCCGCCCCGAGATCGTGGACGACACCAGCACGCCGAACATCATCGGGATCGTGAGCAGGCCCGACTCGGTGGGGGTGTAGCCGCGGCCGATCTGGAAGTACTGGCCGAGGAAGACCGCGCCGCCGAACATGGCCATGCCCACGGCCAGGCTGGCGAGGATCGCGAGGGCCGGCGTGCGCCGCCGGATGACGTGCAGCGGGACGACCGGCTCGCGGACCACGGACTCCACCCAGACGGCGATGCCGAGCAGCACCACCGACGCGCCGACCATGACGAAGGTCTGCCAGGAGATCCAGTCGAAGGAGTTGCGGACGAAGGTGACCCAGATGAGCAGGATGCTCACGCCGGCGGCGATGAGGATCGCGCCGGGGTAGTCCACCGAGGTGCCCGGACGGCGGACCGAGGCGATGTCGAGCGTGCGGTGCAGGATGATCAGCGCGATCGCGGTGAACGGGATCGGCAGGAAGAAGCACCACCGCCAGCCCAGCCAGGACGTGTCGGTGATCAGGCCGCCCAGCAGCGGCCCGCCGACCGTGGCCACGGCCATGACCGCGCCGAGGTAGCCGTTGTACTTGCCCCGGTCCTTCGGGCTGATCATGGCGGCGATGACCACCTGCACCAGGATCTGCAGCGCGCCCATGCCCAGGCCCTGCACCGCGCGGAAGGCGATCAGCATCGGCGTGTTCTGCGCGAAGCCGCAGGCGAGCGAGGCGACGAGGAAGATGCCGATCGCGATCTCGAGCAGCAGCTTCTTGCTGAACAGGTCGGCCAGCTTGCCCCAGATGGGGGTCGAGGCGGTCGTGGTGAGCAGGGCCGCGGTGACCACCCAGGTGTACTGAGACTGGGTGCCGTTCAGCGCGCCGATGATCTGCGGCAGCGCCACCGACACGATCGTGCTGCTGATCATCGCGAGGAACAGGACGAGGAGCAGGCCGCTCAGCGCTTCGAGTACCTGCCGGTGGCTCTTGGCCCCCGTCTCCGGCAGCGTGGGTGCGCTCACGCGCAGCCTCCAATGCGAGTTCGAAGGGGATTACCCGTCAACAATACATGCTCAGCAGGCAACTTTGCTCGGTGGGCAATGTTTCAGCGGCTAAGCTGAACGCACCATGGAACCGACGGCGGGGTTGCGCGAGCGTAAGAAGGCCGAGACGCGGCAGGCCATCCACAAGGCCACGCTGCGGCTCGCCGTGGAGCGTGGGCTCGACCACGTCACCGTCGACGACATCGTGGAGGCCGCCAACATCTCCCGCCGGACCTTCTCCAACTACTTCGGCAGCAAGGAGGACGCCCTCCTGTACGGCGAGGAGGAGCGGGTCCGATCCCTGGTCCGCGCGGTCCGCGAACGGCCGGCGGGGGAGTCGGGCTGGCAGGCGCTGCGCGGAGCCGCACGCGACATGCTGGAGGACATGGGCGAGCTCGACCGCGAGTGGGCGGTGCGCACCGCGCTCACCAAGCGCCACCCGTCCCTGCTCGCCCGGCAGCTCGCCAACCACGCCGCGCTGGAACGGGATTTGGTCCAGGCGATCGGCGAACGCGACCGGGCCGGGGATCCCGCCGCCGAGCTGAGGTCGCGGATCATGGCCGCCGCCTTCCTGGTCGCGCTGCGCATCGCCACCCACGTCTGGACCGAGGAGCAGGAGGCCCGCCCGCTCGCGCAGATCGTCGAGCAGGCTCTCGACCGGATGGCGCAGCCCTTCCGCTGAGCCCGGCGCCCGCCGGGGGGCCGGTTCAGCCCGTGAAGCGGGCCAGGAGCAGCCCGAGCCTGAGCTCGTGGTGCTCGCGCGGGAGCCGGCCGCCGCGCATGAGGGTCACCAGCCCGTGCAGGGCGGCCCAGAAGGTCTCGGTCAGCGCGCCCAGGTCGTCGCCGCCCGCGTGGGGGCGGACGGCCTCGGCCAGCTCGCCGAAGGCGGCCTGCAGGGCGGCCGGGGCCTCGGGGGTGGCGAACGGCAGCGGGACGGCCAGGCTGAAGATCACGTCGTAGAGGGCCGGGTGCCGGTCGGCGAAGGCCACGTAGGCCGCGCTGAGGTCGGCGATGGCGCGGCGGGTGTCCGGCGCCGCGGTCCTGGCCGCGCGCAGCTCCCGGGCCAGGTCGGCGCAGCTCTCCACGGCTACGGCCGCCATGATCGCGTCCTTGCCCTTGAAGTGGCTGTAGAGCACCGGCTGGCTGTACTCGACCCGCTCGGCCAGCCGCCGGGTCGTGACCGCCTCCCAGCCCTCGGCCTCGGCCAGCTCCCGGGCGGCCGTGATTATCAGCTTTTCCCGCTCGGCGCGCTCGCGCTCTCTGCGTGACTGGATCGACATGCTTCGAACTCTAGCAGCGCTAGCGTTTATGGCAATGCTCTGCTAGCTTCGTTCTCGTTCCTAGCGCTGCTAGATCTCGGAGAGAGACATGCTCACCCCCATCGCGTACGGTCTCGCCGTCGTCCTCAACCTGATGATCCTGTTCATCGGAGTCCGCTTCCTGCTCGTGCCGCGGGCCGCGGCCGCCGGCTACGGCGTCGCGGCGAAGAAGGACGGCGACGCCGCCTACCTGACGATCAAGGGCCTGCGTGACGGGACCTACGGTCTGCTGGGCCTGGCCCTGCTCGTCTTCGCCGGCGCCCGCGCCGAGGCCTGGTACATGCTGGTCGTCGCCCTGGTGCCGCTGGGCGACACCCTGATCGTGCTGCGCAACGGCGGCACCCGGGCGGTCGCGTTCGGCATCCACTTCGCGACCGCGGTGATCGTCCTGATCAGCGCCGCCCTGCTCTTCGCCGTCTGATCCCCGCCCGCCGCCACTCTCCACGAAAGGACCCGGCATGTCGCTGGTCGTCCCCGACTTCGCCGAATCCGTGATCGTGCGCTCCGCCGACGCCGAGGTCATCGGCCGGGCCCCCACCACCATGCGGCTGCTGGCCGACAGCAGCGCCACGGGCGGCGCCCTGTCCGCCCAGCGCGTCACGCTCACCGACGGCGCGGACGGCGCCGCGCCCCATCACCACGCCGGCTCCGCCGAGCTGTTCTATCTGCTCGACGGCTGCGCCCAGCTTCTGAGCGGGGACGAGGTCGTCACCGCGGAACGCGGCGACCTCGTCGTCGTCCCGCCCGGCCTCGCCCACGCGTTCGCCGCCGCCCCCGGCCACAGCGCCGACATCCTCATCGTCGTCACTCCCGGCGTGGAGCGATTCGAGTACTTCCGTCAGCTGGAGCGCATCGCCTACGGCAAGCAACCCCCGGAGTCGCTCCTGGAGGTTCAGGAGCTCTACGACAACCATCTGCGCACCAGCGCCGTCTGGAACGACGCCAGGCGCGGGCGGGCCGTCTAGCATCGCGGCATGACGCCCACCAAGGCCGACCTCGAGGCGGCCAGGAACGCGACGATCGAGGACGTGCTCGGTCCCGGGCTCGACGTGCTGTTCTGCGGGATCAACCCCAGCCTCTACTCGGCGGCCACCGGTCATCACTTCGCGCGGCCGGGCAACCGGTTCTGGCCCGCGCTGCACCTGTCCGGGCTCGTGCCGCGCAGGCTCGCGCCGGCCGAGCAGCACCTGCTCCCGACGTACGGCCTCGGCATCACCAACGTCGTGGCCCGGGCGACCGCCCGGGCCGACGAACTGGCCCCGGAGGAGTTCCGCGAGGGCGGCGCGCGGCTGGCGCGGCTGGTGGCGGAGGTCCACCCCCGCGTCCTGGCGGTCGCGGGGGTGTCGGCCTACCGTGTCGCCTTCGCCCGCCCCGCCGCCCGGATCGGCCCGCAGGAGGAGACGATCGGCGAGACGGCGCTGTGGGTGCTGCCCAACCCCAGCGGGCTGAACGCCCACTGGACGCTGGAGGCGATCGCGGCCGAGATGGGCCGTCTCCGTACGGCGCACCTGTGATCGCGGCCGCCGGCCGGAGCGGGGGCCGTCACGAGTGGCCGGGGCGGGACAGGATGCGCCCGGCGCCCGGCGGCGGCAGGTGCGCGATCTCGCGGTCGTGGAAGGCCACCATGTCCTCGGCGCGGGCGTACAGCTCGGCGACGGCCCGGGTGCAGCCCTCGACGAGCCGGGTGTCGGTGATCCGCCGTCCGCCCACGTGGGCGCCGATCTCGTCGTAGAGGACCTCGTACATCAGGCCGTGGTTCACGATCAGCAGCTCGGGCAGCGGCACGCGGCTCTCCAGCGGCCGTACGGACCGGGCGTGCAGCGCCCGCGCCCGCTCGCCCGCCCGGGTGCGCGCAGCGAGCAGGACGATCTCCCACTGCAGGTACGGCGTCGGCGGCATCTCGACGATCCGCAGCCGGCGCAGCTCCGCCCGGGGCGGCAGGTCGTCGGCGAAGCGCATCTCGTCCATCAGTGCCAGCGACCGGTCCCAGTCTCCGCTCGTCATCGCGACCCAGCTCGGGGTGTCGGGCTCGTGGAAGTGCTGGGCGCGCTCCAGCTTCCACACCACGCCCTCGGTCCCGCGCAGGTGATCGTAGAGCTCGGTCCGGTACTCCGCGGCGGGAAGCACCTCTCCCGCGGCCTGTCTGACGTGCTCGAACGCTTCTCCGGGCATGGGGCCTCCCTCGGCCGAAGCCGAATCGCTGGTAGGGGCACGCCCCGGCTCCGGCCCGGATCTGGATACGTGGCGCGCGTGGGTCTTCCGCGGACGTCCTGGTGGGTGTCAGTTACCCGTCGAGTTGCTGCACACGGCCGTCTCCACCGCGTCCAGCAGCCTGATCCTGATCTGCCTCGTCCCCGCAGTCTCGGTCTCCCGCACCACCTCGGGTTCTGGCTCGGCCGGCTTCAATTCACCCTCCGTTCGTCGGCGTGGCCGCAAACACTCCCCCGAGGGCGACATGACGATCGTTGGCCGCTCCCGATCCCGGGTCAAGGCCCAATTCCGGCCGAAGGGGGCGCGCCGGGCGGCGGCACGCCCCGCCGCTCACCGGTATCCCACGCCGTGTCTGTGGTGACGGCGCCGGATCAGCCCCACCACGGTCGCCACCAGCCAGGCGACCAGCAGCAGCCTGCCGATCACGAACAGTGGCCAGGCCCCGGTGAGCAGCCCGACGACCAGGATCGCCACGGCGGCGAGCGCGATCGGCGCGGGGCCGCCCCTCGTGCGCATCATGGCGCCGCCCGGCCCGGCCGGCCCCCAGGCCGGGCCGTGGCGGTGACGCCTCGCCCAGGGCGGCCCCGCGTGCGGGCCCCAGGCACCGGCCCACGTGGGGGCCCCCGTCCACGGCCCGCCGTACGGCCCGGACCGGGTGCCCGGCAGCCCGGGGAAGGCCGGGCCCCACGGGCCCCCGGCCCGCCCACCGCCGTCATGGGCGCCCTCCGGCCGCGAGTCGACCGGCCAGGCGCCGGGGAGGTCGGCGGTCACCCGCCGAAGGTCCTCGGCCGTGCGGGCCGAGAGCGTCGCGTCGAGGCGCTCGTCGAGTTCCTCGCGGGTGATGCGGCCCTGCGCGAACGCGTCGTGCAGGAGCCGCGTCACCTCGTCGCGCTCCCTGTCCCCGATGCGAAGGCCGCCGATCCGCGGCCCGCCGTACGCCGGACCGCCAGGCGGGGCGTGGCCCGCGGATGCGTTGCCGCCACGGGAGGTGTCCGCGCCGCCTCCGGCGGCGGGCCGGTAGGGGGAGCCCTCGGGGGAGACCATCGTCACTCCTCCGCCGGATCGCCGTCGGCGAGGATCTGGTAGAGCCGCCGCCTGGTCTCGGCCAGGACCTGCTTCGCCTGCCCGACCTGCCCCGCGGAGCCCGAGTGGGCGATCTGGAACAGCGCGGAGGCCGCCTGCCTGGACAGGTCGAACAGCTCGTGGACGTCGTCCCCGATGTCCGGCGTCATCTCCTCCCACGGCGCCCGGACCTCCTCCCCGTGCTCCTCCACGTAGGTGCGCCCGGCCTCGGTGAGCTGGAACGTCTTGCGCCCCTCGGTCTCCTCCGCGCGCACCAGGCCCTCGTCGGTGAGCTGCTGCAGCGCGGGGTAGACGGCGCCGGGACTCGGCTTCCACCCGCCCTGGCTGCGCTCGGCGATCTCCTGGATGATCTGGTAGCCGTTGCGCGGCTGCTCGGCGAGCAGGGCGAGGATCGCGGCCCGTACGTCACCGCGCTTGGCCTTCCTCGGCCGGCCGAAGCCCCGGGGGCCGAACGGGAAGTTGCCGCCCGCCCACGGCCCGAACGGGCCGCCGGGCCCGAAACCGCCCCATGGGCCGCGCCCCCGCATGCCGCCCCTGTGCCGGTGCTCGTGAGGGCCCCCGCCCTGTTCCTGATGCCACATCGCCGCCCCCTTGACGAACCTCTCGCGCATGGCGCGCCGCATCTCCTGCCTGAACTGCTGTCTCAAGTCCGGGCGGGCCCAGGGCGCGCCCATCGCGTGTGCCGAACTCATCGCAGTGCCCCCTTCTGGTCGCGATCTGTTCTCGATGGCTCAACGATATATCGCGACCGTTCCGACGACAATATCGAGGTAAGAGTGACGTAGCTCACGCGGAAGTTTTTCGAGTGCGGGGAACAGCCTCCGAGACCGTAGCGTTATCTCACACGAAGACGGGATCGTTCTGCTCTGAGAGGGCTGGGGGGTGCTCTTGGAGCGGGACGATCCCGTCTTTGTCGTTCCGGTGACCGCGTGTTCCGGTGGCCGCGCCGGACGGACGTGAGCGACACCAGCCCGGCTGGTGGGCGCTTCGCGGAATATGTCGGTGCTATGCCGTACAGTCTCAAAGCGTGATCTTGTCATGATGGGGCACTCGCACGCCCTCAGCGGGGCGGCGGTGTGGCTGGCGGTCGCGCCGGCCCTGATGGCGCTGCCGGACGCGGTGGGGCACCCGGAGCTGGCGACACTGACGGGGCCGATCCTGACCCCGCCCGAGCTCGTCGCGGGCGCCGTGGTCTGCGCCGGTGCGGCCATGCTGCCCGATCTCGACCACCCCAGCGCCACGATCGCCCAGACGTTCGGACCGGTGACCTGGCTGCTCAGCAAGGGCGTGAACTTCGTCAGCGGCGGGCATCGGCACGCCACCCACTCGCTGCTGTTCAGTGTCCTGGCCGGCGTGGGCGCGCACCTGCTCGGGGAGCGCTACGCGATCGGCCGCGACATCCTGGTCGTGCTGATGATCGGCCTGGCGATCCGTGCCGTGGGCATCGGCGTGCCCGGCAGGACGCTCACCTCCGCCATCGTGAACATGGGGCTCACGGCGGCGCTGTTCTTCACGTTCATGACACTCGGGGTCACCTATGCCTGGCTGGGCCTGGCGATCGGGGTCGGCTGCCTGGTGCACGTGATCGGCGACTGCCTGACCGAGCGCGGCTGTCCCGTCTTATGGCCGATCAAGGGGCGCTGGCTCCTGCCGTGGGACATCGGCATCAAGACCGGCAAGGCGTTCGAGAAGCAGTTCCTCGGCCCTGCCCTGTCGGTCGTGGTGATCGCGCTGTTCTGCCTGCGGCTGATGCCGGCCTGAGCGATCGTCTTAGCGAACCCGGAAAGATCCGGCTATTTGCCGGTGTCGGCAGCCTGGCGATCTTCCTACCCGAGAGTAACTTGATGTCGAGATATCTTGAGGGATATCTTGACGTCGAGACATCCGCCGAGCCGCACAGGTTAGGGCAACCTAATTGTCGGGAGTGTCCCGTGCGTGCGGGAGGATGCACACGAAACCTGTGACTAGCCCGGAACCCTGGGGAGGCGAACTTCGTGTCCGCGAACAGCTTCGGCAGCCGTGACACGCTGCGCGTCGGTGACGCGTCATACGAGATCTACCGGCTGGACGCCGTCGAGGGGTCGGCGCGCCTCCCGTACAGCCTGAAGATCCTGCTGGAGAACCTGCTCCGCACCGAGGACGGCGCGAACATCACCGCCGACCACATCCGCGCCATCGCGAGCTGGGACCCGAACGCCCAGCCGAGCGTGGAGATCCAGTTCACGCCCGCCCGCGTGATCATGCAGGACTTCACCGGTGTGCCCTGCGTGGTCGACCTCGCCACGATGCGCGAGGCCGTACGCGACCTGGGCGGCGACCCGGCGAAGATCAACCCGCTCGCGCCGGCCGAGATGGTCATCGACCACTCGGTCATCGTGGACTTCTTCGGTCACCCCGACTCCTTCCAGCGCAACGTCGAGCGGGAGTACGAGCGCAACCGCGAGCGCTACCAGTTCCTGCGCTGGGGCCAGACGGCGTTCGACGAGTTCAAGGTCGTCCCGCCCGGCACCGGCATCGTCCACCAGGTCAACATCGAGCACCTGGCCCGCGTGGTCATGACCCGCGACGGCAAGGCGTACCCGGACACCTGCGTGGGCACCGACTCCCACACCACGATGGAGAACGGCATCGGCGTCCTCGGCTGGGGCGTCGGCGGCATCGAGGCCGAGGCCGCGATGCTCGGCCAGCCGATCTCGATGCTGATCCCCCGGGTGGTCGGCTTCAAGCTGACCGGCAAGCTGCCGGCCGGCGCGACCGCGACCGACCTCGTGCTCACGATCACCGAGATGCTGCGCAAGCACGGCGTGGTCGGCAAGTTCGTGGAGTTCTACGGCGAGGGCGTCTCCAGCGTGCCGCTGGCCAACCGCGCCACGATCGGCAACATGAGCCCCGAGTTCGGCTCCACCTGCGCCATCTTCCCGATCGACGGCCAGACCATCGACTACCTCAAGCTCACCGGCCGCTCGCCGGAGCAGGTCGCGCTGGTCGAGGCGTACGCCAAGGAGCAGGGCCTGTGGCTCGACCCCTCGGCGCCCGAGCCCGTCTTCAGCGAGTACATCGAGCTCGACCTGTCGACCGTCGTCCCGTCGATCGCCGGGCCCAAGCGCCCGCAGGACCGCATCCCGCTGGCCGACGCCAAGTCGGCGTGGCGCGCGGCGGTGCGCACCTACGTCACCGACGACGGCATCGAGGGCCCGGCCGACGAGGCGTCCGCCGAGTCCTTCCCGGCCTCGGACTCTCCGGCGATCGCCCACAGCGGGGCGGGCGACGTTCCGCACGAGGTGCGGCGCAACGGCGAGCGTCCGCACCGGCCCACGCCGGTGACGCTGTCGGACGGCACGTCCTTCGAGATCGACCACGGCGTCGTCACGATCGCCGCGATCACCTCCTGCACGAACACCTCGAACCCGTACGTCATGCTCGGCGCGGCCCTGCTGGCGAAGAACGCGGTGGACAAGGGCCTGTCGCGCAAGCCGTGGGTGAAGACCTCGCTCGCCCCGGGCAGCCAGGTGGTCACCGGCTACTTCGAGCGGTCCGGTCTCCAGCCGTACCTCGACAAGCTGGGATTCAACCTCGTCGGCTACGGCTGCACCACCTGCATCGGCAACTCCGGCCCGCTGGAGCCGGAGATCTCCGCCGCCATCCAGGAGAGCGACCTCGCGGTCACCGCCGTGCTGTCGGGCAACCGCAACTTCGAGGGCCGGATCAACCCCGACGTCAAGATGAACTACCTGGCCTCGCCGCCGCTCGTGGTGGCCTACGCGCTGGCCGGGACCATGGACGTCGACCTCAACAACGAGCCGCTCGGCGTCGGCGCCGACGGGCAGCCGGTCTTCCTCAAGGACATCTGGCCGTCGCCCGAGGAGGTCGCGGCGGTGGTGTCGGAGTCGATCAGCCAGGACATGTTCAAGCGTGACTACGCGGACGTGTTCAAGGGCGACGAGCACTGGCGGTCGCTGCCGATCCCGACCGGCGACACCTTCGAGTGGGACCCGGAGTCGACGTACGTCCGCAAGGCGCCGTACTTCGACGGCATGCCCGCCAAGCCGGAGCCGGTGACGGACATCAGGGGCGCCCGCGTCCTGGCCAAGCTGGGCGACTCGGTCACGACCGACCACATCTCGCCCGCGGGTTCGATCAAGGCCGACACCCCGGCCGGTCGCTACCTGCGCGAGCACGGCGTCGAGGTCAGGGACTTCAACTCCTACGGCTCCCGCCGCGGCAACCACGAGGTGATGATCCGCGGCACGTTCGCCAACATCCGGCTGCGCAACCTGCTGCTCGACGGCGTGGAGGGCGGCTACACCCGCGACTTCACCAAGGGCGGGGAGCAGGCGTTCATCTACGACGCGTCGCAGAACTACCAGGCCGCCGGCATCCCGCTGGTGGTCCTGGCCGGCAAGGAGTACGGCTCCGGGTCGTCGCGCGACTGGGCGGCCAAGGGCACCGCGCTGCTCGGCGTGCGCGCCGTCATCGCCGAGTCGTACGAGCGCATCCACCGGTCGAACCTGATCGGCATGGGCGTGCTACCGCTGCAGTTCCCCGAGGGCGAGAGCGCCGACTCGCTGGGCCTGACCGGCGAGGAGACCTTCGACATCGCCGGTGTCGAGGAGCTCAACAGCGGCTCGACCCCCGCCACGGTCACCGTCCGCGCCGGGGACGTCGAGTTCCAGGCCGTCGTGCGCCTCGACACGCCCGGTGAGGCGGACTACTACCGCCACGGCGGCATCATGCAGTACGTCCTGCGCTCCCTGCTCGCCAAGAGCTGAACCGCATCCGCATCGGGCATGACGCTGTCCTGGACGGGATTTCAATCCCGTCCAGGACCGCTGGCCGTCCTACAACATGTCGGCGATCCAGTCGCCGATCTCCGACAGCACGTCGGGCGGAACGGCCCCGATTCTTGCGCCGAACCTTTCGGGTGACAGCGCGCGCACCTGTTCGACCATCGCCCAGCTCGTCTTCGGCAGCCCCGTCTCCTCGGGCGCTATCTCGACGTGCGTGTCCCAGCCGCGGAACCGCGTCGTCAGCGGAACGGCGAGCACGGGGTCCCGTACGAGCCTGTTGAAACTGTCGTTGCTGACGACGACGGCGGGCCGGCCGTACCCCTGCTCGCGGCCGATCGGCTCGCCGAGGTCGGCCCACCAGATGTCGCCTTGCCTAACCCTCATTCCTCTCCTTGGGCTCGCCGGGGAGATCCTCGGGTGGATCGATCAGGCCTTCCCACTCGGGGGCGACGCGGTTCGACGGGGAGCCGAGCCACAGGTCGCGCTCCGCGACGTACTCCGCCCAGCTTTCCGGGTCCTCCCTGCGGGTCCGCTCCATCTGCGCCGCGACGCGCTGCCAGCGGAGCTTCCTCCTGTGCTCCCTCACGGCGTCCTCGACCAATGCGGTCATGCTCTTGCCTTCCTGCTCCGAGAGTCGCGCTATCAGGTCTCTGGTCTCGACGCTGACCCGGATCGTCGTGTGGCGTTGCTCGCTGCCCATACCGCGAGGCTACGACCCTGTCTACAAAAAGCGCTATGGCGATGTCGCCACGTGGGAGTCTACGAAGGCTCCGATTACTCTCGCAACATATTTCAATTACTGACGGTGATTGTCCGAGTTCCTGAGCCCGGATAACCGGTTGCCCGGGCGCCGGGGGGCGCCGCTAGGGTCCGCGCATGGATCACGACGTGGTGCTGCTGCTCGTCGGGGGAGCGGCCGTCTTCATCGGGGCGGTCGTGCAGGGCGGGGTTGGGTTCGGGCTGGGCCTGGTGGCCGCACCGCTGATCGCACTGCTCGATCCCTCGGTGATGCCGGGGGCGGTCCAGGTCGTCAACCTCGCGATGCCGGTGTTCACGCTGGCCCGGGAGTGGCGCAGGACCGAGTGGCGGGGAGCGGGGTTCGCCCTGCTGGGCCGGCTGCCGGGCAGCGCGGTCGGCGCACTCGTGGTCGTCTACGTGAGCACGGCGGCGCTCGGCGTGCTGGTCGGGGTGATGGTGCTGGTCGCGGTGGCGCTGACGGCCCGCGCGGTCTCCGTGCCGCGCAACGGCGCGACGCTGACCGTCGCGGGCTTCCTCTCGGGGATCACCGGCACGGCCACCGGCATCGGCGGCCCGCCGATCGCCCTGGTCTACCAGAGCGCCCGCGGCCCGCAGATCCGCGCGACGCTGGCGACGTACTTCTGCCTGAGCGCCGCCCAGTCGCTCGTCATCCTCGCCGCCCTCGGCAGGCTCCCGGGGCGCGCACTGGCGGCGGGGGCGGCGCTGGTGCCCTTCGTCCTGCTCGGCTTCGCGGTGTCGGGACCGCTGCGCCGCCATCTCGACGGCGGACGGGTCCGCGCGGCCGTCCTGACGGTGGCGGCCGTCTCCGCCTGCGCGCTGCTGGGGCAGAGCCTCGCCCACTGAGCGCGGCTGTCCGGGATTCGAGGACTGGACAGTCCCTCCCCAAGATCGGCAGGCTTGTGTCCTCACACGTAGGGGGACCCATGATCAGCAGCGTCCTGGGGGTGCTCGTCTCGCTCGCCGTTTCGGCGACCGTGATGTTCCTCGTCATCTACTGGGCCGTGCGGCTCGCGGTGCGGCACGAGCGGATCGGGGCGCAGCACGCACAGGTCATCCAGCAGCCCGCGTACGGTCCGCCGCAGCCGCCGTACGGTCCGCCTCCCGGTTACGGCACAGCGCAGCCGGGACCGCCCGCGCAGCCCGTCCACCAGCCCGCGCAGTCCTTCCAGCCGCCGCCGCAGCCTTACGGGCCGCCGGGTCACGGCGGATAGCCGTGCGGCGGCGGGCCGCGGAACCGGGTCAGGCGGACGACTCGCGTGGCGCGTTCCTGGGCGCGTTCGCCGGAGTGGTCACCGCCGGAACACCGCCGCCCGCAGGTCGACCACCCGGTCGCACCGGCCGGCCACCTCCGGGTCGTGCGTGGCCACGACCAGTGCGGCGGGCGACGCGATGGGCGACCTCCACGTTCTCCGCGGCCGTCGGCAGCGACAGCAGGCCGTAGGACTGGAAGACCAGCGCGGTCTCCCGGCGCAGGTCCGGGCGCTCGGCGAGCGGCACTCCGCCGACCAGCACGCGACCGACGGCGGGCTTCGGCAGGCCGCCGAGTGTGGTCAGCAGGGTAGTCTTCCCCGAGCCCGAGGGACCGGTGAGGGCGACACGTTCGCCCGGCGCGACGTCCGGCGACAGGGGCGCACGATCTTACGGCCGTCGGCGCGGCAGCTCGGCGAAGGGCAGGACAGAACGGGCTCGGGCATCACCGGCCTCCGCATCGCCGCCACGCCGCCGTACGCGGGGCGTCGCTGCCGACAGTAGGAGCCCCGGGCTCGCCAACGTGTCACGATCGCCCGTCGCCTGCCGGGAAGTAACGACGCCCGATGTTGATCGTGCGTTTCTTCATTGTTACCGCGGACAACAAACGTTACCGTCCTGTGTCTTTCACCACCTGGGCTTTGGGCTTACGTTGTCTCAAACAACATTCCCTGGAGCGGTGAACGCCGGGACCCGGCTCCTGCCGTACCGGGTGGCCAGAGTGTCTTGACCGACAGCACTCGCCCAGACGGCGGGACGAGGCACTGGCTCGGCCGCACCCCCTCATAGACCCCCAGCCAAAGAAAGGACCCACGCATCATGCGCAAGGGGATCCTCAGCATCGGCGCCGCCGCCGCGGCGCTCACCCTCGGTCTCACCGCCTGCGGGGGCGAGAGCGGTGACACCTCGGCGGAGACCAGCAGCGCCCCCTCGGCCGCCGCCGGCGACGCCAAGCCCGGCAAGATCGGCGTCATCCTGCCGGACAGCAAGTCCTCCGCCCGGTGGGAGACCGCCGACCGCAAGTACCTCGAGGAGGCCTTCAAGACGGCGGGCGTCCAGTACGACATCCAGAACGCCCAGGGCGACAAGACCGCGTTCCAGACGATCGCCGACCAGATGATCACCAACGGCGCGACCGTCCTGATGATCGTCAACCTGGACAGCGGCACCGGCAAGGCCGTGCTGGACAAGGCCAAGTCGCAGGGCGTGGCGACGATCGACTACGACCGCCTCACGCTCGGCGGCAGCGCCTCCTACTACGTGTCCTTCGACAACACGGCGGTCGGCAAGCTGCAGGGCGAGGGCCTGGTCAAGTGCCTGACCGACAAGAAGGCCGACAAGCCCATCGTCGCCGAGCTGAACGGCTCGCCGACCGACAACAACGCCACGTTGTTCAAGCAGGGCTACGACGGCGTGCTGCAGCCGAAGTACGACTCCGGCGAGTACAAGAAGGGTCCGGACCAGTCGGTTCCCGACTGGGACAACACCCAGGCCGGCACGATCTTCGAGCAGATGCTGACCCAGGAGCCGAAGATCGCCGGTGTGCTCGCCGCCAACGACGGCCTCGGCAACGCCGCCATCTCCGTGCTGAAGAAGCAGAAGCTGAACGGCAAGGTCCCGGTCACCGGCCAGGACGCCACCGTGCAGGGCCTGCAGAACATCCTCGCCGGCGACCAGTGCATGACGGTCTACAAGGCCATCAAGAAGGAGGCCGACGCGGCCGCGCAGCTCGCGGTCTCGCTGGCCAAGGGCGAGCAGCCGCAGGCGAGCGGCACGGTCAAGGACACCGAGGGCAACCGTGACGTCCCCTCCGTGCTCCTGGAGCCCCAGGCCATCTTCTTCGACAACGTCAAGGACGTCGTGGCCGACGGCTTCGTGAGCAAGGACGAGCTGTGCACCGGCGAGTTCGCCGACAAGTGCACCGAGGCCGGCATCAGCTAAGCCCATCCATCCACCGGGTGCGTACGGCGACGCGGACCCCCCTTAGCGGGTGACGTGCTGAGCCGCGACGAGCACCGTGCGGGGCGTCCTGTCCCGGGATACGACACAGTCCCGGAAAGGGCACAGGGCGCCCCGCACCGCCCGGAGCGACGAGTGGCGGCCCGGAGAACGGCGCCGTACCGGCCCCATCGATCTACGGAGTAGCCCATCGTGTCCCAGGGACCGATCCTGGAACTGCGCGGCATCAACAAGAGCTTCGGCCCCGTGCAGGTCCTTCACGACGTCGCCTTCTCGGCCTATCCGGGTGAGGTGACAGCACTGGTCGGCGACAACGGCGCCGGCAAGTCGACGCTGGTCAAATGCATCGGCGGCATCCACCCGATCGACTCGGGCGAGTACTTCTTCGAGGGCGAGCGGGTCCAGGTGCACGGGCCCAGGGACGCGGCGGCGCTGGGCGTCGAGATCGTCTACCAGGACCTCGCCCTCTGCGACAACCTCGACATCGTGCAGAACATGTTCCTCGGCCGCGAGCGCCGCAGCGGGCTGGTCCTGGACGAGGACACGATGGAGGAGATGGCGGCCAAGACCCTGGCCGGCCTGTCGGTCCGCACCGTCAAGTCGCTGCGCCAGCACGTCTCCAGCCTGTCCGGCGGTCAGCGGCAGACCGTGGCGATCGCCAAGGCCGTGCTGTGGAACAGCAAGGTCGTCATTCTCGACGAGCCGACCGCCGCCCTCGGCGTGGCGCAGACCGCCCAGGTGCTCGAGCTGGTCCGCCGTCTGGCCGACAAGGGCCTCGCGGTGGTGCTCATCTCGCACAACATGAACGACGTCTTCGCCGTGTCCGACCGGATCGCGGCGCTGTACCTGGGACGGATGGCGGCTCAGGTCAAGGCCTCCGAGGTGACCCACTCGCAGGTCGTGGAACTCATCACTTCCGGGCGGAGCGGGGAGCTCGGGCTCAGGAACGGCAACGGAGCGGCATCATGACAACCGAAACGCTCCCCAAGCAGGAGAACGCCGACTCCTCGATCGGCGTGCACGTCAAGGGCTACATCGAGCGGGTCAAGGGCGGTGAGCTGGGGGCGCTGCCCGCGGTCTTCGGCCTGGTCATCCTCTGCGTGGTCTTCTCGGTCCTGCGCCCGGCCTTCCTGTCGGCGGTCAACTTCGCCAACCTGTTCACCCAGGGCGCGGCGGTCGCCGTCATCGCCATGGGCCTGATCTTCGTGCTCCTCCTCGGCGAGATCGACCTGTCCGCCGGCTTCGCGAGCGGCGTCTGCGCGGCGGTGCTCGCCGTGCTGCTGACCCTGCAGGGCTGGCCCTGGTATCTCGCGGTCCTGGCCGCGATGGTCACCGGCGCCGTCATCGGCATGGTCCTCGGCTCTCTGGTGGCCAAGCTCGGCATCCCGTCCTTCGTGGTCACGCTGGCGGCGTTCCTGGCCTTCCAGGGCGTCGTGCTGCTGCTGGTCAAGGACGGCACCAACATCTCGATCCGCGACGAGACGATCCTCGCGATCGCGAACAAGAACGTCCCCCCGATCGCCGGCTGGATCGCGCTGGTGGTGGGCGTCGCCGCGTACGCCGCCCTGCAGTTCGTGCAGGCGCGCCGCCGCGTGTCCCGCGGCCTGGTCGCCACCCCGATGGCGGTCATCGGCGCCCGGATCCTGACGCTCGCCGTGGTCGCCGGGTTCGCGGTGTACGTGCTCAACCTGGAGCGCAGCCGCAACGCGGCGATCGTGTCGCTCAAGGGCGTGCCGATCGTCGTCCCGCTGATCGTGATCCTGCTGATCGTCTGGACCTTCGTGCTGCGGCGCACGTCGTACGGCCGGCACATCTACGCGGTCGGCGGCAACGCCGAGGCCGCCCGCCGGGCCGGCATCAACGTGGACCGCATCCGCATCTCCGCGTTCGTCATCTGCTCCTTCATGGCCTCGATCGGCGGCATCATCGCGGCGTCGCGGGCCAACTCGGTCGACCCCAACACCGGCGGCAGCAACGTGCTGCTGTTCGCGGTGGGCGCGGCCGTCATCGGCGGCACCAGCCTCTTCGGCGGCAAGGGCCGGGCGCTCGACGCGGTGCTCGGCGGCGCGGTGGTCGCGGTCATCGAGAACGGCATGGGCCTCATGGGCTACAGCGCCGGCGTCAAGTTCGTCGTGACCGGATCGGTGCTCCTGCTCGCCGCGGGTGTGGACGCGCTGTCGAGGAAGCGTGCGGCGGCGACCGGCAGAAGATGACCTGATCGGGACCGCTAAGGTGATCTCCGCCCCCTGAGCTCTCTCACGTGAGCTCTCTCACGGCCCCCTGACCGCCCCCCCACGGAATCCGCGAGGCTGCCCCGATGATGCGCGCCGGTCCCTCACAAGAGGAGATCCGCAAGCACAATCTCGGGACGCTCCTGCGGCACGTCCACCTGGGCGGGCCGACGTCGCGGGCCGAGCTGACCGCGCTGATGGGGCTGAACCGCAGCACCATCATGGCGCTCACGGCGGACCTCACGGCGGCCGGTCTCGTCAGGGAGGAACTTCCCAAGGACACCGGCCGGGCGGGACGGCCGTCGCTGGTCGTCCGCCCGGAGACGGCCCGCGTCTACGTGCTGGCCTTCGAGGTGGGGGTGGACCGGCTGGCCGCCGCCCGCATCGGCCTCGGCGGCGTGATCCTCGACCGCCGCGAGACCGCACGGGCGCGCCAGCCGTTCGACATGGCGCAGGTCGTGGGGACGCTGGCCGGCTTCGCCCGGCAGATGCGGCGCAGGACGCGTGAGGACACGATCTGCGTCGGCGCGGCGGCGGCGGTCTCCGGCGTGGTCCGGGCCTCCGACGGCGTGGTGAGGATCGGGCCCAACATCGGGGCGTTCGAGGTGCCGCTGGGGGAGGAGCTCACGAAGCGGCTCGCGCTCGGGCTGCCGGTGGCGGTGGGCAACGAGGCCAACCTCGGCGCGCTCGCCGAGCACACCCGCGGCATCGGCGCCGGCTGCCGCGACCTGATCTACCTGCACGCGGACGTGGGCATCGGCGGCGGGATCATCGTGAACGGGCAGCTCCTCGGAGGGTACGGCGGGTACGGCGGCGAGGTGGGCCACATGGTGGTCAACCCGGACGGACGGCCCTGCGCCTGCGGCTCGCGCGGCTGCCTGGAGGCCGAGGTGGGGGAGCCCGCCCTCATGGAGCACGCCGGCCGGTACGGCGAGATCATCGGGCGGGACGGGGTCCGTGCCGTCGTCGACGCCGCCGACCGCGGCGACGTGAGGGCCCAGGAGGCCCTCGCCCGCGTGGGGAACTGGCTCGGGCTCGGCGTGGCCAGCCTGGTGAACATCTTCAATCCCGAGATGGTCGTCTTCGGCGGCATCCTGCGGGAGATCTACCTGGGCTCGGCCGCCCAGGTGCGCAGCCGGATCGCGACCGGCACCCTGCGCGCGACGCGGGAGCAGGTGCGGCTGCGCACCTCGGCCCTGGGCGACGACGCGACCCTGATGGGGGCCGCCGAGCTGGCCTTCGCCCAGGTGCTCGCCGACCCCCTCGAAGCGCTGTCCCGGGTCGCTCCCTAGGCCGTCTTCGACGCGGGGGCGGAGAAGGTGTTGCACACCTTCGGGCCGTTGCCGTACCAGCCGCGCTTGAGCCAGTAGCGGATGTTGGCCGCCTTGCCGTGCCACTTGTCGCCGATGATCCACTTGAGCTGGTCGTCCCAGTCGACCTGGTCACGGCCGAGCGAACGCCAGACGCTGCCGATGAAGGCGCCGGAGAAGCACTCGGCCTGCAGCTCGATGCGGCGGTTGAGGTCGCCGATGCGCTTCTTGCTCAGCCGGGGGTACTGGCGGGCGAACTCGAGCAGGATGCCGGCCCGGTCCTGCGCGTAGTGGCCGTACTCGTGGGCGATGACCGTGAAGAGGCTGAACTCGTTGGGGTCGGCCAGCTGTCCCTTGGACAGCAGGATCCACATCGTCCCGTTCCTCGGGCAGTACAGGCCCGCCGCGTAGCCCGCCGGGTACTTGCCGCAGCCCGTCGCCACGCTCTTGGTGATGTAACGCACCTTGGGCGGGGAGAACTTCAGCCCGGCCTGCCGGAATTCCTCGGTCCAGGTCCGGTTGAGGCAGTCGAGCAGGTTGTCCAGGTAGACCCGGTAGGTGTCGATGTCGCCGGGCCTGCGGCTCAGCTCGGTGCACGCGAAAAACTCGAACTCGCCGGTGGTGTAGAGCGGGTTCCTCGTCAGCGCCCCCGGACCCGTCGGCACGGGCCGGGCCGACGCCGTGGCCGACGCCGTGGCCGGTACCGAGGATGTGGCCGGTGCCGCCGTCGCGCCGGCCGCGCCCGCCGTACCGGTGAGGGACAGGACTCCGGCCACCGCGGTCGCCGCGACGGCCGCCGGGCGGAGGCTTATGCGAATCATGAGTGGGCATCCCAAGCGGACAGAGGGATAGTCAGGAATGTGGCGAGGAGCCCGAAGGCGCATTAATGCGGACTTTCCCCACGTGGATCATGAGGGTAGGGCAGGAGGCAGCGGCGGGTAAAGCGGAATCGATGTCAACACGGAAAAGGTCTTGTGGAGGTTCGGTGCCACCCCTGATACCTCCAGGCCTGCCTGGAACTAGACTCGATCCGTTCGATGGCGAGCGGAAGGATGCGCGGTGGGGATTCTGGAGACGATCAAGGACCCGCTCGACGTGAAGCGCCTTGAGGTGGGGGAGCTACCCGCGCTGGCGGCGGAGATCCGCGATCTGCTGGTCTCCACGGTCGCGAGGACCGCCGGACATCTCGGTCCCAACCTCGGCGTCGTCGAGCTGACCATCGCCCTCCACAGGGTCTTCGACTCGCCGCGCGACCCGATCCTGTTCGACACCGGCCACCAGTCGTACGTGCACAAGCTGCTGACCGGGCGGGCCGGGCAGTTCGGCACGCTGCGGCAGGAGGGCGGCCTGTCGGGGTATCCCAGCCGGGCCGAGTCGGAGCACGACTTCATCGAGAACTCGCACGCCTCCACCGTCCTGTCGTACGCCGACGGGCTGGCCAAGGCGCTCGTACTGCGCGGTGAGACGGACCGCACGGTGGTCGGGGTGATCGGCGACGGCGCGCTCACCGGCGGCATGGCCTGGGAGGCGCTGAACAACATCGCCGGGCGCAAGGACCTGCCGCTGATCATCGTGGTCAACGACAACGGCCGCTCCTACTCGCCGACGATCGGCGGTCTGGCCTCCCATCTGTCGTCCCTGCGGATGACCCAGGGCTACGAGCACGTGCTCGAACTGGTGAAGAACAACCTCGGCCGGGTGCCGGTGGTCGGGGCGCCGCTCTACGACACGCTGCACGGCATGAAGAAGGGCCTGAAGGACATCCTGACCCCGCAGGCGATGTTCGAGGACCTCGGGCTGAAGTACGTCGGCCCGATCGACGGGCACGACGAGGGGGCCGTCGAGGCCGCCCTGCGCCGCGCCCGGGCCTTCCGCGGCCCCGTCATCGTCCACGTGCTCACCCGCAAGGGCAACGGCTACGCGCACGCGGAGAACCACGACGAGGACTGCTTCCACTCGCCGCAGCCCTTCGACATCGAGACCGGCGAGGAGCGTCCCAAGCCGCACAGCTGGACCAACGTGTTCAGCGACGAGATGGTCAAGATCGGCGCCGAGCGGAAGGATGTCGTCGCGATCACGGCGGCGATGCTCCACCCCACCGGCCTGGCGGCGTTCGCCGACGCCTACCCGGACCGGATCTACGACGTGGGCATCGCCGAGCAGCACGCCCTGACCAGTGCGGCGGGGCTCGCGATGGGCGGTCTCCACCCGGTCGTGGCGGTCTACGCGACCTTCCTCAACCGTGCCTTCGACCAGCTCCTGATGGACGTGGCACTGCACCGGCAGCCGGTCACCGTCGTGCTCGACCGGGCCGGGGTCACCGGCGACGACGGGCCGAGCCACAACGGCATGTGGGACCTGTCGATCCTGCAGGTGATCCCCGGACTGTCGGTCGCCGCCCCCCGCGACGGCGCGCGGCTGCGCGAGCTGCTGGCCGAGGCCGTCCGCGTCGACGACGGCCCGTCGGTGGTCCGTTTCCCCAAGGGCGCCCTGCCGCAGGACGTGGAGGCCGTCGGCAAGCTCGGCGAGATGGACGTCCTGCGCGCCGGCGACGCCGACGTGCTGCTGGTCGCGGTCGGCCCGATGGCCGAGATCTGCCTGGAGGCCGCGAACCTCCTCGACGCGCAGGGCATCTCGGCCACCGTGGTGGACCCGCGCTGGGTGAAGCCGCTCGACCGGGCCCTGGTGCTGGCCGCGGCGGCGCACAAGCTGGTCGTCGTGGTGGAGGACAACGGCCGGGTCGGCGGCGTGGGCGACGCCGTGGCGCGCCTGTTGCGCGACGCCGACGTGGACGTGCCGGTGCGCACCTACGGCATCCCGCAGCGCTTCCTCGACCACGCCAAGCGGGCGAAGATCCTCTCCGAGATCGGCCTGACCGGGCAGGACCTCGCCCGTCAGATCACCGAGGCCGTGGCGCGCCGGTCGCCGGTGATGGAGAGCCACCCGGCGCGGCTGGTGCAGCCGACCGATTGACAACCAGGAGTAATACCGGTGTGACCGGGAAGTCTGCAGGTCGTCGACATGATGAGGAGCCTGCGGATGAGCGTGTTCCGGACGAAGCCGGTAGAACAGTCGATTGAGGATGCCGAAGGCGGCGAGCATCGGCTCAGGCGCAGCCTGAGCGCTCTCGATCTGACCGTCTTCGGCGTCGGTGTCATCGTGGGCACCGGGATCTTCGTGCTCACCGGCGTGGCGGCGCGCAACACGGCCGGCCCGGCCGTCGCGATCTCCTTCGTGGTCGCCGGGGTGGTGTGCGCGCTCGCGGCCCTGTGTTACGCCGAGTTCGCCGCCACGGTGCCGGTGGCCGGCTCGGCCTACACCTACGCGTACGCCACGATCGGCGAGTTCCCCGCCTGGATCATCGGCTGGGACCTGATGCTGGAGCTCGCCCTGGGCGCGGCGGTGGTCGCCTCGGGCTGGTCGGGCTACTTCGCGTCGCTGCTGAAGAACTTCGGCGTCTACCTGCCGCCGTCGATCGCCGGCGACGAGGCCGTCTTCAACATCCCGGCGGCGCTGATCGTTATCCTGCTGACCGGGGTGCTGGTGGCCGGGATCAAGATGTCGGCCCGGTTCAATGGCGCCATGGTGGCGGTCAAGATGGCCGTCGTGCTGCTCGTGATCATCGCCGGGCTGTTCTTCGTCAAGGGAGCCAACTACCGGCCGTTCATCCCGCCGGCCCAGGCGATGCCCGCGACCGAGGGCATGAAGGCGCCGCTCATCCAGGTGCTGTTCGGCGTGCAGCCGGTCGCGTACGGCGTCTTCGGCGTCTTCACGGCCGCCGCCCTGGTCTTCTTCGCCTACATCGGGTTCGACGTCGTGGCGACCGCGGCGGAGGAGACCCGCCGCCCCCAGCGCGACCTGCCGATCGGCATCATCGCCTCTCTCGTCGTCTGCACGATCCTCTACGTGGCGGTCTCGCTCGTGGTCGTCGGCATGCAGCACTACTCCGAGCTCAGCGCGTCGGCCCCGCTCGCCGACGCGTTCCGGGCGGTGGGCCAGCCCTGGATGGCGACGGTGATCAGCATCGGGGCCATCGCCGGGCTCACCACGGTCGTGATGATCCTCATGCTCGGCCAGAGCCGGGTGCTGTTCGCGATGTGCCGCGACAATCTGCTGCCCCGCTCCCTCGCCCGGGTCCACCCGGCGTTCCGCACGCCGTACCGGATCACGATCATCATCGGCGCGGTCACCGCGCTGCTCGCGGCGCTGATCCCGCTGAGCGCCATCGCGGAACTGGTGAACATCGGCACGCTGTTCGCGTTCGTGATCGTCGCGGTGGCGGTGGTGATCCTCCGCAGGACCCGCCCCGACCTGCCCCGCTCCTTCCGTACGCCGTTGGTGCCGCTGGTGCCGATCCTGTCGGTGCTGGCGTCCGCCTACCTGATGCTCAACCTGCCGGTGGAGACCTGGATCCGGTTCTTCGTCTGGATGGCCATCGGCGCGGCCGTCTACTTCCTGTACGGCCACCGCCGCAGCAGGGTGGCGACTACAACGCCCGGGGAAGCAGTCCTCGGACGGTGAGCACGGCGCCGACGGCGGCCAGCAGCAGGCCGCTCGCGCCCAGCAGCAAACGGTAGCCGCGGGCGGTCAGCCGGTGCCGGCCGGCCCCCACGGCTCCCGCGAGCACCACCTTGGAACCCACCAGGACCAGGTAGAAGCCGCCCACGAAGGCCAGCGCGTACGCCGGGGCGTGGTCCCACGCCGAGACGAAGATCGGGGACCCCACGGCGATCCAGAACAGCCAGGGGTGCGGGTTGAGCAGGTTCACCACGACGCCGCGCAGGACCTCCCCGGCCGAGGAGGGCGCCGCCGCACCCGGCCGGGGCGGCAGGGCCGTACGGGCCTCGCGCAGCGTCTCCACGCCCAGGTACACGACGTAGAGCCCGCCCCCGACCGCCAGGACGCGCAGCAGCATCTGCGGGAGCGCCCCGACGGCCGTCACGGCGAGCAGCACCACGGGAAGATCGGACAGCAGTGGCACGCAGGCCAGGCGCACCCCCGCGCGGAACCCGCCGCGCAGGCTGGCCGTGATGACGAGCGTCAGCAGCGCCCCGGGTGTGACACCCGCCCCCAGGCCGAGGCTGAGCCCCATCAGCAGTTCCGTCACGCCCGTAACCTCCCGTTTCGTCCGCACGAGAGGCTACCGCCGGTCGGCCGGCGGGTCCGGAAACGGTGCCCCCCGGGAAACGGCGCCTCCTCCCGAAAACGGTGCCTCCCGGAAACGGTGCCTGGGAACGGCACTCCTGGGGCCCGTGGCCCTGCGCGGGCCTCAACGCGGGGTCTGCTGGTGGAAGGCGAGCTTCCAGCGGGTGGCGGAAAGCGCCGCCCAGCCCGCTGTCTCCAGGGCGATCAGCTCGTCTTGTGTCCTTTCCATGTCCGGCCTCTTCTCGTCGTCGCGGACACACGGGCCGCTTACCCGATCGCGGACGAGTATGCGGCTCCCGCGCCATTGGGAGGACGGTGACTCGTCGGGCGAACAGCGCGAGCCGCCGCGCCGATAACGAATTCGGTTCGGGCGACTGCGCGTCGCGGAGACGGAAACCGTACGACGAGGAGTGCGATCGGATCGCCGTCTCCGGAAACGGCGTCTTTCGCCTGAGCTGCCGATTCGGCGACGTCAGAGACGCCAGTCAAGCAGCGGCGACAGTCACGCCGCGGTCGGCGCGGTCATGTCTGCGGCGCGGACGGCGCCCCGCTGCCGTCCGTTTCCCATCCCGGGCGGCGCACGGTCGGCGTCGGCCGCTGCGGGCGGCGGACAAATGCGAGGTCACCCCTTGCGACGGCGAACCGGTGCCGTGTCCGCGTGCACGCCGTGGATGCGACATGCGCCGAGCCGGCGCCGGCGGAGCGGCCGTGTTCCGGCGGGGCGGCGCGGAACAGGCTTGTGGATTCAGATCATATCAATTAACTTGATTCGTTGGAATCGCGGCCGATATCGCTCGCGACTAAAAGAGGGCGAAAGTTCCTGTGACTCGGACGTTCGGTCACAGAATCGGTGGCGCCATTCTACCGACGAGTAAGGTCGGTGGGTCAGACCGACCACTGCGGCCATCAGGGGAGTTTCGGTATGACGTTGTTCCAGCACGGCGGCCCGCGCCCCACGGGGGTGCGCCGGCTCTCGGCGGTGATCACCGCCGGAGTCGTGGCGGTCGCGGCGGTTCTGGTCGCGCCCCGGCAGGCGGTGGCGGACACGCCGTGGCTGAGCGTTTCGGACGACGGCTACGTGGCGATCAGCATTCCGGCGGCCTACATCGAGGCCAACGCGGGCCAGGTGTCGCAGGTGGCCGTCGAGGGGAACTTCGGCCCCTCCTTCGCCTGGGCGGAGTACGGCTTGACCCGCAGGGGCGACATCTGGTGGGGAGCCCTCGGGCCGCTCAAGCCGGGGCTGTACTCCTACCAGGTCACGGGCGACGACACCAAGAGCCTCAAGGACCCGACGAACGCCACCGGCGTGACGTCCAAGCCCCTGTGGAGCACCTTCCTCGTTCGGGGCGACTCGGCGCGCCTGCTGGCGGACGCGCCGCAGGGGCAGGGCGGCAAGGTCGAGACCCTGACCTACCAGGTCAAGAAGAAGGAGCGGTCGGCTCTGGTCTGGACCCCGCCGGGCTACCAGGCCAAGGGCGCCAAGGGTCCCAAGGGTCCCAAGGGGTATCCGGTGCTGTTCCTGCAGTCCGGCGAGGGGCAGAGCGCCACCGACTGGCTCGACCTCGGCCGGGCCAAGCAGATCCTCGACAACCTCTCGGCCCAGGGCTCCATGGAGCCGATGGTGGTCGTGGTCGGCGGCGGTGACGGGCGGGCGGACGACAAGGAGCTGAAGGACCTCCGGAAGGCGGTCGCGGACAAGTACGACGTCCTGCGCGACCCGGCGCACCAGGCGATCGCCGGTGTGGCCGAGGGAGGGGCGCTGGCGCTGCGTGCCGCGCTGACCCATCCGAACGAGTTCGCCTACGCGGGCTCGTTCTCGGGCCTGTCGACGGACGGCGCCGGCCGGCCGGACGCGAGGGCGGTCGGCCGAGGCCTCACGCTGCTGCGGCTGTACACCGGGAACGTGACCGATCCCGCGTACAACCCCACCGTTCGGCTCACGAAGGCACTGGACCGCGCGGGAGTCAGGTACGAGTTCGACGGGGTCAACCCCGACGGCGGGGCGAACTGGAACACCTGGCAGGAGAACCTGATCGACTTCGTGCCGCGGCTGTTCCGCACGGTGCGCGATCACGGTCCGAGCGCCGGTCACGGGCGGCTGAAGGGCGAGTTCCACCCGCCCGCGCCCGGCACCACGCCGACGCCGTTCGTGCGGGACGGTTTCGTCACCTTCGAGACCACGACGGACTTCAAGGACGCCAAGCACGTCACGGTATGGGCGAACGACGCTCCCGGCGGGAGCTGGCTGCGCGTTCCGATGTCCCGCGACGGCGACCGTTGGCGGGTGACCATCGGTCCGCTGGACCCGTGGTTCTACTACTACCAGTGGATCGTGGACCGGGTCGCGGTCAAGGACACGTCGAACCCGACGAAGGTGACCTCCGAGCCGAACTGGAGCTCTTTCTTCATCCCGGGGGAGAGGGCACGCCTGCTCTCGGACGTTCCCGCCGGCCGGGGTGGCAAGGTCGAGAGCCTGACGTACCCGAGCACGGTGGCGAACCAGGACCGGACCGCCTTGGTCTGGACCCCGCCCGGGTACGACGCCAAGCGCGCGGAGCCGTACCCCGTCCTCTACCTCCAGCACGGCAGCGGTCAGAGCTACACGGACTGGGTCGAGATGGGCCGCGCCAAGCAGATCCTCGACCACCAGTTCCTCGACGGGAAGCTGGTGCCCATGGTGGTCGTGATGGGCAACGGCAACGTGCCCGACTTCAACAAGGAACTGCTGGACAACATCGTCCCGGCGGCCCGCGCCCGCTACAACATCTCCGGCGACCCGTCGCGGCAGGCCCTGGCCGGTCTCTCGATGGGCGGCGTGCAGACGCTCGGGGTGCTCAAGGCATACCCGGGCCGGTTCGCCTACGTCGCCGCGTTCTCGGCCTGGTTCGGCAGCGGCGACGGCGTCGACGCGGCGGCGATCAACAACGGGACCAGGATGCTGCGTCTGTACGTCGGCGACCAGACCGACTTCGTGCAGCCCCTGTTCATGGGATCCTTGCCCACCTTGGACAGCCTCGGCATCCGCTACGAGTTCGACGGGGTCACTCCCGGGCCGCACGGCTGGGACGTCTGGCAGAAGAACCTCATCGATCTGGCGCCGCGTCTGTTCAGGCGCTGACGCGGCTTCCGCCGCGCCTCTCCCGCGCGTGCGCGGGAGGGGCGCGGTGGCCTGTCGCGGTGGTCACGATCGGCGGCGCGCCGTCGCTGTCGTGTCCGAGGTCAGCGGGGCGTCAGGTGGGCGTCAGGTGACCGCGGTGCGCTCGGTTGGCGTCGATGAGCAGGTCGAGGGCGTCGCGGGCCTGGGCGAGCTCGTCGATGTGCCGGCTGATCCGGTCCCGCTCCTGGACCAGCCGCTCGAACGCCTCGTCGGAGTTCCGCTCGCTCGGCGTGTCGACACACGGCAGGACCTCGGCGATCGTCCGGCTCGACAGGCCCGCGCCGTACAGGCGCTGGATGAACCGCACCCGCTCGACCTCGTCCTCGGTGTAGTGGCGCTGGCCGCTGGGGCTGCGCGTGCTGGTGAGCAGGCCCTGCTCCTCGTAGTAGCGCAGGGAACGGACGCTCACCCCCGCCTGCGACGCCAACTCGCCGATCCGCATCGCGCCTCCTGTCGGAAAATCTCGGCTCAAACGCTTGCATCTGACGTCAATGTCAGGTCTTAGCGTAGTCGCGTGTCCAGCCGGCGGACACGTCCAACCGCAGAGATTTTCCGAAAGGCGTTCAGGAATGACGACCCTCTTCGACCGCTACCGGCTCGGCGCGCTGACTCTGCCCAACCGTGTCGTGATGGCCCCGATGACCCGGGTCCGCGCGGCCGCGGGCGGCCTGGCCACACCGTCGATGGCCGCCTACTACGCCCAGCGGGCCACCGCCGGGCTCATCGTGACCGAAGGAGTACAGCCGAGCCTTGTGGGGCAGTCCAACCCGGGCACCCCCGGGCTGTACACCGACGAGCAGGTCGCGTCGTGGCGGCCGGTCACCGACGCGGTGCACACCAACGGCGGCCGCGTCTTCGCCCAGATCATGCACGGGGGCCGCGTCTCCCATCCCGACACCACGGGGATGCGGCCGGTGGGACCCTCGGCCGTCCCCGCTCCCGGCGAGGTTTTCACCCCGTCAGGGCCCAGGCCCGCGCCCGTGCCGAGGGCGCTGGAGACCGCCGAGGTGCCCGAGCACGCCATGTCCTACGCGCAGGCCGCGCTCAGGGCCGTCGACGCCGGCTTCGACGGCGTGGAACTGCACGGCGCGAACGGATATCTCATCGCCCAGTTCCTGTCGAGCACCGCCAACCTGCGCACCGACGCGTACGGCGGGTCGGTCGCGGGCCGCATCCGTTTCGCCGTGGAGGCGGTGTCGGCGACCGTGGAGGCGGTGGGAGGCGACCGGACCGGCATCCGGCTCTCGCCCGGCGCGGGCCTGTGGGGCGCGGAGGAGAGCGACGTCCCCGAGCTGTACGGCGCGCTGCTCGCCGAGCTGGCCCCCCTGGACCTGGCGTACGTCCACCTCGAGGCCACCACCGACGAGGACGTGCTCGTCGAACTGCGCAAGGCCTGGCCCGGCACGCTCATCGTCAACCCGGTCTTCCCGATGGGCCCGCGCAAGGCGGACAAGGCGGCGGCCGATCACTGGCTGGGGCTCGGCGCCGACCTGATCAGCTTCGGCCGCGCCTTCATCGCCAACCCCGACCTCGTGGAGCGGCTGCGCCAGGGGCTCCCCATCGCGCCGGACGACGAGTCCACCTGGTACCAGGGCGGCGACGCCGGCTACCTCACCTACCCCGCCTACCGGCACGCGGCCTGACCGCGTCCCAGACCGGGCCCCTCCCTGGTGATGCCCACCGGCAGACCGCTCGGCGACGGACGGTTCCGACGGGGAGTTCTCCGGCCGTCGTCATGCCCCCACGACGCCGGCGAGTTCGGTGCGTGAGGTGACACCCAGCTTGGGGAAGGCCCGGTAGAGGTGGTGGCCCACCGTACGGGGACTGAGGAAGAGCTGGGCCGCGATCTCGCGGTTGCTGATGCCGGCGGCCGCGAGCCGTACCACCTCCCGCTCCTGGGGGGTCAGGCGGCCGAGCAGGGTGCCGGTGGCGCCGGCCTCGTCGACGACCTCCCCGGTGCCGCGCAGTTCCGCTCGGGCACGGTCCGCCCAGGGGGTGGCGCCGGCCTTCTCGAAGGCTTCCAGCGCCGTCCGGAGGTGACGCCGGGCGTCGGTGCGCCGGCGTCGGCGACGTAGCCATTCGCCGTACAGCAGGTGGGTACGTGAGCGCTCCAAGCCCTGCTCGTGATGGTCGAGGGCGGCGGTGAAGTGGTCTTCGGCCCGTTCGTCAGGGCTCGTCAGGGCGCGGCAGCGGGCGGCCAGGGCGAGCGTGGCCGGGCGGCCGGTCAGCTGCGCCCATCGCTCGTAGCGGGCCACGATGTCGTGGCGGGGCGTACCGGTGCGTGCGGCGGCCTCGACGAGGTCGGGCAGCAGGTAGGCGGTCAGCATCGGCGGCCCGGATGAGACGGGGTCGAGGTGGGTGAGGGCCGGTTCGGGATCGCCGGCGCCGAGGTGGAGGAGGGCGAGCGCGTGGTGGGCGTGGGCGGCGGCGGTGCCGATGTCGTGGGCGACGGCGTGGCTGCCGGCGGCCTCGGCCAGCTCGCGGCAGCGGTCGTCGTCACCGTCCAGGGCCGCGAGCGTGGCGAGAGTGGCACGCAGGTGGCAGGCGCGGTGGTCCAGCCCCGCGTACTCGGCGATACGCAGCCCTTCCGCGGCCGCCTGTCCGGCCTGGTCGAGCCGGCCGAGGGCGAGGTCGCTCTCCGCCAGTAGATGCAGGCAGGTGGCCTGCCAGCCCATCAGCCCATGGGAGCGGCAGTGGGCCAGCAGGAGGGCGGCCAACTCCCGGGCGGTGTCATGATCGGCGATGGCGTGCGTGGCGTGGGCGGCCAGGAAGCGCTCACTGAACAGCACATCGGGGTCGCGTGCGGCGTCCTCGAACCGCGGGTCCGCGGGCTGCCCGGCCAGCAGGGCGGCCACGCCGGTCAGTGTGCCGTACCGGCCGGCCGGAAGCGCGCGTGCACGGCCGCACATCCGCGCGATCAGATCGGAATCGCCGGCCGATTGGGCCGCGTGGAAGGCCTCGATCGCGATGGCCGGTTCGGCGAGGTCCGACCCGAGCAGGACCTGGACCGCTCGGATGGCCGAGCCCGCGTTCAGTTCCAGCGCGGCGCGCACCCGGGCCGTCTCCGGCGAGCCGGTGTCGGTGCCGCGCTCCAGGAGTGCGGCCACGCGGGAGAACTGCCCGGCGTCGGCCGAGGCCTGGGCGGCCGCGATCAGCCGGCGCTGCCTGGCGCCGGGGTCGGCGCTGAGCTGGGCGGCGCGCTCGTAGGCGGCCGAGGCCGAGGCCATGCCCTGCCGGCCGGTGGCGCGTTCGGCGGCGCGCTCCAACTCCAGGGCGGCCTGCTCGTCGGCGCCGGTCGCCGCGGCCGCGCGGTGCCAGGCGCGGCGGTCGGCGTGTTCGTCGCCGTCCAGGCTCGTCACCAGGGCCTGGTGCACGGCGATCCGCCCGGCCAGGGTGGCGCCGTGGTAGGCCGCGGCCCGGACCAGCGGATGCCGGAAGGCAGCGTGGGTCCGGTCAGGCGGATCAGCCCGGCTTTCTCGGCCGGTTCCAGATCCGGCACCGTGGCCCCGGCCGCGCGCAGCACCACGGCCAGCTCTCCCGTGTCGTCGGCGGCGGCGACAAGCAGAGCCGTTCGCGTGGACTGCGGCAGCTGGTCGATCTGCGCGCCGAAGCCGGCCTGCACGCGGCTGGACGGGGTGGCGCCGCCCGGCGTCGGCGGAAGCGGGCCGAGCAACCCCGCGCGCTGTTCCTCGGTCATCGCGCGCGGCAGCTCGATGAGGGCCAGCGGATTGCCCCTCGCCTGCGCCGTGACACGTTCCCGCACATGGGCGGGCAGGTCGGCGCCGGGCCGGGAGGCGAGCAGCGCGGTCGTCGCCCCCTCGTCCAGCCCCTCCAGCCGTAGCTCCGGCAGCCCCAGCGGGCGCGGCTCGCGCAGTGCGAAGAGCATCACGACGCCCTCGGCGTCGAGCCGGCGCGCGACGAAGGTCAGCGCGTCCAAGGACGCCTGGTCCACCCATTGGGCGTCGTCGACCAGGCACAGCACGGGATCCTCCCCGGCGTGCTCCGACAGGAGCGTCAAGACGGCGAGCCCGGTCAGGAAACGATCCTGCCCGGCGGAGGCCGTCACGCCGAAGGCCGCCCGCAGCGCGGCCGCCTGCGGCTCGGGGAGCAGGTCCAGCCGCCCCAGCGCGGGTCGCAGAAGCTGGTGCAGCGCCGCGAACGGAAGCTCGGTCTCCGATTCGATCCCGGTCGTCCTCAGGATCTTGGCCGATCCCGCCCGGGCGGCCAGGTGCTCCAGCAGCGCGGTCTTGCCGATGCCCGCCTCCCCGGTGATCACCAGCGCCGCGCTGGCGCCCGCTCGGGCCTCGGTGAGGAGGCGTCGCAGTTGTTCTTCTTCGGCGGCTCGCCCGTACAACACCCGACAAATCTACCTAGATGACGGTACGTGGATCTGTCGCGTTAAGTCATGACGACCGATTCGGGACGGGGTGCCGCCCGCCTACCGTCGTCGTTGTCCACCTCACGACCAGGGAGCAGACTTGACCCCCTTCGACAACCCCGTTCCGTTCACCTCGCGATCGCGGAGGCGTCGCGAGCAGCGCGTGACCGTCTTCCGGCAGCCCGTTCGCCGCACGGGCGTGCGAGGTGGACGGTGACAGTGTTCACCCTGGAAACGGCACGGCTCCAGTTGCGCCCGTTCACCCGCGAGGAGGCCGAGCACGTCGTGGCAGGCTCTCGCGAGGGCCGGAACTGGAGCCCTGGCTACCCGCGCCACGACGACCAGGACATCGCGCGGCTCGTCCTCCAGGAAGCTCCGGCCGACCCGCTGTTCGGCCCGCTGCAGATCGTGCTGCTCGGCTCCGGCGCGGTCATCGGCGGCATCGGCTTCTTCGGCCCGCCCGGCGACGAGGGAAGCGTCGGTTTCGGGTACGGCGTCGCCCCCGAGGTCGAAGGGCGCGGCTATGCGACCGAGGCGCTGCGTGCCCTCCTGCACGAGGGGTTCGCCACCGGGCGGATCAGCCGCGCCCTCGCCGACACCGCTCACGGCAACCGCGCCTCCCAGCGGGTGCTGGAGAAGGCCGGCCTGCGCCGGATCTCCTCCGACGAGCGCCTCCACTACTACGCGACCGAGACATGAGTTCCGCTACGCGCACGCTGACGCCTCGCGGTCCGGAGAGGGTCGGCGCGGCGCGTACGCCGGGCCGCCGCGCCGGGAACCGGCGCGGCGGCCCGGGCCGGGGGGCCCGCGGGTGGCGGGCCCCCCGGTTCCGCGCGGCCCCGTGGTGGGGGGGCACGTGGGGTCCCGAATTAGTTGGTGGCGGGGGCAGGGGGAAGGGGGGGGCGGGGCTCCCCGCCAGACGGCCGCCGCGCCGCGAGGGCCCGGCCCCCCCCCCCCCGGGCCGGGGGCCCCTGTGGTGCGGGGCCCCGGTGTTCCGCGCGGCCCTGTGGTGAGGGGCCAGGTGGGTCCGCGATTTCGTGTTCGCGGGTCCACGGCGGAAGGCTCGGACGGGACGCCCGGCCCGGCTCTCGCCGTACGGCGGCGGGCCGGGGCGACCCCGTGCGTCAGGCCGGTACGGACGCCACGCCGGGCTCCAGGAAGCGGGAGCCGGTCACCTCCTCGGAGATGCCCGTACGGTCGAGGTACGGCGTGATGCCGCCGGTGTGGAACGGCCAGCCGGCGCCGAGGATCATGCACAGGTCGATGTCCTGCGGCGCGGAGACCACGCCCTCGTCGAGCATGAGCCTGATCTCCCGGGCGAGGGCCCGCAGTGCGCGCAGCCGCACCTCCTCACCGGTCGAGGGGGACGAGCCGCCCTCGAACAGCGCCCGCACCTCCGGATCGATCCGGAAGTCCGGGCCGTACAGGCCGGGCTTGCCCGTGGCGACCAGCTTGGCGAGGTTCTCCGACACGCCGAACCGGTCCGGGAACGCCGCGTGCATGGTCTCGGCCACGTGCAGCGCGACGGCCGGGCCGACGAGCTGGAGCAGCGCGAACGGCGTCATCGGCAGGCCGAGCGCGTCGAGCGCGTGGTCGGCGACCTCCAGCGGGGTGCCCTCGTCGGCGGCGGCCGTGACCTCGCCCATGAAGCGCGTCAGCAGCCGGTTGACGACGAACGCGGGCGCGTCCTTGACCAGGACGGACGACTTCTTCAGCGTCTTGCCGACCGCGAACGCCGTGGCCAGCGTGGCGTCGTCGGTGGCGGCGCCCCGGACGATCTCCAGCAGCGGCAGCACGGCGACCGGGTTGAAGAAGTGGAAGCCCACGACCCGCTCGGGATGCCGCAGGCCGGAGGCCATGTCCGTGATCGACAGCGAGGAGGTGTTGGTCGCGAGCACGCAGGTGTCGGAGACGACCTCCTCGACCTCGGCGAACACCTTCTGCTTCACGCCGAGGTCCTCGAACACGGCCTCGATCACGAAGTCGGCGTCGGCGAAGGCGTCCTTGGTCAGCGACCCGCTCACCAGGCCCTTCAGCCGGTTGGCCTGGTCGGCGGAGATCCGGCCCTTGCCGAGCAGCTTGTCGACCTCGGCGTGGACGTAGCCGACGCCCTTGTCGAGGCGGGCCTGGTCGAGGTCGGTCAGCACGACCGGGACCTCCAGGCGGCGGGCGAACAGCAGCGCGAGCTGCGAGGCCATCAGCCCGGCGCCCACCACGCCGACCTTGGTGACCGGGCGGGCCAGCGACCTGTCCGGCGCGCCGGCCGGGCGCTTGGCCCTGCGCTGCACCAGGTCGAAGGAGTACAGCCCGGCCCGCAGCTCGTCGCTCATGAGCAGGTCGGCCAGCGCCTCGTCCTCGGCGGCGAAGCCCTCGTCGCGGGACGCCGTACGGGCCAGGGCCACGAGGTCGAGCGCCCGGTACGGCGCGGGGGAGGCGCCCCGCAGCTTGAGGTCGACGAGGGTACGGGCCTGGTCGACGACCGGGGCCCAGTCCCCGGCGGTGTGGTCGGCCCGCTCGACGGTCACCTCGCCGCGCAGCACCTGGGCGGCCCACCGCAGCGACTCCTCGACGAAGTCGGCGGGCTCGAACATCGCGTCGGCGATCCCGAGGGCGAACGCGTCCCGTCCCTTGATCATGCGGTTCTGCGACAGCGGGTTCTCGATGACGACCTTGAGCGCCTTCTCCGGGCCGATCAGGCGGGGGAGGAGCTGGGTGCCGCCCCAGCCGGGCACCAGGCCGAGGAAGCACTCCGGCAGCGCGATCGCCGGGACGCCCGACGACACGGTGCGATAGGCGCAGTGCAGGGCGATCTCCAGGCCGCCGCCCATCGCCGCGCCGTTGACGAACGCGAACGACGGCACGTCCAGCTCGCCCAGACGACGGAAGACGTGGTGCCCGAGCCGCCCGATGGCCAGCGCCTCCTCGCGGGAGGAGACCGCCGCCGCGCCCTTGAGGTCGGCCCCGACCGCGAAGACGAACGGCTTGCCGACGACGCCGACGGCCGCCAGATCGGAGCGCGATGCGATCGCGTCGAGCGCGTCGTTCAGCGCGAGCAGGCCGTGCGGGCCGAAGGTGTTCGGCTTGATGTGGTCGTGGCCGTTGTCGAGCGTGATCAGCGCCATCGTGCCCGCGCCGTACGGCAGCTCGACGTCGCGCACGAGGGCCTTGGTGACGACCTCGTCGGCGTTCTTGCCCTCCAGGAGGGCCTTGCAGGTCTCGATCGTGCTCATGCCAGGTTCTCCCAGATGACCGTGCCGCCCATGCCCATGCCGACGCACATCGTGGTGATCCCGTACCGGACGTCGGGACGCTCGGCGAACTCGCGCGAGAGCTGGGTCATCAGCCGCACGCCCGACGACGCGAGCGGGTGGCCGAACGCGATCGCGCCGCCGTACGGGTTGACGCGCGGGTCGTCGTCGGCGATGCCGAAGTGCTCCAGGAAGGCCAGCACCTGTACGGCGAACGCCTCGTTGATCTCGAACAGGCCGATATCGCCGATGGACAGCCCGGCCAGGCGCAGCGCGCGCTCGGTCGAGGGGATCGGCCCGATGCCCATCACCTCGGGGTCCACGCCGGCGAAGGCGTAGGACACCAGCCGCATGCGCGGGGTCAGGCCCAGCTCCCGCGCCACGTCCTCGGCGGCCACGATGCAGCCGGTCGCGCCGTCGTTGATGCCGGAGGCGTTGCCCGCCGTGACCCGCCCGTGCGCCCGGAACGGCGTCTTGAGGGAGCGCAGGCCTTCCAGCGTGGTGCCGGGGCGCGGCGCCTCGTCCGCCGTGGCCAGGCCCCAGCCCTCGGCGGCCTTGCGGGCGGCCACCGGCACCAGGTCGACCTGGATCTTGCCGTCGGCGTACGCCTTGGCGACCTTCTCCTGGGAGGCGACGGCGAAGGCGTCGGCGCGCTCCTTGGTGATGGACGGGTAGCGGTCGTGCAGGTTCTCCGCGGTCATGCCCATGATCAGCGCCGAGCCGTCGACGAGCTGCTCGGACAGGAACCGCGGGTTGGGGTCGACGCCCTCGCCCATGGGGTGGCGGCCCATGTGCTCGACGCCGCCGGCGATGGCCACGTCGTAGGCGCCGAAGGAGATGCCGCCCGCCACCGTGGTCACGGCGGTCATCGCGCCGGCGCACATGCGGTCGACGGCGTAGCCGGGAACCGACTTCGGCAGCCCGGCGAGCACCGCCGCGGACCTGCCGATCGTCAGGCCCTGGTCGCCGATCTGGGTGGTGGCCGCGATGGCCACCTCGTCCACCCGCTCCGGGGGGAGGCCGGGGTTGCGCCGCATCAGCTCGCGGATGACGCGGACTACCAGGTCGTCGGCACGCGTCTCGGCGTACAGGCCCTTCGGGCCCGACTTGCCGAAAGGCGTCCGAACGCCGTCGACGAAGACGACTTCACGGGACGCAGGCACGGGTTCGCTCCTACTGGTCGGTAGCTTCCGGAGGCCCATGCTACTGGTCGGTAACCGGTCGCTGGATCAGAGGGGGCGACGGACATGCCGGCGGTCTCGCGCACGACGCGAAGACGCCCCCGGAGGCCGCGCGACGGTCGTGCCGCGCACCTCCGGGAGCCTCCGGCCGCACCGGGACGACGCGGGCGGGTTCAGCCCGCGTCCGGGACGGGCGTGCAGGGCTTCACGGGAGAGCCGGCCTCGGCCAGCCAGGCGCCGAGCCGCCAGGGCCGCCGCGCGTCCCGGTTGTCGCGGAACTCCAGGACGAGCGTCTCGCCCGGCCGGATGAACTCCGGGCGAATCCTGATCTCACGGACGTCGACCACCTGGGCCGCCTCGAACGAGCGCCACCGTTCCACGCCGTTCCGCAGCTGTTCCTCCGTGTGCCCCCGCGACCCGTAGGAAGGGTCCACGCCCTCGAACCGGGCGTCCGCGCACCGCGTGTGCGGCGCCAGGAACGACACGTCGGCCGTGACGCCTGCCGCCAGCAGATCGGCTCGCAGCCCCTCGGGGTCGCGCATCTCGTGGAGAGCCACCGTGATCGTGCCGTCGGCGTTCTCGGTCACGGCGTACGCCGGGGTCCCGCCTCCGGCGACCAGCGGTGCGGTGACGGCCGCCGCCGCGACGCCGGCCGCGATCAGCAGCCGAGGGGCGGTGAGGACCCGCCGCGGTGAGGTGGCGGGGGCGGGCCGCCGGGCCCGCATCCCGTCCAACAGCCGCCGCCTGGCCCCGGCGAGGTCGTCCTGCGAGGCCGCGGGGACGGCCTGCCACATGCTGGTGAGCGCGTTCACTGCCATGCTCCTTCTGGTAGATCCCGGCGAATCTGGTTGCGGGCCCGGTTGAGGCGTGAGGCGACCGTGCCCGGGGGGATCGCGAGCGCGTCGGCGACCTCCTGGTAGCTCAGCCCGGCCCAGGCGACGAGCAGCAGCACGTCGCGGTCGGCCCGTTTGAGCCGCAGCAGGGCCCGTGCGAGCGGCCGGTTGACGGCCAGGGTGTTGACTCCGTCCTCCACCTGCGCGCCCGGTATCTCCCCCGGATGGACGCCGCTGCGCAGGTACGCGCGGTAGAGGGCGGCCTCGGCGCGCCGCCGTTTCCCGATCATGTTCGAGGCGATGCCGTACAGCCACGGGCGGGCGTCGGGGCGGCCCAGGTCGTAGTCGTCCCGGCTCTGGAAGGCGGCCAGGAAGGTGTCGGCCACGACGTCCTCCGCCTCGCCGGGCCCCAGCCGCCTGGTCACATAACGGTGGAGGAGCGGTGCGTGCCGGTCGAACAGGACGGCGAAGACCTCCGGCTCGTGCAGCGATCTCCCGATGAGGGTCGCATCATCCGCCGCGACGACTTCGCGGGTAGTTGTCATGCATCTCGGCCTTTCCTGGCGTCTGCGGTCACCTGTACTTACCGAGCCAGGCCGAAATGCTTCATTTCCGGTGACGGTCGTACGCCCCGGTCAGGTCTCCGGGGTGAGGAACTCCAGGCGGTTGCCGACGTTGTCGTGGGCGTGGAAGCGACGATGGCCGGGGAAGTGCGGATCCCAGGCGACCTCGACTCCGGCGGCCTCCAGACGCGCGGCGAGGTCGTCGAGGCCGGTCACCAGGATGCCCGGGTGCGCCTTGCGCGCGGGGCGGGAGTCCTCCTCCACGCCGAGGTGGATCTCCAGGGCGCCGGCCCGCACCCACAGGCCTCCGCGCGCGGCGAGCGCGGGGGGCTTGCCGATCTCGGTCATCCCGAGCAGGCCCACGTAGAAGGCGCGGCACTCGTCCTCCGCCCCGGGCGGAACGGCGAGCTGGACGTGGTGCAGGCCGTACCCGAAGGCATCGGTCATCTCACACCTCGCCCTTGATCTCCAGCCGTTCCAGAGCCTTCGTCAGCGGATGGACGGTCAGGCCGATCTGCCAGTCCCGCGCGCCCAGCTCGCGCAGCCGGTCTCCCACGGTCTCCTCGCTGATGGGCACGGGCGGTTCCCACGTCAGCCTGCGTACGGCGTCGGGCTGGAGCAGGTTCTCCGTCGGCATGCGGTGCTCGTCGGCGAGCGCCGCCACGACGGTCCGCGCCGCCGCGAGGCGCCTGGCGGCGGCGGGGTCCCGGTCGGCCCACCGGTTGGCCGGGGGAGGGCCGTCACCCGGCCCCACGGGCTGCGGCAGGGCCTGCTCCGGCATCGTGCGGGCCCGGTTCACCGCCGCCAGCCAGTCGTTGAGGTGACGGCGGGCGCTGCGGCCGACGAAGGGGGTGATGTCGGTGAGGGCCTTGGTCGTACGCGGCTGGTCGAGGGCGGCCTGGACGATCGCCGAGTCGGGCAGCACCCGCCCGGGCGCGAGGTCGGCCTCCCGCGCGATCTGGTCGCGCAGCGTCCACAGCTCCCGCACCACCGCGAGCCCGCGCAGCGTGCGCACGCGGTGGATGCCCGAGGTGCGCCGCCAGGGGTCGGTACGCGGGGGAAGCGCGGGGGCGGCCAGGATCGACGCGAACTCCTCCAGCGCCCAGCCCAGCTTGCCGGTGGCGGTCAGCTCCTCGTGGAGGACGTCGCGCAGCTCGACCAGCACCTCCACGTCGAGCGCCGCGTAACGCAGCCAGTCCTCCGGCAGCGGGCGGGACGACCAGTCGGCCGCCGAGTGCCCCTTCTCCAGCCGAAGTCCGAGGACGAGCTCGACCATGGTCCCCAGGCCCACCCGCTCGTAGCCGAGCAGCCGCCCGGCCAGCTCGGTGTCGAACAGCCGCCGCGGGCGGAAGCCCAGCTCGGCCAGGCACGGCAGGTCCTGGTTGGCGGCGTGCAGGACGATCTCGGCGTCGCTCACGGCCTCGTCCAGCGCGGACAGGTCGGGGCAGCCGATCGGGTCGATCAGCGCGGTGCCCGCGCCGGCCCGGCGCAGCTGCACCAGGTAGGCGCGGCCGCTGTAGCGGTATCCGGAGGCGCGCTCGGCGTCGACGGCCACCGGTCCCGTCCCGCGGGCGAAGGCGTCCACGGCGGCCGCGAGCGTGGCGGAGTCCTCGATGACGGGCGGGATTCCCTCGCGCGGCTCCAACAGGGGCTGGACTACGGGTTCTGTCACGGGCTATGGAACTTTCGGATCATCTCGGCGGGCGGGACGCGGATGCAGCGTCGCGACGTCGGGCGGCAGTGGGGGGATGCCCGCGGCCAGGCACATGAGGTCGCACCACGCGGCCGCGTGCGGCGACAGGTCCTCGTCGAGCGGGGACCACGAGGCGCGCAGCTCGATCTCGGTGGTGACGGGGTCGTCCGCCTTGCCGCCGAACCCCTCCGAGACGGCGCGGGTGACCGTGCCGCCCACCGCGGCGTACCGCGCGCCGTGGGCGTCGAGCGCCTCGGTAAGCCAGCTCCAGGCCACCGGCCCCAGCAGCGGGTCGGTGGTCATCTCCGGCTCCATGTCGGCGCGTACGTAGGCGACGAGGCGGAACGGCCCCTCCCAGCCGCGCTGGCCCTCGGGGTCGAACAGCATGATCAGGCGGCCGACGGCGAGTTCGTCGTCGTCGCGGTACACGGACGCCCCGACGGCTCCGGAGTACGGCGCGAGCCGCTGGGGGGCGGGGATGTCCTCCAGCTCGATCTCCGGCCGTACCTCGGCAGGGCGCAACGTCTCCAGCGCGCGCCTGAAGGCGGCGGGAGGCGCCGGCGGTTCACCGAGGGTCATGACGGAAGAGTAGGTCGGATTCGGGATGGCGCGAAGCAGGGGGGTGGCTGTGGGGGGCATCGCAAGTCGTCAAACCGTCGCCGCCAGTCGAGCCGTAACCCGGGCGGACGTCCGCGCCGAGGCGCGTCCGAGCGTGCGGTCCCGGCGGTCGCCGCAGCCGTCCACACGGCGGCGCCGCCCCGTCGCGCGCGCCGCGCGGCTCGGACGGGCGGGGCGCGCGGCGTCGCTGCCGGCACAGCGCTCAGTGCGGCGTTCGGGGGAACTCCACATCGAAGTCATCGCTCCGGGGCCTCTCGTCGGATCCACGGTCGTGGCGGTCGCTCGGGACTGATCCGACGTTGGCACGTCCCGGCGACATTTCCCCGCATCGCGCTCGGCGTGTCTCGAAAGTGGTATTGGAATCGATGCCGGATGGCCGATTGGCGAACACATTGCCGAGGTGTGAGAGGACTCACAGGAGGGGATGGGGTTCACCTTACGCGATGAGCGGCCTTTCTCGCGTCGTTCTGGAACCCCAGGTCATGGGTCCGGGCGCCGGGCGACCCCCGGGCATGGCAGGCTGGTGCCGTGAAACCCCAGCTCGCCGATTCCGTTTTCGTCCGCGCCTGCCGGCGTGAGCCCGTCCCGCACACGCCGGTGTGGTACATGCGCCAGGCCGGTCGTTCGCTGCCCGAGTACCGCAGGGTGCGCGCCGGCGTCGAGATGCTCACCGCCTGCGCCACGCCCGACCTCGTGGTCGAGATCACGATGCAGCCGGTCCGCAGGTACGGCACGGACGCGGCGATCTTCTTCAGCGACATCGTGGTGCCGCTCAAGGCCATCGGCGTCGACCTCGACATCAAGCCGGGCGTCGGCCCCGTCGTCGGGACCCCCATCCGCGACAAGGCGGGCATGGAGGTCCTGCGCCCGCTGGAGCCGGACGACGTCCCGTACGTGACCGAGGCGGTCGGCGCGCTCACCGGGGAGCTGGGCGGGACCCCGCTGATCGGCTTCGCCGGAGGGCCGTTCACACTCGCGTCGTATCTGATCGAGGGCGGCCCCTCCAAGAACCACGACCGCACCAAGGCCATGATGTACGGCGAGCCCGAGCTGTGGCACGAGCTGATGGAGCGGCTCAGCGCGATCACGCTCGCCTTCCTGCGCGTCCAGGTGGCGGCCGGCGCCTCGGCCGTCCAGCTCTTCGACTCGTGGGTCGGCGCGGTCGCGCCGCAGGACTACCGCTCCTACGTGCTGCCGCACACCAGCCGGATCTTCGCCGGCCTGGCGGACCTCGGCGTGCCGCGCATCCACTTCGGCGTCGGCACCGGCGAGCTGCTCGGCCTCATGGGCGAGGCCGGCGCCGACGTGGTGGGCGTCGACTGGCGGGTGCCGCTCGACGAGGCCGCGCTCCGCGTGGGCGCGGGCAAGGCCCTGCAGGGCAACCTCGACCCGGCGATCCTGTTCGCGCCCTGGGAGGTCGTCGAGAGGCGGGCCAGGGACGTGCTCGAACGGGGCAGGGTGGCCGAGGGGCACGTGTTCAACCTCGGTCACGGCGTGCTTCCCTCGACCGACCCCGACCAGCTCGCCCGGCTCACCGACTTCGTCCACGAGTCGTCGGCCCGCTGAGGGTCCTACCTCCGTGTGTGCCCGGACGCCCGGCCCTCGTCCCGGGCGTCCTCAGAGGCCTCGGCAGAGGCGTCGTCGGGCCCGTCTACAGGGCCGTCGTCGCGGTCCTCGTCACGGTTCGCGTCCCTGTCCTCGTGCGGGGCCGGCGCCGGCGCCGCGGGGCGCGGCCGCCCAGGATGAGGCGCGGCAGGATCCGGTGAGCCCGTCACGGCCGGCCCGGCGGGCTCGCCGCCCGGTCCGTACGGCCAAACGGGGACAGGGGCGCCCCCGGGGGAGGCGGGCCCGTACCCGGGAGGCACAGGACCCGAGGGGACGGCACCGGGGGGCACGGCACCGGGGGGCGGAGCGGCACGGCGGCGCATCCGGCGCATGACGGTCCGGACGACCAGCCACACCAGCCCGGCCACGACGAGCCAGGGCAGCAGCGCGCCCAGCACGGTCAGCGCCACCACGGTCGACGCGGTGAGGGTGTCCCATCCGGTGCGCAGCCCGCCGAGGAAGCCGGACGGGTCCTCCTTCGTGGGCCGGGCCGAGGCCTTCGGCGGAGGCACGAGGGTGAGCGTCACGGTGGCCATGCCGGTCTGCGCCGCCAGCGCCTTCTGCCTGGCCTGCAGCGACTCCAGCTCGGCCTCGCGGTTGGTGATCTCCCGCTCGATCTCCAGGATCTCGCCGATCTTGTTCGCCTTCGACAGCAGCGTGCGGAACTGCCCGAGCGCCGCCTCGGCCGACTTCACCCGGCTGGCGACGTCGGCGACCTCCTCGGTGACGTCCTGCGCGTTCTGCCGCATCGACCGGCGTTTCCCGAGGTCGCGGCCGAGCTGGGCCAGCACGTCGGCGTAGCGGGCGGGCGGCACCTTGAACGCGATCACCGCGCGCTGGCCGCTCGAATAGGAGTCGCTGCGCTCCTCGGCGACGTACCCGCCCGCGCCGGTCACGATCGACTTGGCGCCGTCGGCCGCCGCGGTGACGTCCTTGGCCTCGACGGTGAGCTCGGCCTGGTAGATGACCGCGCGGTCGGCCGGATCGATCCTGGCCTTCTCCTGCCCGCCGCCCTCGCCGTCCGCGGCCTGCCGCTCCGCGCTCTGACCCGTGGTCCCTGTCGTGGGAGCGTCCGCGGCCGGCGCCGCGGGCGCGCCGCCGCTGTCGGCCGCCCCGCTGCTCGACAAGTCCTCCGCGCCGCCGCATCCCGTCAGCAGAAAGGCGACGGCCGCCAGGGCCGCCGCGCCGTACCGGATTCGCCTCATGCCCTTACATCGGATCACCGCCGGGCACAGTTCAGCGCCGGCGATCACGATGGCATCACGATGCCACCGTGGTCGCCGGCGCCTTGGCTGGGGATGGGGGTCCCGTGGGTCCCGGCCGGGCCGGGCCGGAACCCACGGGACGTCTGGCTAGCCGCGCAGCTGCTCGATCAGGGCCTGCGCGTCGCGGATGAGCGCGTCGCTCGCGGCCTTGTCGGTCACCCGCTTGGCGTCGCCGGCGAAGCCGGCGAACCGCTCCAGAGCCTTGATCGCGTTGTCCTTCTTGCCCATGCCGGCCTGCTTGGCCGCCTGGTCGAGCTGTGCGGTCAGGACGTCACCGTCGCCGGTCACCGTGCCGGCGGTCCGGAAGGCGGTGAGGAGGGCCTTCACGTCGTCGAAGGAGGTCGTGACCGTGAAGGTCACCGACTTCTCCGTGACGTGCCCGGCCTTGTCCTTGGCGCTGACGGTCAGCGTGTTCTCGCCGAGCGGCAGCTTCCACAGCGGGAGGGCCTCGCCCGACTTGACCTGCAGGTCGCCGATGGCGCCCGTCACGCTCGCCACACCGGAGCCCGCGTCGGTCGCGGTGAAGACCGGCGTGATCGAGGCCGAGTCGCCGTGCTCGCCGGACTCGACGCCGTCGACGGTCAGCGCGGGTGCGGTCTTGTCGATCTTCACCGTGACGGTGCCGATCTGCGAGACGTTGCCGCCGCTGTCGGTGGCGCGGTAGCGGACCTCGGTGGTGCCCTCGGTGCTCAGGGTCACCGGGTTGTTGGCGTTCGACCAGGTGGCGCCGCCGTTGACCGAGTACTGCCGGCTCGCGACCGTGCCGTTGTCGGTCGCGGTAACCGTCAGCGTCACGTTGCCCTTGTACCAGCCGTTCTCACCGTTCGGCTGGGCCGGGTTGAGAGTGGCGGTCACGGTCGGCGGGGTCTTGTCGGCGGCACCGTCGCCCACGAAGGTGAACGCGTCCACCTCCACGCCGCCGGTCGAGGTGACGTACAGCTTGCCGCTGCCCGTGGGGGCGTTCTTCAGCTCGGTGGTCACCGTCTGCCAGCCGGAGCCGGCCGGGATCGCGACGGTCGCGAACGGGGTCGCGGCCGGCGAGTTCCAGCGCAGCGACAGCGTGCCCGCGCCGCTGGCCACGGTCTTCACCGAGGTGATTCCGGCGAGGTTCACCGGGTCGTAGCCGATGTGGTCGCCGGCGTCGAACGAGGTGACCTTGTTGAGGCCGGACGCCGTCTCGTCCTGGGTCTTGGTGACGCCCTTGCTGTCGTCCCCGTGCTCGGCCTGCATGAGCTTGGGGTTGAGGATCAGGGTCGCGTCGCTGGAGGCGCCGGGGATGCCGTTGGCGCCGTTGTCGCGGTAGCTGACCACGACCACGCCGAAGATGTTCTCGGTCACGCCGTGCTCGGGAGCGTCCGCGGGGGTCGCCCAGGTGACGGTGCAGCCCGTGCCGGTGGTGATCGGGTGGGCGTGCGTGTCGTGGCCGAGGCCGAAGGTCCACGCGACCCGGCTGCAGGTCGGGTTGTCGCCGTCCTCCTGGTCGGTCACCTTGACCGTGAGCGGAACCGCGTTGCCCCAGTCGATGAAGGAGCCGTCGCCGGGGGTCTCGATGCTGACCTTGGGCGCGGTGTTGCCCACGGTGATCTCGATCGTGGCGAGGCCGAACCTGCCGCCCGAGTCGGTGACGCGGAGCCGGGCGGTGTACTGCCCGAGCTTGTCGTAGGTGTGGGTCGCCGTCACGCCCTTGGCGTCGAAGGTGCCGTTGCCGTCGAAGTCCCACTCGTAGGTCAGGTCGCCGGCCTCGGAGTCGGAGGACTTGGCGCCGCTGAACTCGACGGTGAGCGGCGCGTTGCTGCCCGACGTCTTGTCAGCGGTGATCTTCGCCTGCGGGGCCTTGTTGCCGGGCGAGTAGTCGATGCGGTACAGACCCGAGTCGGGGTTGGCGCGGAAGAAGCCGTCACCGTAGTCGAGCACGTACAGCGCGCCGTCGGGGCCGAACTCGATGTCGATCGGGTTGTCCGTGATGGGCATCGCCATCTTGGTCAGCTCGGCGTTCGGCAGGAAGTGCTCGAGCTTGGTCACCGGCCCGTCAGAACCCGTCACGGTGAACGCCGCCAGGTAGTCCTGGGAGAACTCCGCGAAGAAGAACTTGTTGTCCCAGTACGCGGGGAACTTGGTGGGCGAGGGGTTGTCGGCGTCGTAGTGGTACACCGGACCGCCCATCGGGCCCTGGCCGTTCTGCACCGGGTCGAACTCGGTCAGCCCGGCCCACTCCGCCGGCTGGTCGCCCGCGCGGTCGCCGTAGTACATGTCGGCGGGAACCGCGGGCGGGAGCTTGTCCAGGCCGGTGTTCCAGCGGGAGGTGTTGACCGGGCCGCCCGCGCAGTCGAACCACTCACGCGGCTTGGAAGTCGCGTAGTCCCAGTTGTTGTAGTTGAAGTTGTCGCCCGTGCAGTACGGCCAGCCGGCGTTGATGGGCTTGGTGATCGGGGTGACGTTCCACTCGACGTAGCCCATGGGGCCGCGGTTGGGATCGGCGGTGCCGGCGTCCGGCCCGTAGTCGCCCCACGACACCGTCCCGGTCTTCGCGTCCACGTCCATGCGGAACGGGTTCCGCACGCCGGTGACGAAGATCTCGGGCCGTGTCTTGGCCGTGCCCTTCGGGAACAGGTTGCCGTCGGGGACGGTGTAGGAGCCGTCCTCCTGCACCTTGATCCGCAGGATCTTGCCGCGCAGGTCGTTGCTGTTGCCCGCACCGCGCCGCGAGTCGAAGCCGGGGTTCATGCCGGGCGCGTCGTTGTTGGGGGCCATGCCGTTGGCGCCGGGCGTGCTGGCCGGGGTGTTGTCACCGGTGGCCAGGTAGAGGTTGCCGTCGTCGTCCCAGTCGAAGTCGCCGGCGACGTGGCAGCACTGCCCGCGGTTGGTCTCGACCTTGATGATGACCTGCTCGGTGGACAGGTCGAGCTTGTCGCCGTCCCACTTGAACCGGGAGAGCTGGTTGTAGCCCTTCCACTGGTTCCAGTAGGACTCGTCCGCGCCCGCGGGAAGGGAGTTCGGCGCCGACCCCGCCGGGGTCTCCGAGGGGTACGGCCCGGTCATCTTCCGGGGCGCGTAGTAGACGTAGACCCACTTGTTGTCCGCGAAGTCGGGGTCGATCCCGATCGTCTGCAGGCCGTCCTCGGAGTTGTTGTAGACGTCGATCTTGTTGATGATCTTCGTGACGCCGGTGGCGGGGTCGGTCAGCCGTACGTCGCCGTTGCGGGCGGTGTGCAGCACCCGGCTGTCCGGCAGGATCGCCATGTCGATCGGCTCGCCGACGTCCTTGGTGAGCGTGACCTTCTCGTAGTTCTCCCAGTGCAGGGCGTCTTCGTGCGCCTGCGCCGGTGCGGCGGTGAGCGCCGCCGCGAACGGGAGCGTCAACGCGGCGGCGAGAGCGCCGCCCAGAATGCGAGTACGCTTCAAGTCTGCTGCGCCTCTTCTTTCACAGGGGGGTGACAGGGGAAAGGCGGGCCGCCGCGTGCCGGTGGAACGGGTCGAACGCGTGGCGGTCCGCCATACTCGTCGAAGTCGTCAGCCGCGCAGAGCGGACATGTTCCGGTAGCTCAGGTCCGCGTACTGCAGGGACTGGCCGGGGTTGGCCGTGCCGCCGGGGGCGGTGTCCTGCTCGTACATCGGGTTGTGGTAGCCCTTGGCGCCCACGCCGCGGAGGAACGCCGCGTAGTCGATGTCACCGGTGCCGAACGGAACCATGTCGTAGCCGTTGGCCGTGCCCGTGTTGATCTTGCCGTCCTTGGCGTGGAACAGCGGGAACCGCTTGGTCTGGGCCTGCACGACGCCGAGCGGGTTGAAGACCTGGGTCTGGGTGGACCCGTCCGGGGCGGTGAAGGTCTTGTGCTTGTACTGCGCGACGTGGGCCCAGAAGATGTCCATCTCGAGCCAGACGTGCTTGGGGTCGGTGATCTGGAGGAAGTACTCGAGGCGGCGAATGCCGGAGGAGCGGGTGGGCCGGCCCTGCGCGTCGAGCGGGCCGCTGTCGAGCAGGAAGCTGTAGGCCACGTCGTGGTTGTGCGTGTACAGCTTGAGGCCCGCGGCGGTGGCGATCTCGCCGAGCGCGTTCCACTTCTCCGCGGCGACGTCCCAGTCGGCCTTGTAGGCGCTGCCGGTCGGGTCGCTGCCGGTGCCGACGTGGGCCATGCCGAGGATGTTGGCGATCTCCAGGTGGAGCTTGAAGCGGTCCAGGTCGGCCTGGTTCAGCGGCCAGGAGCCGGGGATGAAGCCGTGGTTGCCCTGGGCGACCAGGCCGTTGTCGTCCAGCCAGCCGCGCAGCAGCTTGGCGCCCTCGACGCTCTCCAGGCTGGCGCCGCCCTCGGCGTTGCGGTGCTGGCTGTAGCCGGCGAACTCCACCTGCGCGTAGCCGATCCGGGCGAGCTCCTCGAACACGGCGCGGAAGCCGGAGGGGAGGTTGCTGGACAGCGGGTCACGGGAGATGGCGTCGCGGACCGTGTACAGGATGATGCCGCGCCGCGGCGGCGGGATCAGGACGCCGTTCGGGCCGTTGCCGGCGGTCGCCGCACGCGCGACCGACTTCATCGGACCGGCGGCGGCCACGGCGGCGGCCGCCGCCATGCCGGTCGTGGCCGCGAGCAGCTGGCGGCGGCTGAGGCCCAGCCGGCGTCCGAGGTTGCCGGCCGACTCCATCTCTTCTTCGTACGCACTCATCGTCTTGCCAACTCCATCTGCGTGAAGAACCTTGATCCCCCGATGACGCGGCCGAGCCGCGGGTGCACTTGGCGAGCAAGCTACGCCACTTTTGTCTGACAGGGAAGAAGTTTCTACATGATCTTTTGTACTTTGTGTTGACACAGGACAAAGTCCGAGGAGTGAAGGGAGAAGGGCGGCGACGGTGACCGTACGCGCGCGGGGGCTCCGACGGGCGGTCGGCGGCCGGGACCCGTTGATCACGGTTCCAAGGTGAGGGGCGTTGAACTTTCCGTAGCCTGCTGGAAACTTTTTCTTGTCAGCGACGAAAGATGCCTCTTAGTATCCGAATGTTCCGGGGTCATCCTTCATACCCGAGTTGACGGGAGAGTTACAGTGCCCATCGGTGTCTGGCTGGTCGGCGCCCGGGGGTCCGTCGCGACCACGGCGGTGGTCGGGGCGGCGGCGGTTCGCGCGGGAGCGGCCCCGCCCATCGGGTGCGTCATCGAGGCCGCCGGCTTCCCGGGAGGCTTCGCTCCCCTCGGTGACCTGGTGTTCGGCGGTCACGACGTGGTCGGGACCCCGCTGCGGAAGAGGGCCGAGATGCTCGCCCAGGCGGGAGTGTTCCCTCCCGTCCTGACGACGCTGCTCGCCGCGGACCTCGACGCCGCGGAGGCGGAGAGCAGGCACGGCTACGTGCCCGGCGAGGAGAGCCAGGCCGACGCCGCGCGGCGGCTGGCCGCCGACCTCACTGACTTCCGGGAGCGGCACGGCCTGTCCCACGTCGTCGTGGTGGACGTGTCGTCGACCGAGCCTCCCGCGGAGGTGCCGTACGCGCGGCTCGCCGACCTGGAGGAGGCGCTCGCGGCGGGGCAGGACCCGCTGCCCGCCAGCTCCCTGTACGCCTACGCGGCCTTCACCGCCGGCTGCGGCTACGTCGCGTTCACCCCGTCCGCCGGTCCGACGCCTCCCGCTCTCGACGAGCTGGCGCGGCGCAACGGCGTGCCGTACGCGGGACGCGACGGCAAGACCGGGGAGACGCTGGTCAAGAGCGCGCTCGCGCCGATGTTCGCCGGCCGTGCGCTGCGCGTGCGCTCGTGGTCGGGGCTCAACCTGCTCGGCGGCGGCGACGGCGCCACGCTGGCCGACCCCGCGGCCCGGGCGAGCAAGTCGGCGAGCAAGGCGCGCGCCGTCCCCGCGATCGTGGGCGAGGACGTCGAGGGCCTGACGCACATCGACTACGTCGCCGACCTCGGCGAGTGGAAGACCGCCTGGGACCACATCACGTTCGAGGGGTTCCTCGGCGTCCGGATGACCATGCAGTTCACCTGGCAGGGCTGCGACTCGACGCTGGCCGCCCCGCTCGTCCTCGACCTCGCCCGCCTCGTCGCGCGGGCCCACGAGGCCGGGCACAGCGGTGTGCTCGCCGAGCTCGGCTACTTCTTCAAGGACCCGCTGGGCGGCGCGGGACACGACCTGCCCACCCAGTACGCCCGGCTGGTGGACTTCGCACAATCGATCTCAGGTGAACGGCCGTGAGGGCCTGGCTGGAGCTGGTCCGCGCGCCCGCCGCGCTGTCCGTCCCCGGTGACACGCTGGCGGGCGCGGCGGTGGCCGGGCGGCCGGCACGGCCCGGGCTCGCCGCCGCGTCGGTGCTGCTCTACTGGGCCGGCATGGCGCTCAACGACTGGTCGGACCGCAAGCTCGACGCGAAGGAGCGCCCGGAACGGCCCATCCCCTCCGGCAGGATCAGGCCGGAAGGGGCGCTCGGCCTCGCCGTCGCCCTGACCGGCGCCGGGGTGGCCGCCGCCGCGGTCTTCGGCGGGCGTCGCGGGCTCGCGGTCGCGAGCCTGCTCGCGGGCTCTGTGTGGGCCTACGACCTGAAGCTCAAGCACACCCCGGCGGGCCCCGCTGCGATGGCGGCCTGCCGCACGCTCGACGTGCTGCTCGGGGCGGGCCCCGACACCCGGGCGGCCGCCCCGATGGCGCTGGCCGTCGGCGCGCACACCTACGGGCTCACCGTGCTCGGCACGGCCGAGGTCGACGGCGCCACCCCCGCGATCGTCACCCAGGCGCTGGCCGCGACCGGCGCGTCCGCGGCGCTGGCCGCCGTCGCCTGCCGCCACGGCGAGACGCCGGGGCGGCTGGGCGCCGCCGCGATGATCGCCGGCTACCTCGCCACGGCCGGCCGGGCCCAGCTGGCGCTGCGCGCCGACCCCGACCCCGAGCAGGTGCGCCAGGCGGTGCGGATGAGCATCCTCGGCCTGATCCCGCTGCAGGCGGCGGCGGTGGCCGGGCGGGGCAGGCTCGCCCAGGCGGCGGCGCTGCTGGCCGCGCTGCCGGCCGGCCGCTGGCTGTCGGCGAAGGTGGCCACATCGTGATCTGGGCCTACTGCACCAACGGCTTCCGCGACCATCCGCTCGACCAGACGCTGGAGGTGCTCGCCGACCTCGGCTACACCGGCGCCGCGGTCACGCTCGACCACGGGCACCTCATGCCCGGCGCCTCTCCGGCGGAGGTCGGGCGGATCGCGGCGCTGGCGCGGCGGCTCGGCCTGGCCCTCGCCGTGGAGACGGGCGGCAGGTACACGCTCGATCCCCGGCGCAAGCACTTCCCGACGCTGCTGCACGACGAGGCCGAGGCGCGGGTGGACTTCATCCGCGAGGCGATGCGGATCGCGGCCGACCTCGGCGCCCCCGTGGTGCACCTGTGGAGCGGCATCCGGCCGCCGGAGGTGCCCGAGGCCGAGGCGTGGGACCGGCTCGTCCGGCACTGCGAGCGCCTGCTCGGCGAGGCCGACGAGGTCGGCGTCACGCTCGGGTTCGAGCCCGAGCCGGGGATGCTCGTGGCGGACCTGGCCGGATACGAACGGCTGCGCGACCTGCTAGGCGGCCACGCGAGGTTCGGCCTCACCCTCGACATCGGGCACTGCCGCTGCCTTGAGCCGTACGACGTGCCCGAATGCGTCGAGCGGGCGCTGCCGTACCTCGTGCACGTGCAGATCGAGGACATGCGGCGAGGCGTCCACGAGCATCTCGAGTTCGGCGAGGGCGAGATCGACTTCCCGCCCGCGCTCGCCGCGCTCGACGGTTTCGGCGGGCTGGTCGCCGTCGAGCTGGCCAGGCACAGCCACGCGGCGCCCGACGTGGCGCGAAGGTCGATCGAATTCCTGAGGAGGGCACATGACCTGGCTGGCGCAGGCCGTAGCCGACGTTGAGCGCGACCCGGAGACCGTCTACGCGCTGTTCACCCGGGCCGCCAGGGAGGGCGGCCCGGGCGCCCGTGCCGAGCTGCTGAGAACGCTCACAAAGGCCCTGCCGGATCCGGTGGCGGCCATCACGAAGCTCTACTGGCAGGGCGACGCGGGGGAGCGGCTGGAGATCCTGGAGGCGCTTGCGCAGCTCGACCTCGGTCCGGCCGCTCTCCCGCTCGTCCACGACGCCCTGCGCACCAACGACACCCGGCTGGTCGCCGCCGCGCTCGGCCCGTACGGCTCGGCGTGGCTGGACGACCACGCCTTCCGTCAGGGCGTGCTCAAGTGCGTCTTCATGTCCGTTCCGCTCGCGTCGGTCGAGGGCCTCGACCGGCGCTTCGACGACGAACTGCGGCGCATGCTCGCCGACTTCGCCGCCGAGCGCCGTGCGGCCGGACGGCCCGTTCCCCCCGACGTTCTCGAGAGGCTCTGATTCCCGATGAGGATCTTCGACCCCCACATCCACATGACGTCCCGCACGACGGACGACTACGAGCGCATGTACGCCGCCGGGGTCCGTGCCGTCGTGGAGCCCGCCTTCTGGCTCGGCCAGCCGCGCACGAACGTCGGCAGCTTCCTCGACTACTTCGACGCCCTGCTGGGGTGGGAGCCCTATCGGGCGGCGCAGTACGGCATCCGCCACCACTGCACGCTCGCGCTCAACCCCAAGGAGGCCAACGACCCGCGCTGCGCGGGCGTGCTGGACGAGCTGCCCCGCTACCTGCTGAAGGACTCCGTCGTGGCCGTCGGCGAGGTCGGCTACGACTCGGTGACGCCGGAGGAGGACCGCGTCTTCGAGGCGCAGCTGGCGCTCGCCGAGGAGCACGGCCTGCCGGTGCTCGTGCACACGCCGCACCGTGACAAGGCGGCCGGGACCCGGCGCACGCTCGACGTGGTCAAGGGCATGGACCCGGGCAGGGTCCTGGTCGACCACCTCAACGAGCTGACCGTCGGCATGGTCCGCGACGCCGGGTGCTGGGCGGGCTTCTCCATCTACCCGGACACGAAGATGGACCCGGACCGGATGGTGGCCATCCTCAAGGAGTACGGCACCGAGCGGATGATCGTGAACTCCGCCGCCGACTGGGGGCGCAGCGACGTGCTGAAGACCCGCGAGGTCGGCGAGGCCATGCTGGCCGCCGGGTTCACCGACGAGGACGTCGACCGGGTGCTGTGGCAGAACCCGGTCGCCTTCTACGGTCAGAGCGGGCGCCTGCACCTGGACGACGTCGAGTCCGGCGGCGACTACGAGGGCAACACGATCCTGCGCGGGACGCGCTGACCATGCGCCTGCTGCATCCCTCCGGTTCCGTCGTCCACCTGGCCTACTGCACCAACGTCCACCCCGCCGAGGACCTCGACGGGATCCACGGACAGCTGTCCGGAGTCGCCGCCCGGGTGCGGGCGCTGACCGGCGCGCCGGTGCTCGGCCTCGGGCTGTGGCTGTCGTCGCGCGCCGCGCGGGCGCTGCGGGCCGACCCCGCCGAACTCGCGCGGCTGCGCGCCCGGCTGGACGAGCTGGGGCTGGAGGTCGTCACCCTCAACGGCTTCCCCTATCAGGGCTTCCACGACCAGGTCGTGAAGCTCCGGGTGTACCGGCCCGACTGGGCCGAGCCGGAACGGCTCGCCTACACCCTCGACCTGGCCGAGATCCTCACCGCGCTGCTGCCGGACGACGTGACCGAGGGCTCGATCTCGACGCTGCCCCTCGCCTGGCGCACGGAATGGACGCCGGACAAGGCCGCGGCGGTCGACGCCAACCTGGCCGCGCTCACCCGGGGCCTGCGGGCGCTGGCGGAGCGCACCGGCAAGACCATCCGCGTCGCCTTCGAACCGGAACCGGGCTGCATCGTGGAGACCACCCCGCAGGCCGTCGCGCTGCTGGGCGGCACCGACCCCGAGTTCATCGGCGTGTGCCTGGACGCCTGCCACCTCGCCGTCGGTCTCGAGGAGCCCGCCGACGCCGCCGCCATCGGGCTGCCGATCGTGAAGCTCCAGGTGTCGGCCGCGGTCGAGGCGCCGCCGGGCGGCCAGTCCGCCCTGGCGGCGTACGAGGAGGAGCGGTACCTCCACCAGACCCGCTGCGCGGCCGGGTACGCCGACGACCTGCCGGAGGCGCTGGCCGGAGGGCTCCCGGCGGACCTGCCGTGGCGCACGCACTTCCACATGCCCCTGCACGCCGCGGCCCCGCCGCCGCTCACCACGACGGCCCCGTACCTGGAGGACCTGCTGGAACGCCTCCTGGCCTCCCCGGACGCGCCACTCATCCGGCACCTCGAGGTCGAGACCTACACCTGGAGCGTGCTGCCCGGCGCGGTCGACGTCGCCGAGGGCGTCGCGGCCGAGCTGGACTGGACCCGGCGGCGGCTCGCCGCCCTCGGACTTAAGGAGATCTGATGGCGCCCGTCGTCGTCGTGAACGTCGTCGGCCTGACCCCGCGCCTGCTGGCGCACATGCCGAACGTGGCCAAAGTGGGGGCCGCCGCGTCCCTGAAGCCCGTGCTGCCCGCCGTGACCTGTTCCGTGCAGGCCACCCTGCTGACCGGTTCGATGCCGCGTGACCACGGCATCGTCGGCAACGGCTGGTACTTCAGGGACCTCGGCGAGGTCTTCCTGTGGCGGCAGCACAACCGGCTGATCCAGGGCGAGCAGCTGTGGGACGCGGTGCCCGGCATCCGCACCGCCAACGTCTGCTGGTGGTACGCGATGGGCGGCTCCAGCGACTTCATCGTCACCCCGCGGCCGATCTACTACGCGGACGGGCGCAAGGAGCCCGACTGCTACACCAGGCCGCCGTCGCTGCACGACGACCTGGTGGGCGAGCTGGGCGAGTTCCCGCTGTTCACCTACTGGGGACCGACGGCGAGCATCGCCTCGTCCAAGTGGATCATCGCGGCCGCCCGCCGGATCCTCGCGAAGGAGCGGCCCGACCTGCTCATGGTCTACATTCCGCACCTCGACTACGACCTGCAGCGGTTCGGGCCCGACGCGCCGCAGGCCGTCGCGGCGGCCCGGGAGGTCGACGCCGCGCTCGCGCCGCTGCTGCGGGAGGACGCCACCGTCGTCGTGCTGTCGGAGTACGGCATCACCAACGCCTCCCGCCCGGTCGACGTCAACCGGGCGCTGCGCCGGGCCGGGCTGCTCGAGGTCTACACGCAGGACGGCATGGAGTATCTCGACCCCTGGGCCTCGCGGGCCTTCGCGGTCGCCGACCACCAGGTCGCCCACGTCTACGTGAACGACACCGCCGACCTGCCCCGCGTACGCGACATCGTGGCGGAGTTGCAGGGCGTGGACGAGGTCCTGGACCAGGAGGGCAAGGCGAGGTACGGCCTCGACCACGAGCGGGCCGGAGACCTGGTCGCGGTGGCGGAGCCGGACGCCTGGTTCACCTACTACTACTGGCTGTCCGACGACCGGGCGCCCGACTTCGCGAAGCTCGTGGAGATCCACCGCAAGCCCGGCTACGACCCGGCGGAGCTGTTCATGGATCCCAACGACCCGCTGGTGAAGCTGCGCGCGGGCGCGGCGCTGGCCCGCAAGAAGGCGGGCATGCGCTACAAGATGTCGGTGGTGCCGCTCGACCCCGCCCCGGTGCGCGGCAGCCACGGCAGGTTGCCCGACGCGGCGGCGGACGGACCGGTGCTGCTGGGCCCCTTCGACAAGGACGCGTACGCCGCGACCGAGGTGAAGGGCCTGCTGACGCAGCTGCTGAAGGGCTGACAGGATCACGCGGACCGGCCGCCGTCCCCGGGAGGGGACGGCGGCCGGTCGGCGTTCGGATGAGGGCGCGGCACGCGGTGCCGCGCGGCTCACTCGGCGGAGAAGACGTGGTCGCTGATCAGGCGGGTGGCCCCGATGATCCCGGCCGTGTCGCCCAGCTCGGACAAGACGATGGGCAGGTTTCCGGTCGCCAGCGGCAGCGAGCGCTGGTAGACGACGCTGCGGATCTCCGCGAGCAGCGCGTGGCCGAGACCGGCGACCCCGCCTCCGATGATCACCAGGCCGGGGTTGAAGAAGCTCACGAGGGACGCGAGCACGAGGCCCACGTGCCGGCCGCCCTCGCGAATCATCCGTACGGCGGCGGCGTCGCCCGAGCCGGCGGCCGCGGCGACGTCCTCGGCCGTCAGCGTGCCCTCGTGCGTGAGCCGCTCCGCGAGGAAGGGGGACTCGCCCGACTCCGCCGCGGCCAGGGCGTCGCGGGCCAGCGCCGCGCCGCCGAAGTAGGCCTCGAGACAGCCGGTGTTGCCGCACGTGCACAGAGGGCCGTCGTCCGACACCCGGATGTGGCCGATGTCGCCGGCGCTGCCGGTCACCCCGCGGTAGATCTCGCCGTCGACCACGATGCCGCAGCCGACGCCGGTGCCGATCTTCACGAGCAGGAAGTCGCCGACGGCCCTGGCGAGCCCGGCGTGCAGCTCGCCGAGCGCCATGATGTTCACGTCGTTGTCCACGAGCACCGGGCAGCCGAACTCCCGGCTCAGCGTCTCCCGAACGGGAAAGCGGTCCCAGCCCGGCATGATCGGGGGCGAGACGGGCGTCCTGTCGAGGAAACTCACCGGGCCGGGCACGCCGATTCCGACGCCGTGGATCTCGGTCGTCTCGCCGGTGCGCAGCTTGCCGACGAGTTCGAGGGCCTGCTCCAGCACCGCCTCGGGGCCGTCCCGCACGTCCGCCGGCTTCGACAGGTGGCCGAGCACCTCAAGCTCGCCGTTCGTCACCCCCACGTCGATGGACGTGGCGCCGATGTCGATGCCGACGAAACGCAGGTGCGAGGCGATCCGCACGATGCCCGACCGCCGCCCGCCACGCGAGGCCGCGAGGCCGCCGGTTTCGAGGAGGTTCAGCTTGGTGAGCCGGTCGAGCTCGAGTGCGAGCTTCGACGGTGACAGACGGGCCACCTCGCCGAGTTCGGCGCGTGAGCGCGCGCCGTCCTGACGCAGGAGGCGCAGGAGCCGCGCCTGGTGCGGGTTCTCGGGGCGAGCCGTCATTCGCTTCACGCCGCTCTTCCGGTCGGGGAATTCGGGGTGCGTGCCAGAAGTGACTCTACTTCTGCTTCGACGACAGCAACTTTATTACAGCAAACCCTTACTTTTTGCCCTACAGGTGAAAAGTTTCTGAGAATCTTGCCTTCCCGACCGCTTTGTCGGGCGTTGTTCCAGTGGGTGACTATCTGTGCTCTTTCTGTGGCGGCGAGGTTCCCGCTTCGTGGCGGACACGCCCCGCGCCGATGCGGGAGCCGCCCGTACGGGCCGATAGTTTTTCCCCATGGACGGGATTACGGGTCGTCATGTGATCGTCGTCGGCGGGGGCATCGCGGGTCTGGCCGCGGCGCTGCACCTGAACCGGGCCGACGCCGGTCTGCGGATCACAGTGCTGGAGGCGGCGCCGAGGGTCGGCGGCAAGCTGTACGCCTCACAGGTGGCGGGGGTGGAGGTCGACGCGGGCGCCGAGTCGATGCTGGCGCGGCGGCCCGAGGGCAAGGATCTGGCCCGGCTGGCCGGCCTCGGCGACGACCTGGTCGACCCGGGCACGACGCGAGCCGCGGTCCTGTCGCGCGGGTCGCTGCGCCCGCTGCCCCGGCAACAGGTGATGGGAGTCCCCTCGGACGTGGTCGCCCTCGCGCGCTCGGGCGTCCTGTCGCCGGCCGGGCTCGCCCGGGTGCCCCTCGACCAGTTCCTGCCGCCCACACTCGTGACCGGCGACGTCTCCGTCGCGGCCTACATCCGGGCCCGGATGGGCGGCGAGGTCGTCGACCGGCTGGTAGAGCCGCTGCTCGGCGGCGTGTACGCGGGCCGGGCCGACATGCTGTCCCTGGACGCGACCATGCCGCGGATCGCCGCCGCCGCCCGCACCGAGCGGTCGCTGCTGCAGGCGGCCAGGGGCATCGCCGCGGAGGCGCCCGGGAACGCCGGGCCGGTGTTCACCACGCTCAGGAACGGCCTGGGGTCGCTGCCCGCCGCCGTCGCGAAGGAGTCGGGCGCGCAGATCCGCACCGGCGTCACCGTACGCGACCTGATCCGGACGCCGGACGGGTGGCGGCTGGTCACCGGGCCCACCCGGGACGAGGAGGTGATCGACGCCGACGCCGTCGTCCTGGCGGTCCCCGCGCGGCCCGCCTCCCGCCTGCTCCGGCGTGAGGTGCCGAAGGCGGCGGCCGAACTGGCCGGGATCGAGTACGCCAGCATGGCGATCATCACTCTCGCCTATCCCCGTAGCGCCTTTCCCGAGCCGCCGGAGGGCAGCGGCTACCTCGTGCCGCCGGTCGAGGGCCGGCCGGTCAAGGCCGCGACGTTCAGCAGCGTCAAATGGCCGCACCTGGCCGAGGCCGACCGCAACGTCGTGATCGTGCGGTGCTCGGTCGGCCGCCTGGGCGAGGAGCTCGTGCTCCAGCGCGACGACGCCGAGCTGACCGCCCTGGCGATGAACGAGATGGCCGAGATCATGGGCGTGCGGGGCCTGCCGCTGGACACCCGGGTCACCCGCTGGGGTGGCGGGCTCCCGCAGTACGACGTCGGCCACCTCGACCGGATCGCCCGGGTGCGCGCCGCGATCGCCGGGCAGCCCGGCCTCGCCGTCTGCGGCGCGGCGTACGAGGGTCTCGGCATCCCGGCGTGCGTCGCGACCGCCCGCACCGCCGCCAAGCTCGTCGTGGAGCACCTGCGGGGCGACCGGGCGGCGGCCTCCGACGCCTGACCGTACGCCCGGCCCCCGGCCGCCGGTGCGTATTCCCGGTAGGCACCCGGCGGCCGGACCACCACGTCGTACCGGCAGAATGGAGGCATGACGGAGCCTGCCCCGCGGCCCAAGGCACGCGATCTCAACCTGGTCATCCGATACACCATGTGGTCGGTCTTCCGGCTGCGCGACCAGCTTCCCGTCGCCCGCGACGGCGTGGCCGACGAGGTCGAGGAACTGCTCGCGCAGGCGGCGGGCAAGGACGTGACGACCCGCGGCTGCTACGACGTCGCCGGGTTCCGCGCCGACGCCGACTTCATGTTCTGGTGGCACGCCCCCTCGCCCGAGGACCTGCAGGAGACCTACACCCGCTTCCGCCGCACCACGCTCGGCCGCGCGAGCGAGCCGGTCTGGTCGGCCATGGCCCTGCACCGCCCGGCCGAGTTCAACAAGTCCCACATCCCGGCCTTCCTCGCCGAGGAGGAGCCCAGGGGCTTCGTCTGCGTCTACCCCTTCGTACGGTCGCTGGAGTGGTACCTGCTGGAGGACTCCGACCGCCGCAGGATGCTCGCCGAGCACGGGAAGATGGCCCGCGACTACCCCGACGTGCGGGCCAACACGGTCGCCTGCTTCGCGCTCAACGACTACGAGTGGATGCTGGCCTTCGAAGCCGACGAGCTGCATCGCATCGTCGACCTGATGCGCCACCTGCGCGGAGCCGAGGCGAGGCGGCACACCAGGATCGAGATCCCCTTCTACACGGGCACCCGCAAGCCGGTCAGCGAGCTCGTCGCCGCGCTGCCCTGACGATCGCGACCGCCAGGACGGCCCAGGTCAGGGCCTCGACCAGAGGCCCCGCCGCGCCCAGGGCCATCGCCAGCGGCAGCGTCGCCGGGAGGACGACGGCGACCGCGCGGAGAACCGGCGCGGAGCGGAAGACCGCGACCGCGAGCGGGACCAGGCCGGCCAGCCACAGCACGATCCCCGGCGCGTACAGCGCGCCGAGCGGGTCCGGCGGGTTCACGGCGAGGACGAAGGTGGCGGTCACCGGGACCGCCACGACCGCGTGGCCGAGGCCGTACAGCAGCGCCCCGGCGTCGCCGGTCCGCCCCCAGCCCGGCGCCGCGCGGTGGACGCGGCGCAGGGCCAGGACGGCCCCGATCGCCGCGACCAGGTAGAGGGCGTACGCGCCCTCGACGACGTAGTCGGCCGCCGAGGCGAACGGCACCGTCTGCGTGTGCAGGATCTGTGTCACGCCGAGCGTCAGCGACGCCGCGACGGCCACGAGCGGCGCGGCGACGACCGAGGCGACGGCGGGCCTCCCGCCCACCGGGTCGTCCGGACGCGCGGCTCGATCATGTGCGGTGGCGGGAGTGCGGGGCGACGCGGTGGCGTCCATGACGTTCTCCTCCGGAGGGTGATGTCGTTACCCGCCCAGATTCGGGCCGCGACGTTCCCGGCCGGAGGAGCCGATGGTCCCGCGGGCCCGGGAACGCCTCCCGAGCCCGCGGGAACCGGCTCAGCCCGTCGCGAGTCCCGCCGACCGCGCGGCGGCGACCGCCTCGGCGCGGTCGCGTACGCCGAGCTTGACCAGGACGCCGGACACGGCGTTGGCCACGGTCTTCGGGCTGACGCCCAGACGCGCCGCGATCGCCTGGTTGCCCAGGCCCCGCGCGACGAGTTCGAGGATCTCGTACTCCCGCTCGGTGAGCGTGGGGAACGGCCGCTCGGACACCCGGGGCGGCGCGTGCAGGAGTTTGATCACGGCCTCGGCCGCGCCGGTCCCGAAGACGGCCTGGCCCCGGGCCGCCGCGCGCACCGCGGCGACCACGTCGTCCTGGGCGGCGGTCTTGAGCAGATAACCCCTCGCCCCCGCGCGGACGGCCGCCAGCAGCGACAGGTCGTCGTCCGACATCGTGAGCATGATCACGCTGGGCGGGCGGGGCCCGGCGGACAGGCGCCGGGTCGCCTCGATGCCGTCCATCTCCGGCATCGCGATGTCCATCAGCACGACGTCGGGGGAGTGCTCATGGACGGCCGCGAGCGCCCGGCGGCCGTCCTCGGCCACCGCGACGACCTCGATGCCCTCCACGGTCGACATCAGCGCCCCGAGCCCGTCACGGACCACGGGGTGGTCGTCGACGACGAGCAGCCTGATCACAGGGGAATCCACGCGGTCACCACCGTTCCGCCGCCCGGAGCGGCGTCGATCGTCAGCTTTCCGTCCAGCTCCTCCACCCGCTCCCGCATCGAGGTCAGGCCGACTCCCGGGACGGCCTGCGGCCCGAGGCCACGCCCGTCGTCGCGGACGCTCAGCTCGAACCCGCCCGCCACCCGGCCCAGCCGTACGGCGCAGCGGCGGGGCGCGCCGTGGCGCACCGCGTTCGTGAGCGCCTCGCGGGCCACCAGGTAGGCCGTGACCTCCACGGCGGCGGGCAGGCCGCCCACGTCCTCCGCGGTGATCTCGATCTCGACCCCGCCGTCGCCCAGCGTCGCCGCGGTGTGCTCCACGGCGCCGGCCAGGCCCAGCTGGGCCAGCTCGGGCGGCCTCAGCCCCCGGACCAGGCGGCGTACGCCCGCGCCGGCCTCGGCGACCTGGGTCCTGATCTGGGTCAGCAGGCCGCGGGCCCGCTCCGGGTCGGCCTTGAGCGCGTTGCCCGCTGCGTCCACGGTGAAGCCGATGCCCGCGAGGAAGGCGCCCAGCCCGTCGTGCAGGTCCCTGCTGATCCGCCGCCGCTCCTCCTCCCTCGCCGTGACGAGCAGCGTCCGCGAGCGCTGCAGCGCCGCCGCGCGGTGGGCGGCGGCGAGCGCGGCCCCCGCGTGCGACGCGAGCGGGGCGAGCACCCGTGCGTCGCCTCCCGACGCGCCCAGGGCGCCGAGGATCTCGTCCTGGAAGCGCAGCGGCACCGACACGCCGAGCGGGGCGGGCGTTCCCCGCTCGACGACCTTGAGCGGCTCGCCCGGCGCGCCCAGCTCGGCCCGCACGTACGCGGCCCGGGTCGCCTCGGCCACGGCGTCGGCGACGGCGGACAGGATCTCCCCGGGCTCCGAGGTCGCGGCCAGGCGGGCGCCCAGCCGGGCGTGGACGGCCTCGGGGTCGGGCCCGCCGCCGTACAGGATGCGGCCGGAGGCCCGGCGCAGCCAGCGGTGCAGCGGCTCGACCGCGACCGCCACGGCCGCCGCGGCGGCGAGGTGCGCCCCGGTGAGGCCGTCGACCGCGAAGTACAGCAGGGCCAGCGCGCCCGCCAGCAGCCCCAGGGTCAGCGCGCGGCGCAGCCACGGACCGGTCCCGTACAGATCGTGGCGGAGCATCGCCACGCCGACACAGGCCGGCAGGGCCAGGATGAACGGCACGCCGGCGGCGGGCAGCCGGACGACGGCCGGCAGGAAGACCCCGGCCACGAACGCGGCGGCGCCGAGGCAGATCCACAGCAGCTGGGTGCGCTGCTCGCCCTGCGCCCGCGCCGTACGGACGACGAGCCCGGCCGCGCAGGCGAGCGAGGTCGCGGCCAGGATCAGGACGACCGCCGGCAACGCGTCGCGCACCGGCGCGAGGGCCTCGACGGAGAACGGCCGGTCCGCGCCCTCCGGCACGAGCGCGGCCACGACCGTGAAGGCCGCCGTGGCGGCCGCTCCCGTCGCGGCCACCGGCCGCCAGGCCCGCCCGGGCAGGCGGCCGTCCGGCACGAGCAGCAGCAGGACGCCGCCCACGGTCAGCAGGGCGGGAGCCCAGGCCCACGTGCCCACCCAGGCGGCCCAGCGGGCGCCCGGCAGGCCGGGCCGTGCGGAGTAGGAGTCGGCGAAGTAGGCGACGGCGCCGAGCACGGTCACCAGGCAGCACGGCCCCACCGCCCCGCCCTCGCGGCGGGACAGGAGGTAGGCGCCGAGCGGGGTGAAGCCGAGCGCGACCGCCGCGTCCACGGGGTCGGCGCCGCCCAGCGCCCCGCCTGCCGCGACCAGGACGCACGCCAGCCCGAACACGAGCCAGGACATGACGGCCGGCACGCACCCTCCCCTCCGAACGGCGTCGACCACTGACCCGTTCAGAAGGGACATTCTGGTGGACCGTGCGCGAAGCGTCGGAAACGGTCTTGGCTGCCGGAAGTCTTTGCCATACTGTGACGAAGGATCGACGTCTATGTGAGGCAGAGTGGCAAGCGGGCTGGCACGTTCCAGGGGGCGCCGCCGCAAGAGGCGGGCCCGTTCGCACGTCGTCGAGGTGTCGCTGGGGGTGACCGCCTTCGCCGTCGGGGCCGCCGCGATCGCCTGGCCGTTGTCCCGGTCCGACGCGGCTCCACCCCAGCGCGCGGTCGCCGCGCCCGCGCCGCAGGCCTCCCCGGCGGGGGAGCTGACCGTCGCGAGCGTCGACACCGGCGAGAAGGCCGACGCCAAGCGGGAGAAGAAGGAAAAAAAGGCGGCCGAGCACAAGGCCTCGGGACCGTCGAAGTACACCGACACGAAGGCCGAGGCCTACTTCCGCAGCAGGTGGAACGACAAGACGGCCAAGCGGGTCAAGGACATCCGCACAGAGGGCGGCTACCTGCGCATCTACACGAACCTGCCGGAGAACGCCGACAACTCCAAGACCGCGATCACCCTGTGCAAGCGCGGCCTGGAGTACCTGGCCGAGCGGGGGGAGGCCAACCCCGTCGTGTTCGTCCAGTCCCGGTTCGGCGAGAACGGCAATCCCGTCCTCGCCAACGTCCTCGGGCCGGACGACGACGACTGCCGGGTCACCTACCCCAAGCCCAAGTGATGGTCAGCCGGCCGGCCGCAGGGTCAGGCACACGGAGTTGATGCAGTACCGGTCGTCCGTCGGCGTGGGGTAGCCCTCGCCGTGGAACACGTGCCCGAGGTGCGAGTCGCAGCGGGCACAGCGGACCTCCACCCGGCGCATGCCGAGCGAGTCGTCCTCGTGCAGCGTGACGGCGTCCGACTCGGACGGCTCGTAGAACGACGGCCAGCCGCAGTGCGACTCGAACTTGGTCTCCGACCGGAACAACTCCGCCCCGCACGCGCGGCAGGAGTAGACGCCGACGGTCTTGGTGTCGACGTACTCGCCGCTGAACGGACGCTCCGTCCCCGCCTGCCGGAGGACCCGGTACTCCTCGGGGGAAAGCCGCGCGCGCCACTCGGCGTCGCTCTTGACGATCTTCTCCATAGCTCACCACCCTGCCTTCTGTGGCCCCTCGCGGGGATTACGAACTGAGGAACCCCGCGACGGCCAGGGATCTTCCCGGCAGATGTTCACGGTGCGAGGCATCCTTTTCCCGGTCTTCCGGCGTCTTCACTGACGAGGGGCTGATCGCCGCACCCGCGGGGGCGGTCGCCCGCACCGCCGTCAGGGCGGCGAAGCACCCGACCCGTGCTGGACGCCGCCGGACGGTGAGAGGAGGCCGCCCACGGGCGGCCGTCGTGGTCCGTCCCGTCGCGTACGGCGCAGCCGAACGCGAGCGCGCCGTACGCGACCACGCGCCTGCGCCGGTAGGGCGCGGCCGTGGGAGCGCCCGGTCCGGCCGCCGTCGGCAGCCCGGGACGGACCCCCTCCTCCCTATAGGGTCGGTCCATGGCTTCGCCGTACATCGAGATAGAGGTGGGTGGCCGCACGGTCAAGGTCACCAACCCGGACAAGGTCTACTTCCCGGAGATCGGCGCCACCAAGCGCGACCTGGTGGAGTACTACGTGAGCGTGGGGGACGGCGTGCTGCGCGCCCTGCGGGAGCGGCCGACCTACCTCAAGCGGCACCCCGACGGCGTCGGCACCGACGCGATCTACCAGAAGCGGATGCCCCGGCATCCCGACTGGATCGAGACCGTCACGGTGCGCTTCCCCAGCGGGCGCACGGCCGACGCGTTCTGCCCGACGGAGGTGGCGGCCATCGCGTGGTGCGCCAACCTCGGCACGATCGACTTCCATCCCTGGCACGCGCGCCGGGCCGACCTCGACCACCCCGACGAACTGCGCATCGACATCGACCCGCAGCCCGGCACCTCGTTCGAGCAGGCCCGTACGGTGGCCTTCACGGCCAGGGAGATCCTCGACGAGCTGGGCATGACGGGCTTCCCGAAGACCTCGGGCAGCCGGGGCATCCACGTGAACGTGCGCATCGAGCCCCGCTGGACCTTCACCGAGGTGCGGTACGCCGCCATCGCCTTCGCCCGCGAGGTCGAGCGGCGCTCGCCTCTCGCGACGAGCGCCTGGTGGAAGGAGGAGCGGGGGGAGAAGGTCTTCATCGACTACAACCAGAACGCCCGCGACCGCACGGTGGTGGCCGCCTACTCGGTCCGCGCGCGGCCCGACGCGCGGGTCTCCGCGCCCGTGACGTGGGAGGAGCTGGCCGACTGCGACCCGCGCGACTTCGACATCAGGACGATGCCTGAGCGGTTCGCCAAGCTGGGCGACGTGCAGTGGGCGATCGACGACCGGGCCTGCGACATCGGCACGCTGCTGGAGTGGTACGACGCCGACGAACGGGGCGACATGCCGTACCCGCCGAACTACCCGAAGATGCCCGGCGAGCCGAGGCGGGTCCAGCCCAGCAAGGCCAGGCCGGCCGGAGATGAGGACGCGGCCGGGTGACCCTCCGTGCCGTGTGCCGGCACGATGCTGGCTTTTGTCCACCTGTCTCCGCTCTTGATCGGCTCTTGCATTCCCGCCCGGTGTCCCTGGAGGCGGGTGCGGGGATGGTCCTGGCGAGCGCTCGCCGACGGGGGAGCGGGCGCTCGTCCCCGGGCAAGACCGCACACGGACGAACCTGGAACACCCGAGCGCCTCGCCCTCGCACCGCTGCAGGGGGCGGGGCGCCTTGCACGAGACCGAGCGGGGGGAGACACCCGGATGTGCCTGAGCTGCGGCTGCGGCGAGCCTGACGACGACCACGGCGATCCCGACCACATCACCTGGACGGATCTGCGGAAGGCCTCCAGGGCCGCGGACATCAGTCCGGCGCAGGCCGCCGACAACATCAGGTCCGGGACGCAGTCCCTCGGCACGCCGCCTTCCTGACCGCCGGGCCCCGGCCGCGCGCCCGGCGAGGAGAGCGGGCCGTTCTCCCCTGGTTGCAACAGGTGGAAGCCGCCGCCAGACCGATATTTATGGAGAGTGACCAAGTGACAACACCGGTCAAGAGGATCACCATGTCCAAGCCGTTCTGCGCCCTCGCCGGCGTCGGCCCCTACGCCCTGGCCAAGGCCGGCGAGGTGTACGAGGACATGGCCGTCCGCGGCCGCAGGCTCGTCAGCAGGATGAGCCGGGAGGCCGCGCAGGAGTTCGAGGAGACCGCGCACGAGCTGGAGGACCTCTCCAGGTCCGCACGCCAGGCGCAGGCGCAGGAGAGGGAGAAGGAGACCGCGCAGACGGCCGGCCGGGCCCGCGCCACCACGGGCACCAGGGCCTGACACGCCGGGCCGTGACGCACCCGGCCGGGTTCCCGGGGAACGGGAACCCGGCCGGGTCGCGTGAGGCCCCCGCCCTCTCCGGGGGCGGGGGCCCCTCGCCGTTCAGCGTGCGCGCGGCCACGCGCCGTCGTAGCGGTAGCCCAGTTTCTCGATGTCCAGGACGTCCGCGACCGTGTCGCCGTACCGCGGCAGCCTGCTCGCCTCGGTGACGTTCCCGTACGCCGACCGGATCGGGGCCTCGGGATGCCTGGAGCGCCACATGTGCCAGAGCAGGTCGCCGAAGCAGGCGACGGCCCAGAACAGGGGGTCGTTCGGGGCGGCGGGCTGGGCCAGATCGCCTCCGATGCCCATCTGCACCGCTCCGATGTGGATCTCCAGCTGCATGTTGAACACCTGGAAATCCGGATTTTTCAGCATGTTGGCGATGACCTCGGGGGTCGCCCACGCGGGAATCGTCCCGCCGTCGACGTAGGACCGCCGGAGCGGATGAGCCCGCGGGATCTTGGCGGTCCATCCCGCGAACGCGCCGTCGAGCACGGCGTGATCGCGCGCGGCGTTCCCGTTCCCCCCGAAATACTTCTTCGACAGCATCGCCGAGCGCGCCGGCGCCCGGCCGTCGAGAGGCCAGTCCCAGTACGGCACGGACACGGCCGGATCGACGCGCCGGAGCTCCCGCTCGAAGTCCAGGAGGTATCTGCGCTGCCAGGGCAGGAAGAAGCCGTTGGCGTGGGTGGCCGTGAAGCCGTCCGCGTAGGTCCGGACCAGCGCGTCGTAGGTTCCCCGCGCCTTGAGCGTGCGCACCGCCCGGACGAACGCCGCCCACTGCGCCGTGCTCATGTCGCCGGCCCGCCGCCGGGTGCTCATGTCGCCGGCCGGTCGTCGGACGCTCATGTCGCCGGCTCGCGGGCGCGTGGTCATATCACCGGCCCGCGGGGTGGTCATGTCACCGGCCCGCGGGCGGGCCCGCGGCCGGGCCGGGTCCGCGTGCGCCGCCGTCCCGCCCGCCCCGAGCGCCATCGCCGCCGTACCCCACAACGCCGTGCCCCACAACGCCGATGCCAGCATCTCCCGCCTGCTCGGCCCCCGCATGTGCGCCCCCCGAATGTCGCCGTGTTCCGTGGCCTGGTCCGACCGGCGCAAAGATTAGAACGGCACAGCCGCCGGGGCGCCGCATTTGACGCCGTGTCGGCCTGCCGGGAGCGATGGGACGGCCATCGGCGGCAGCGGGTCCCCGGTGGGGAGACCGCGCCGGCCGCCGTTCGGACGTGCCGTAGGAGGCCAGGACCGCGTGATCACTCGGCGGAGAGTGCGCGGACGAGCCGGGCGACCAGGGGACGCGTCCGCTCGAACGAGGCCTCGCTGAGCGCGGGTGAGCCCACGATCGAGCGCATCACTCCCATGCCGAGCAGGAGCGCGCCGATCATCTCGGCGCGCAGCGCGGTGTCCTGGCCTTCGAGACGGTCGGCGAAGTCCCGCAGGTAGCCCTCGCACAGTTGGATGTGCAACTGCTCACGCACGGCGGGGTTGCCGGAGGAACGCAGCATCACCAGGAACGGATGCTCGCCGTGGAACTTCTCCCAGCCGCCGAAGACCACCTCGCGCAGTAGGGCGTCGGCGATGTGGGGGACCGGACGATGCGGGTCCGCGGTCAGGCCCGCCGGTATGTCCACGCGCACCGCCTCGGCGTACAGCTTCCTCTTCGAGCCGAAGTAGCGGGGGATCAAAGCCGGGTCGACGCCCACGTCGGCGGCGATCTCGCGGATGCCGGTGCCGTCGTAGCCCTGCCGGGAGAACCGCAGCCGCGCGGCGTCCAGGAGGGCGGCACGGGTCGCGGCGCGGTCGCGGCGCCGGGGGGCCGGCGGTGGCTGATCGCTCATGCGGTCAGCATAAGTCATCAAATGTTGACTTACGCGCCGGGCCCCTTCTAGCGTTCGAGTCATCGGTCGATGACTTGACGGCGGCCCGAGAGGGAGACCCATGCGAACCTATGTGATCACTGGAGGCACGGACGGGATGGGAAAGGGGCTGGCCCTGCGGCTCCTCGGCCGGGGCGACCGGGTGATCGCTGTGGCCAGCGGTGCGTCCAAGGGACGACTGCTGCTCGCCGAGGCCGAGCGGATCGGCGGCGCGGACCGGGCGGTCTTCGTGCCGGCCGACCTCAGCACGCTGGCGGGGATGCGTGCGGTCCTGGGCGAGATCGCGACGGTCACCGATTCCGTCGACGGGGTGGTCTTCGGAGCCCAGCGGTTTCGCCCACGGCGGGAAGAGACCGAGGACGGGTTCGAGTTCACCTTCGCGCTGGCCTATCTCAGCCGGTACGTGCTCGGACACGGACTGGTCCCAGCCCTCGAACGGGCCGGGGCGCCGGTCATCGTGAACATCGCCGGTCCCGGCGGCCTGCCGGGCGCCGTCCACTGGGACGACCTGCAACTGCGTGAGGGCTACAAGGGCATACGGGCCGCCATGCAGTCGTCGCGATGCAACGACCTGCTGGGCGTGGACTTCCCGCGCCGCCACCCCGGGGCGCGCACCCGTTACGTGCTCTACAACCCGGGATTCGTGCGGACGAGCATGGCCGACCCGCTGCCCCGGCATCAGCGGATCCTCACCAAGGCGCTGGCGAGGGTCTTCGCACAGCCGGTGGAGAAGGCGATCCTGCCCGTCATCCGGCTGCTGGACCGGCCACCCGCCGAACCGGTCACGGCCTTCATGCGCGGCAAGCCGCTGCCCCTCGAAGGCGAGGACTTCGACCCCGGCCGCGCCCGGCGTCTGGACGAGGTGACTTCGCGGCTGCTGAGCGTGGGCGGCACCGGTGCCCCGCCTACGGCGGCAGGCCCGTTCGGCTGAGGGTGGACGCTTGAGGGCGGACGCTTGAGGGCGGACGCCGCGGCGACGAGCGTGGGACGGGGCGTCGCGGGCGGCCTTGTCGGTGTCGTGTGCCACTGTAGGAAGCGTGCGCCGCATCCACCCCTGCTCCGAGGACGAACCGGACATCCCCGCCGCCTACGCCTACCCGCGCGACCACTGGCTGCGCCTCAACATGGTGTCCAGCGCCGACGGCGCGGCCTGGGTGGAGGGCCATTCGGAGGGCCTGTCCGGCCGGGCCGACAAGCGGATCTTCGGGCTGCTGCGGGGCCTTGCCGACGTGGTGCTGGCCGGGGCCGCGACGGTCCGCACGGAGGGATACCGCCCGGCCCGCCCCCGCGAGTCGTGGCGGGCCCTGCGGGAGGGCAGGCCCCCGGCGCCGCCCATCGCCGTCGTCACCCGCCGCCTCGACCTCGACCTCGAGGCCCCGCTGTTCACCGAGGCCGAGCCGTACGCCCGGACGATCGTGATCACGACGGAGTCGGCGCCGAAGGACCGGCGCGAGGAGGCGGCCGGGAGGGCCGACGTGATCGTCGCGGGCGACGAGGCGGTCGATCTCGCGACCGCCCTGGGCGAGCTGCGGGACCGGGGGCTCGGCCGCGTCCTGTGCGAAGGCGGCCCCCGGGTGAACGCGCAGCTCGCCGCCGCCGGCCTGGTCGACGAGCTGGCGCTGACCGTGAGCCCGATGCTGACCGGCGGCGACGCGGCGCGCATACTGGACGGCGTCGCGTCGCACACGCCGCTGACCCTCGCCCAGGTGCTCGAAGAGGACGGCTTCCTCTTCTGCCGATACATCAGGGAGGCGCAGGATGAAGCCGCCGGTTGAGCCGCAGATCCCCGACCTGGAGCTGCCGGTCGTGCCGCCGGTCGCGCCGATGCTCGCCAAGGCCGTCAAGGCGCTGCCGAAGCAGGACGGCACGCTCTACTACGAGCCGAAGTGGGACGGCTTCCGCTGCATCGTCTTCCGGGACGGCGACGAGGTCTTCCTGGGCAGCAGGAACGAGCGGCCCTTCACGCGCTACTTCCCCGAGCTGGTCGAGGCCGTCAGACGGGAGCTGCCGCCCAAGTGCGTCGTGGACGGCGAGATCGTGCTGATCAGGGGGCAGTCGCTCGACTTCGACGCGCTGCAGCAGCGCATCCATCCCGCGCAGTCCCGGGTGCGGCTGCTGGCCGAGAACACGCCCGCGTCGTTCGTCGCCTTCGACCTGCTCGCCACCGCGACGGAGGACCTCATGGAGGCGCCGTTCTCGGAGCGGAGGGCCCGGCTGGAGGAGGCGCTGGCGGGCGCGGGCCGGTCCGTACGGCTGACGCCGGTCACCCGGGACGAGGGCCGGGCCGCCGAGTGGTTCGACGCGTTCGAGGGCGCCGGACTCGACGGCATCGTCGTGAAGCCGGGCGACCAGCCGTACACGCCGGACAAGCGCGTGATGTTCAAGGTCAAGCACGAGCGGACGGCCGACTGCGTGGTGGCGGGCTACCGCGAGCACAAGTCCGGGCCGGTCGTCGGGTCGCTGCTGCTCGGGCTCTACTCGCCGGACGGCCGCCTGCATCACGTGGGTGTCGCGGCGTCGTTCCCGATGAAGCGCCGTGAGGAACTCGTCGAGGAGCTCGCGCCGTACCGGGTGCGGGACCTGAGCGAGCATCCGTGGGGACACTGGGCCGAGGTCGCGGCGGGCGGCGCCGAGGGCCAGCGCCTGCCCGGCGCCGTGTCGCGGTGGAACGCCAAGAAGGATCTGTCGTTCATCCCGCTGCGGCCCGAACGGGTGATCGAGGTGGCCTACGACCACATGGAGGGCGACCGGTTCCGCCACACCGCCCAGTTCCGCCGCTGGCGGCCGGACCGCACTCCCGAGTCCTGCACCTACGAGCAGCTCGACCGCCCGGTGAGCTACGACCTCGACAAGATCCTCGCCCGCTGACCGTCCTGCCGCGGCACCGGGCGCGCACGCGGGCGGCCGTACGGCCCGGTCCCCGGCCGGTACGGCGGGTCAGCCGGTGAGGGCGCGGACGGCGGCGGTGACGACGACGGCGACCGCGACGATCACCAGGAACGGCGCGCGCAGCAGCAGGGCGACGGCCGCCGCCGCGAGCCCGGCGGCCCGGGCGTCGACGACGAGCGTGCCGCCGTCGGCGAAGGTCTGCAGGGCGATCAGGGCGGCCAACGCCGCGATCGGCACCAGTGTGGCCAGCCGGCGTACGAGCGGCCGTTCGAGCACCGCCGCCGGGACCGACAGCCCGAGCAGCTTCACCGCGTAACACCCGGCGGCGGTGACCACGATCGCGGCCCAGATCATCGGCGTCCTCCTCGGGGCGAGCGGCGGGCATTGGGGCGGGCGTTAGGGCGGGCGCTAGGGCGGGCACGGAGCCGGGACACGGCCAGTACGGCCGGTGCGGCGAGCACGGCCACCAGCACCGGCACGCCCGCGGGCACGAACGGCACGCAGGCGAGGGCCAGCACGACGGCCAGCGCCGCCACCGCCGCCTCCTGCCACGGGAAGGCCGTGTCCCCAGCCGTGCCCCGGGCCGTGTCCCCAACCGTGTCCCCAGCCGTGCCCTGAGCCGTGTCCCCGGCCGTGCCCCTGGACGTGCCCTGAGCCGTGTCCCTGACCGTACTCGTGCCCGCCGGGCCCGTCTTCGCGACCGGCCGCTCGTCCTGAACGCCGGCGGGGACGGACGCATCGATCCCCGCAGCATCGCGTCCGGACGCATCGGGCACGGAAGAATCGGGTCCGGACGCATCGGGTTCGGCAGCATCGGGTCTGGCAGCATCGGGCGCCGCGGAGCGGCCCCGGAGCATGGGCAGGAGCAGGGCGAGGAAGACGGCCGGGCCGGCGACGTCGAGCCCCCAGGCCGCCGGGTCGCCCAGCGCGGAGGCGCCCAGCGCGCCCAGGAACGTGGTGATGTTCCAGCCGGCGTACAGGCTGGCCCCGGTGACCGTGAACCCGAGCCGGGCCAGGCGCCGGTCGGGCTGGGCCAGGGCCACGGCGGAGGTCTCGTCGATCACCCACTGCGCGGCCAGGGGACGGACCGCCGCGGGGAGCCCCAGCAGCTGCGACAGCCGCAGCCCGTAGAAGGCGTTGCGGACGCCGAGCAGCAGCGCCCCGGCCGCGGCGGCGAGCGGGTTCCCGCCGGTGCCGAGCGCGCCCACCAGCGCGAACTGGGACGCCCCGGTGAACACGAACAGCGACAGCACGCAGGTCTGCACGACGCTCATCCCCGCGCCCGCCGAGGTGACGCCGAACGCGAAGCCGGACAGGCCGACGGCCGTGCCCACCCCGAGGGCGTCCCGCACCACCGCCGCCCTGGGCTTCGGCGGCAGGCCGGCCTGCACTGATGTCCTGGTCACCTGCCCGAGGGTAACGAACTGGGCGGGATAGTCCCTTATAGGGGTCAATGCCGTGTTCGTCCCCCGCCTGTCTCGCCTTCCGGGGTCCACGGAGTGGCCCGGGCCGGGACCGGCCGCCCATGCGCGGAGGCGCGTGGGATCAGCCGGCGCAGACCAGGATCCGCATGGACCGGTCGGCGACGCAGATCTTGGCCCCGGCGGGCAGGCTCTCCTCGGCGTACGGGTCGTCGCGGACGCTCTCGTCGGCGGTGTCGAGGACGGGACGCCAGGCGGCCCCCAGCTCCGGGCCGGGGAGAGCGAACGTCAGGCTCTCGTGGTGCGCGTTGATCAGCAGCAGGAACGTCTCGTCCCTGATCCGCTCGCCGCGCGTGCCGGGCTCGCTGATCGCGTCGCCGTTGACGTACACCCCCAGCGACTTCGCGTAGCCCGTGTGCCAGTCGCCGTCGGTCATCTCGGTGCCCGACGGCGTGAGCCAGACGATGTCCCTGCTACCGCCCCCGACGGTGCGGCCGTGGAAGAACCGGCGCCGCCGGAAGACGGGATGGGCCCGCCGTAACGCGGCCAGGCGGCGGACGAACTCGAGCAGGTCGTCCTCCTGGCGCAGCAGCGACCAGTCGATCCAGGAGACGTCGTTGTCCTGGCAGTAGGCGTTGTTGTTGCCGTGCTGGGTGCGGCCGAACTCGTCGCCCGCCAGCAGCATCGGCACGCCCTGGGACACGAACAGCGTGGCGAGGAGGTTGCGCCGCTGCCGCCGGCGCAGCCGTACGATCGCCGGGTCCTCCACCGGGCCCTCGGCGCCGCAGTTCCAGGAGCGGTTGTCGTCGGTGCCGTCGCGGTTGCCCTCGCCGTTGGCCTCGTTGTGCTTGTGGTCATAGGAGACGAGGTCGGTGAGGGTGAACCCGTCGTGGGCTGTCACGAAGTTGATCGAGGCCACCGGGCGGCGGCCGCTGCTGGCGTACAGGTCGCTCGACCCGGCCAGGCGCGAGGCGAACTCGGGCAGCGTCTGGGACGCGCCGCGCCAGAAGTCCCGCACGGAGTCGCGGTACTTGCCGTTCCACTCGGTCCACAACGGCGGGAAGTTGCCGACCTGGTAACCGCCGGGGCCGACGTCCCACGGCTCGGCGATCAGCTTGACCTGCGAGATCACCGGGTCCTGCTGGATGAGGTCGAAGAACGCGCTCAGCCGGTCCACGTCGTGCAGCTCCCGCGCCAGGGCGGCGGCGAGGTCGAAGCGGAAGCCGTCCACGTGCATGTCGAGCACCCAGTAGCGCAGCGAGTCCATGATCAGCTGGAGCGCGTGGGGCGAGCGGACGTTCAGCGAGTTGCCGCACCCGGTGTAGTCGAGATAGTAGCGGCGGTCCTCCTCGCGCAGCCGGTAGTAGGCGACGTTGTCGATGCCGCGGAAGCCCAGCGTCGGGCCCATGTGGTCGCCCTCGGCGGTGTGGTTGTAGACCACGTCGAGGATCACCTCGATGCCCGCCTCGTGCAGGGCGCGCACCATCGCCTTGAACTCCTGGACCTGCTCCCCGCGCTGCCCGGAACTGGCGTAGGTGTTGTGCGGCGCCATGTAGGCGATCGTGTTGTAGCCCCAGTAGTTGGTCAGCCCTCTGGCCACCAGGAAGTGCTCGGGAACGAACTGGTGCACGGGCATGAGCTCGACCGCCGTGACGCCGATCGACAGGAGGTGGTCGATCACCGCCGGGTGCGCCAGCCCGGCGTAGGTGCCCCGCTGCTCCTGCGGGACGGACGGATGGCGCATGGTCAGGCCGCGCACGTGCGCCTCGTAGATCACCGTCTCGTGGTACGGCGTGCGGGGCGGCCGGTCGTTGCCCCATTCGAAGAACGGGTTCACGACCACGTTCTTCGGCATGTACGGCGCGGAGTCCTCGGTGTTGAGCCGGGCGGGGTCGGCGAACTGGTAGGAGAAAAGCGACTGGTTCCACCGCACCGAGCCCTCGATCGCCTTGGCGTACGGGTCGAGCAGCAGCTTGGACGGGTTGCACCGGTGCCCGTGCTCGGGCCGGTAGGGCCCGTGCACGCGGAAGCCGTACCGCTGTCCGGGCATGATCCCCGGCACGTACCCGTGCCAGACGAACCCGTCGACCTCGGGCAGATCGACGCGGGTCTCCCCGCCTCTGTCGTCGTACAGGCACAGCTCGACCCGCTCGGCCGCCTCCGAGAACACCGAAAAGTTGGTGCCCACACCATCCCAGGTGGCGCCGAGCGGGTAGGGCTCTCCAGGCCAAACCTCGCGCATGTAACCTCATTCTCCACTGCCGGGGCGAATCGTGCACCCGCGACGACCCCTGCTCTCGCACGGGAACGCGGGAGCCCCCGCCGGATCGGGTCCGGCGGGGGCTCCCGCTGCCGCTCAGCCGACGAGTTCGGCCTTGAGGCTGATCGTCGTTCCGGCGAGCGCCTTGCTCACCGGGCAGTTCGCCTTGGCCGTCTCGGCGGCCTGCTGGAAGTCCTCGGCCGAGATGCCGGGCACCTGGGCCCGCACGGAGATCACGATGCCGGTGATGCCCTCACCGGGCTGGAAGGTCACGTCCGCGCGGGTCTCCACCGACTGCGGCGGGGTGCCCGCCTGGGCCAGGCCGTGGGACAGGGCCATCGAGAAGCACGAGGAGTGGGCGGCCGCGATCAGCTCCTCCGGGCTCGTCTTGCCGTTGGCCTGCTCGGCCCGGGAGGGCCAGGAGACGTCGAAGGTGCCGACGCCGGAGGTGTCGAGCGAAACGGTGCCCGAACCGTCGAGCAGCGCGCCCTTCCACTGCGTCGTCGCGGTACGAGTGGTCGCCATGGCGATATCCCTTCAGTAAGCGGAGCCTATCCACAGTGACCTTAACGCCGCCGCCGGTGCGCCGGGCTCACCGGCATGGCCGGTCGGCTCACGCCGGCGCCGCGCGGTCGAGGATCGCGTCGAGGTCGAGGCCGGACGGCAGCGTGCCGAAGGCGCGCCCCCAGTCGCCGGACAGGCGCGAGGCGCAGAACGCGTCGGCCACCGCGGCGGGGGCGTGCCGTACGAGCAGGGAGGCCTGCAGGACCAGCGTCATCTCCTCGGCCACCCGGCGCGCGTCGGCCTCGCCCGCGGAGGCGAGCGTCTTGAGCGCCCGCTCGGACGCGTCGGCGACCCGTCTGTCCTCGGCCGCCGCCACCTCGGCGAAGAACGCCTCGACCGCCTCCGGCTCCCTGGCCAGCACCCGCATGAGGTCGAGGGCGGCCACGTTGCCCGAGCCCTCCCAGATGCCGTTCAGCGGCGACTCGCGGAACAGCCGGGGCATCTGCGACTCCTCGACGTAGCCGTTGCCCCCGAGGCACTCCAGCGCCTCGGCCGCGTGGACCGGCGCCCGCTTGCACACCCAGTATTTGGCGGCGGCGAGCGCGGCCCGCCGGAACAGGCCCTCGGCCGCGTCGCCCCGGATCGCCCGGTCGGTCGCCCCCGCCAGGCGCGTCATGAGCGTGGTCGCCGCCTCGGACTCCAGCGCCAGGTCGGCGAGCACCGAGCGCATCAGCGGCTGCTCGGCCAGGACCCGGCCGAAGGCCGTGCGGTGGCGGGCGTGGTGGAGCGCCTGCGTCAGCCCGTACCGCATGCCGGCGGCCGAGCCGATCACGCAGTCGAGCCTGGTCATGTTCACCATCTCGATGATCGTGCGGACGCCCCGGCCCTCCTCGCCGACGAGGAAGGCGACGGCGCCCTCGTACTCGACCTCGGCGGAGGCGTTCGACCGGTTGCCGAGCTTGTCCTTCAGCCGCATCAGCCGCAGCGCGTTGCGGGTGCCGTCGGGCAGCACGCGGGGGAGCAGGAAGCACGACAGCCCGCCCGGGGCCTGCGCCAGCACCAGGAACACGTCGCACATCGGGGCGGAGTTGAACCACTTGTGGCCGGTCAGGGCGAAGCTGCCGTCGCCCAGCGGCTCGGCCCGCGTGGTGTTGGCCCGCACGTCGGAGCCGCCCTGCTTCTCGGTCATCGCCATCCCGGCCAGCACGCCCCGCTTGTCCTGCGGCGGGCGCAGCCCGAAGTCGTACGTCCGGGAGGCCAGCAGCGGCTCCCACTCCGCCCGCAGCGACGGCGAGTGCCGCAGCGCGGCCACGGCGGCGTACGTCATGGAGATCGGGCAGCCGTGCCCGGCCTCGACCTGGGACCAGGTGAAGAACTTGGCGGCCCTGGCGACGTGCGCCCCCGGCCGTGCCGACGTCCAGGGCGCGGCGTGCGCACCGCTCTCGACCGCGACCGCCATGAGCTCGTGCCAGGCCGGGTGGAACTCGACCTCGTCGATCCTGTTGCCGTACCGGTCGTGGGTGCGCAGCACGGGCGGGTGCTCGTTGGCCAGCCGCCCCCACTCCTGCGCCTTCGCCGAGCCGGCCAGCAGGCCGAGCTGACGCAGCTCTCCGGTCGCCCAGTCCGCCCCTTCCCTGGCGAGCCCCTCCAGCAGCGCGTGATCGGCCGAGACGTCGTTGCCGGTCAGCGGGGGCACCTGGTTGGTCACGTCGTGGGTCACTGGGTCCTCCTGCGTTCGATGCCGGGACTCGTCCATCCGGGACGTCCACGATGCGGGGAGTCCGGTACTGCTGGGACTCCATCTCAACACTCCGGGCGGCCGGGACAAACACCGGGCGGAGTCCGGGTCCGGTCAGGCGCCCGAGATCTCCAGACCGAGTTCCTGGGCCGCCTCCAGGGCGAGATCGCGGGCGTAGTCCTGGTCGGCCCCCGCCTCGCACAGCACCCGGTGGATGCCGTCGAGCGCGCGCCGGTCCCCGCGCCCGGCCAGGCCCCGCGCGGCCTCGGCCACCGTCGTCAGATCGCGGTCCGCCAGGCGCGTGGTCAGGGCGTCCCTGATTCGGGTGCTGTCGGCGGCCAGGCCCGCGATCCCCATCGTCGCCCAGTCGCGCACCTCGTCGTCGGGGCACTCGCTCAGCCGGATCAGCGTGGCCAGCCCGTCCTCGTCGTCCGGGGGCAGGACCGCGGCGAGCGCGACGGGGTCGTGGACGGTCGGCTTCCGGCCCGGGCTGTTCACGATGTTCAGCACCTCGGGGAGCGCCCGTTCGTCGGCGTGGTGGCCGAACGCGTGCAGCAGCGCCTCGACGACCGCGGGCTCGCTCTCGTGCCGGGCCATGTCGCGGAGGATCGCCAGAGTGCGGTCCCGGTAGGGGGCGCGCCCCGCGTCCCGGCCGGGCCCCGCTCCCCGGGCGACTCCCGATTCCTGGCCGACCACCGGTTCCCGGCCGATCAGCGTCTCCTGGCCGATCAGTGTCTCCTGGCCGGGCCGCGTCTCCTGGCCGAACTCCGCGAGCACGTCGACGCCGAACTCCCGCTCCACCGGGTCGTCGCTCTCGCACAGCCGGGCCAGCGCGAGGAACGTCTCCTCGTCGTGGCGGGACTGCAGCGCGTGGACGGCCGCCCACCACGTCTCGTCGTCCTCGTCCAGGTCGCGGTACGGCAGCACGCGCCTGAGCAGCACGTCCGCGGACGGCCGCAGGCCGAGCGCCGACTCCAGGACCGTCGCGACGGCGGCGTGGCCGCGCTGGCGGGTGATCGAGTAGCCGCCGTCGGCGCCCCGCGCCTCGACCGTGACCCGCCGGGTGCCGTCCGGTGCGGAGCCGTGCGCCACCAGCACGGTGTGCTCGCCCTCCACTCTCGTGGAGACCTCCTCGCGGAGCATGGCTTCGAGATCCACCGCCGAGAGCCGCGTGGCGATCTCCAGCGGGGTCGCGCCGTCCCAGCCGGGCGCGGACGGGTCGGCGCCGTGTTCGAGGAGGGACCAGACGATCCCGTACGCCCCGAAGATCGCGGCCAGTGTCAGCGGGGTGTCGCCGTCGTCGTCGGCCCGGCCGGGGTCGGCCCCCGCGTCGAGCAGGATGTCGGCCGACTCGAGGTTGCCGTTGGCCGCGGCCCACAGCAGGGCCGTCCAGCCGCCCTCCTCCGCCGCGTCGGGGTCGGCGCCGCCGTCGAGCAGCGCCTGCACGGTCTCGGCGTGGTCCCAGCAGGCCGCCGCGCAGAGCGGAAGGCCCTCCTCGTGCCCCCCGCTCGGCCGGTCGGGGTCGGCGCCGTACTCCAGGAGCAGCCTGACGATGTCGTGGTGACCGGCGACGGCCGCCCGGTAGAGCGGCGTCGTTCCCTGAGCGGGGTTCACGGCGGTATCCGGGTGCAGCATCGCCGCCACCCGCGAGACGTCCCCTCCCGCTATCGCCTCGAGCAACCTGCTGCGGGTCACGTTTCCATGCTCACACAGCCCCGGGCGGCGTCGTCGTCAGGGATCGTCCTCCCGCCGTGCCAGAGGACGGTTCCGGGATCGTTCCCGAGGAGGATGGGGGAGCGGTGCCGGCCGGGATACGGTAAAGGCGTGACTGATCCGGGTGGAATGCGGGCATCCGACGCCGAACGCGAGTCCGTGGTGGAGCGGCTGCGAGTGGCGTCCGCGGAGGGACGGCTGACCCTCGCCGAACTGACCGAGCGCACCGAGGCCGCCTACCTGGCGCAGACCCACGGCGAGCTCGCCCAGGTCACCGCCGACCTGCCGGGTGCCGCCCCTGTCTCCGCCTCCGCTCCTGTGGCGCCGGCCGCCCGGGGGAGCAGAGTGCGCAAGTGGATCGTGGCGGTGCTGGGCGACGCCAAGAGGACCGGCTCCTGGCGGATCGACGACGGCATCGGCGCGGTCTGCGTGATGGGCGACGTGGTCCTCGACCTGCGCGAGGCCGAGGTGCGCGGGCGTGAGGTGGACATCGTCGCCACGTGCGTGATGGGCGACGTGAAGATCATCGTGCCGGACGGCGTCGACGTCGAACTGTCCGGCGTCACGATCCTGGGGGACAAGAAGGTCCAGGTGGTCGAGGCCCCGCGTGGCCAGGCCGCCCCCGTGGTCAAGGTCACGGCGTACGTGCTCATGGGCGACGTGAAGATCATCGGCGACTCCCGGGCCGACCCGATCAAGCGCGGCTGGTTCGCCTGGAGCGAGTGGTGGCAGGAGCGCCGGCAGCGCCCGGGCCACGGCGGATACGACCTCCACGACCGCCGCCACCACGGCCTGCACTGATCCGCCGGATCGCCCACCCGGAGTGTGCCGCCTGGGCGCGTCCCAGTTGGTCACCATTCAGCTGCAAGATCGACTCTCTACATCTGGTGCTCATCTGTCACTGCGAAGAGATGAGCATCGATGCGCATACGTTGGAAGGCCGTCTTGGCCGCGATCCTGACGGCCGCGGTCGCCCTGCCGGCCTCCGCGGCCACGGCCGCCGGACCGGCCCCGCGGGACGCCGTCAGGGGAGGCGTGGGCGGCGAAGAACGGGCGGTGCGTGCCTTCTGGACACCTGAGCGGATCGGCCAGGCGCGGCCGCCGGCCGCTCCGGAGGAGCCCGTCACCGGGAGATCCGGAGACGGCCGCCCGCCCGCGGAGACGTCCCCGGAGACGTCCGCCGGGCCGGTCCTGGTGCCCGGGCGCGCGCCCGCGTCCTCCGTCGCCGCCGCGAGCCTGGCCCAGTTCGCCACTCCCACGGTGGGCGCGATGTACACCAACGGCGACGACGGCTACCAGTACTGGTGCAGCGCCTCGACCGTCCCCTCGGGCAACCGCAACCTCATCCTCACGGCCGCGCACTGCGTCTACGACCGGGACCGGGGGACCTGGCGTACGAAGGGGATCTACATGCCCTTCTACCGGTACGGCCCGGATCCCGCATACGGCTCCTGGGTGCTCGACCAGGCGTTCGTCTCGCAGGACTGGCTGTCCGGGGGCGGCAGGGCGAACGATGTGGCCTTCGTGACCGTCCGGCCGCGGTCCGACGGCGTCCGGATCGAGGACGTGACGGGCTCCAACGGCATGGGCTTCTTCCCGCCGCCCTGGTACCAGGGCACGGTGTTCGGCTACCCCGGAGAGCCTCCCTACGACGGCAACCTGCAGATGAACTGCACGGTCTACATCTCTCTGAGCATCGCCAAATGCCCCTTCACGGGCGGCTCCAGCGGGGGGCCGTGGCTGCGGGACTACCAGAACGAGCGCCGGTGGGGCTACGTCACCGGCCTCACCTCCACCGGAGTCGCGGGCACGGACGTCCGGTCCCCCGACTTCGGCTTCAGCGCGTACTCGCTGTGGCAGGGCGCCCAGGCCGGCTGAGAGACGGCCCCGCTCCTGGAATCGTCCGCGCCCGGCAGCGGTCAGGCCGCGTCGCGGCCCGACGCTCGGCCCGCATCCGCTGCTCGTCCGGGCCCTCGAACGCCGTCTCACCGAGGCCGGCGTGGAGATCGGCGACCCGGAGACGGCCGTGGTGGCGCCCCGCGGGTCGTGGTGGCGCCCTACCTGTTGGCCCCCGGGCACTTCGCCGACAAGGTGGAGCGCGACACCCTGGAGGCCGGCCGGTCGAGGCGCTGCACCAGTACTGGTAGCCGTCGTCGCCGTTGGTGTACATCGCGCCCACCGTGGGAGTGGCGAACTGGGCCAGGCTCGCGGCGGCGACGGAGGACGCGGGCGCGCGCCCGGGCACCAGGACCGGCCCGGCGGACGTCTCCGGGGACGTCTCCGCGGGCGGGCGGCCGTCTCCGGATCTCCCGGTGACGGGCTCCTCCGGAGCGGCCGGCGGCCGCGCCTGGCCGATCCGCTCAGGTGTCCAGAAGGCACGCACCGCCCGTTCTCGGGGCGATCCGGCGGATAAGTGCAGGCCATGGTGGCGGCGGTCGGGGACGTCGTGTCCGGCGGCGACTTCCTTCGCGGCATGACTGAAAGTTTCACCATAAGTTAAGCCGACCCGGTGAGCAGCCTTCGCGATAAGGCCAGTCAGCCCATGCTCACAACCATGGGGGCGGCGGGAACGGGTGCTCCGGGCGCTTGACAGTGGCGCTCTCCCTCGTATTTGCTCCGCCCGGCACCACCGCCATCCATCGCAACGGAGAGGGGCTCGGTCGGCAGACAAATTGTGAGCGTTAACAACAGGACGCGGCGCGCGGAGGCGACCGGATCGCCGTGCGACCCCGATGGAACCACGTCACAGCTGTCCGTCCTCACGATCCGCGACCCCGCCGGCCGCCGGGTTCTCCGCACGCACAGGTGAAAGGCCGGAGCCGCCGGTGCGCAGGTCGTCGCGACAGGTCCCGGCCGGCGAGCCGTCTGCCACAGATCGAAGTACGGCACGCCCGACCGGTGATGTCAGCGCCGCCACGCATCACCTGCGAGCCGGTGCGTCACGTACGCGGCCCGAAGAGGCGTCAGCCGCAAGGCTCGACACCAGCCGGTTGCCGCGTCGCCGGCGGGCGCCGCCCCACCAACAGGGCCTGCGGACCCCGCCGGGTCCACCGGGCGAAACCCCCGCACAGTCTCCTGGCGCGCTGTCCTGCGACGGTCGATCCGTCGGCTGCGCCGTGGGTGCGCGGGAAACGGTGGCCCGCGCCACGGGATGAGGCGTTCTATGTCAGAGCTTGACAAGGAGGAACACAACGGTGCGAAGACATACGAGTGAATCTCCAGAGCACGGTGCCTTCCCGGAGCACGGTGCCTTCCCGGAGCACGGTGCCTTCCCGGAGCACGGTGCCTTCCCGGAGCACGGTGCCTTCCCGGAGCACGGTGCCTTCCCGGAGCACGGTGCCTTCCCGGAGCACGGA